>JAZJZU010000025.1:15338-15805 GCA_040389605.1 Gemmatimonadota bacterium
CCAGCAACACGGTCCCCCGGCTCCCGTCCACGACGACGTCGGCGCCGTTCTCGACCCGCGCGAGCCCCCGCACGATGCCCATCACACACGGAATGCCGAGGCTCCGGGCGAGGATCGCCGCGTGCGATGTACGGGTACCTTCCTCGGTCACGAAGCCCACGACGTGTTCGCGATCCAGCTGCACCGTGAGCCCGGGTGAGAGCTCGTGCACGACCACCACGACCTGCTCGGTGATCTCGCCGAGCCAGGCCTCTTCGGTGGGGCGGCCCATCAGGTGCGCCAGCGTCCGCAACTGGATGGCGTTGAGGTCCGCGATGCGATCGCGCAGCAGGCCAATGATTTGGTGAAAAAAGGATATTTGCCAAAGAAGTATGCTGAGTTGGCTGTGAAGCCAGTTATTACAAAGGAACAAGCAGTGGGTCGCATTTCTTCCGACGACATCGAACGTTTGTTCTATCCTGTTATTG
>JAZJZU010000025.1:15815-21359 GCA_040389605.1 Gemmatimonadota bacterium
GCGAAGCCTGCCAGGCGTTTCGAAGCTCGAGCGCCCGGAATTCGTAGGCCGTCTCGGCCGAGAGGTTGCCCTTGCGGATCAGGCTCTCGACACCGTCGAGAAATTCCGTGTCGTTCACCATCATGATCTGGGCATCGAAGATGCCCGCCGCTTCGGGCCCCGCGCGCAACAGCGTACGCTCGCGCAGGCTGACCAGCTGGGCCACCGTGGCCGCGACGGCGCTGTGGAGCCGTGCGATCTCGGTGTCCTGCTCAGTGGGCGTGATGGTGCGGTTCGGCAGCGTGGGAAACGACCAACGGACGATAATGGCGCGCGCCACGGCAACACCGGGCGAGACCCCGACTCCCTGAAGCAGGCGATCGATCACGATTCGCCGAATCCTGTGGCGATCAGCGCCACCACGCCATTGACTGCCGCCTCGGCATCGGGGCCGTCAGCGCGGATCCGGACCGTGGCGCCCTGCTCTGCTGCCAGCATCATCACGCCCATAATGCTCTTGCCGTTCACCGTCTGACCATCGCACTCGAGCTCGAGGCTGGCATTGAAGGTCGCCGCGAGCCGGACAATCTGTGCGGCCGGTCTGGCGTGCATCCCGAGCGAGTTGACGATCACGGTTTCGCGTTCGATCATCGGAGTCCTCCAATAAGCACGAGGGCCACGAAGAGCAGACCGAGCCCGATCCGCAGTCCGGTGATCCGTTCGCGAGTCCAGGGGCTGAGCATCAGGATTGCGCCCAGCAGCATTGCGCCCACAATCCCTGCTCCAGTGGTGACCGGCACGCCATCGAGCAGGTCCCAGGCGATCACCGGAATGGCCAGTCCCACGCTTAAGGCGGCGACGCTCTGCGCCCGGGCGGCCGCGTGCGGCAGCCAGCTGCGCTGCAACGCGGAGCCGACACCCAGTCCTTCCCGGAGTCCGAGATCGAGACCCCAGGAGGTGAGCCAGAAGCGGAGCACGTTGTGGATCACGAGCATTCCCACCACGGCCCAGGCACCCAGCCAGGGCGTCAGCACGAGCGTGATCCCGACGAGCGCGGGCACCTCTCCGGCCCAGACGAGTTGATCACCCAGCGCCCCGAGCGGACCGGAGAGTGCGGTCCGCAAGCGGACGATCGCCTCGCCTGGCACTCCGTCGCGCTCTGCGCGCACAACGGCCCCCACTGCGACGCCCGCGAGATAGGGGTGTGAATTGAAGAACTCGGCCGATCGGGCCACCGCCGCGCGGCGCTCCTGCGCGGAGCGCTGCGCATAGAGATCGCGCAGCAGGGGCGCAGCAGCGTGGCCGACACCAATGCCCGACATCCGCTCGTAGGTCCAGGCGGCCTGGACGGCGAGCAGGCGCAGCAGCGCTTCGCTCCGTGGCTTCACCGGACCAGCACCACGAAGAGGCCCGCGGCCAGGCCGACACCCAGCCAGCGCCGGCGTGCGCCACTGCCGCCGCTGCGCAACGCGCCACCGAGCACGGCCGACAACCCCCCAGCCACCACGGCCCAGTTCAGCAGGTTGGCGTGCGCGATCTCACTCCATTCCACGCGTGCCATCAGGAGCGCGGCGAAGACCGCAGCGACGCTCAGGACGACGCCCCGTCCGATGTCGCGCACCACGGCGTTGCGCTGGATCTCCCAGATTGCCCTGGCGTCACCGGCCGAGACCTGTGCGAGACGCCGACCCACAGAGATGGCATTCCTCCGACGATGCACGTGCAGCGTGTAGCCGCCGATGACGGCGAGTGGCAACCCGACCAGCCCTGCGACGCCGATCACGACGAAGTCCGGGACGAGCGCCGCCGATGCCCCCGCGGCCACCGCCGCGGGACCGTAGTCGGGATAGCGCGATGCCCCGATCGGGAGCACATCCAGCGCATAGAGCTCGAGCACCGTGCCGGCCAGCAGGCCAGCGGTCAGATTCCCGGCAATCGCACCCGCCACCGTACCGGCCACGAGCGGACGCGAGAAGAGTCCCTGCGGCATCGTGACCAGATCGACTGCCACGAACACACCCCACGCGACCAGTGCGATGATGACGAGTGGGGTCACGGGAGCGCCTTCACTTCCACGGGGGGGGTGGTCGGGAGGTCCTGTGCCGTGACTTCGGCGCCGGAGGCACGCAGCTGAGCGAGCAGGGCTTCCTCCGCATCCGAGAGATAGAGATACCGCAGCCGCTCGTGCCGGTCGGCGCGATGATGAATGCCACCAAGGTTGATCCGGTGCACGATGTCGGGAGCCGCAGTGTGCAGTGTAGCCATCGTGACGAGATCGCCCGTGAGCAGGATGCCGGGACGCGGGTCCGCTGCCCATTCCGTCAGGCGATTCACGGCCTCGGCAGTGCGGGCAAAGATGATGTCGACGCCCTCGGGCACCGCCATCCGGTAGAGGTCCTGCTCCCAGTCGCTCGCCCGGACACCGTCGTCGACCAGCACGATGAACCGGGCCGTCAGCGGACGTCCCCAGCCAATCACGACCTGGCCGTGGACGAGCCGGTCATCCACCCGGCAGAGAGCAAGGCTCATCCGCGCAGTGCGACGGCCCGGGCCCCGACGTCGACCAGATGGGTCGCCGTGGCGTCGACATCGCCGTCCCGATGAAAGACGAACTCGAGCAGCATCGCGAGGTTCACGCCGGTGATGACCCGCGTGCCGGGCATTCCCTCGAGGCGTCGCATCGCCGCGAAGAGACACGACCCGCTCGGCATATCGATGAAGATGAGGGCCGGCCCCTCCCCCACCGCACTGAGGATCCGATCCTCGAGTGTGCCTCGATCACAATCGGTGTTGGACAATGCGACGAGGCCGGTGTCGTTGCCGGCGATGCGTTGCACCGCATCGATCAGCGCTGCCGCCAGCGATCCGTGTCCGACCACGACGCCCTTGATATTGCTCATTCGATGTCGCCCCGCAGGTATTCACGCACGCCACGCTTTTCGCGCATCTTGCGAATCAGTCGTTCATTGAAGGCGGTCGCGACGTCGACGCCGGTATAGCGCAACAGGTGCATCATCGCGACGACCTCGGACACCACCGTGATGTTCTTCCCCGGATTGAGGGGCACGATCACCTTGGGGATGGAGACATCGAGAATGGCCATCGTGTCGCGTTGCAGTCCCGTCCGGTCGGCGTCCTGAGCGGTCTCCCAGTCTTCCAGTTGCACCACGACCTCGATCCGCTTCTGCTGCCGGACGGCACGCACGCCAAAGAGCACGGGGATGTCGACGAGGCCGATCCCGCGGATTTCCATATGATGGCCCGCGAGCTCGTGCCCCTGGCCAATCAGCACATCGGTGGCACGACGCGTGACCTTCACCACATCATCGGCCACGAGGCGGTGGCCGCGCTCCACCAGATCGAGCACACACTCGCTCTTCCCGATGCCGGATCGTCCGATGAACAGCAGCCCCACGCCATAGACGTCGGCGAGTGAGCCGTGGAGGGTGGTTCGCGGTGCGAACGCCTCCTCGATGATCGGCTTGATCCGGCGATAGAACTCGGCGGTCTTGAGTCCCGTGCGCAACACGGGAATCTGCCGGGCGAGCGCCAGTTCGAGCAGTGGCTCCGGCGGGGTCAGTCCCTTGGTGATGAAGACGGCCGGGAGCGGAAAGCGGAAGAAGCCCTCGAGCGCCTTGCGGCGCGTGGCCTCGTCGAGTGAGCCGAGATAGGTGATTTCGGTTTCGCCCAGGACGTGGAGCCGGTCGGGAATGAAGCGGTCGAGATAGCCGGCCAGCGCGAGCCCAGGCGAGGCGATGTCGGCGTCGGGGACGAGCCCGTCGAGCCCGAGGTCGCCGGTGAGCGCCTCGAGTCCCAACTGGTCGCCCGTCGCCACAAAGTCGCGAAAGCGCACTGCTCCCCCTCAGCCCTGGAAGGATGGCGGGGGAATCCTCCCCGCCACGAGATCCTGCAAGTGCAATTCAACCTGATCCGCCGCCGCATCCCAGCTCAACCGCTCGGCGTGAGCCCGCGCCGCGCTGCCGAGCGACTCAACCAGTGCGGGATCACCGGCCAGCCGCAGCATTCCTTCGGCCAGCGCCACGGGATCGCCGTGCGGCACCAGCAGGCCGGTCTGACCGTCCCTGACCGAGTCCCGGAGGCCAGGTGAGTCGGAAGCCAGTGACGGCGTGCCGCACGCTGCCGCCTCCATCACGGTAATCCCCCACCCTTCCTTGGGTGAAGGAAAGACGTTTGCCACCGCTCGCCGCAAGAGCGAGAGCTTCTGCGCTTCGCTCACGAAGCCGAGGAAGCGGACTGCATCCGCCACGCCGCGAGACCGGGCGAGGGCTTCGAGCCGTGGCCGATCATCGCCATTCCCCGCGATATCGAGCGTCAGCTCCGGTCGCGTCTGGCGAGCGACTGCGAGGGCCTCGATGGCCTGATCCACGCCCTTGTATCGCTTCAACCGGCCGATGTAGACGAATCGCGGCGGGGTGTCGCGCTCGCCATCGCCAGCCGGCGTGTATCGGACCGTGTCCACACCCGGGTAGACCACCGCGATGCGCTCCCGCGGGACGCCTCGTGCCATGAGATCATCGCGCGTGGAGTCGCTGATCGCGTGGAACCAGGCGCGGGCATAGACGGAGGGGATCGCGCGTTCTGCCAGCCAGACCACGGCGGCCATCGGCCAGCTGACCTCCTCAAACGCAGTGGTGCCGAAGAGGTGCGGGATCACGGCGTAGACAGGGAGCGGCGTGAGCGATGGGGTATAAAGGGGCAGCTTGTTGATGTCGTCGACGACGACGTCTGCGCCCTCCTCCCGCAGCGCCGAACGAATTGCCCCTCTCCCCTTCAGCGCGAACGAGTGGCGATCGCCCACGCGATGCACCTCAATCCCCTCGACAATCTCCCGGGGCGCCGCTCCGGCGAAACCCGAGCACACCAGCCGCACCCGGTGGCCACGCTGCACCAGCCGGGAGAAGAGTTCAAACAGATGGATCTCTGCCCCGCCTGCGTGCGGATTCCGCAGGTCCTGCCAGTTGACGAGGAGGATGTTCACGCGCTCGCCTCAGAGTCGTCCGAGGTCGCGCGCCACGCGATCGAGGACGCCGTTGATGAACGCGGGTGCCTTCGGACCGGCAAAGCGGTGGGCGAGCCACACCGCCTGGTCGATCACGATCCGGGGCGGCAGGACGCCGAGCAGGAGCTCGTGCGTCCCGATCCGGAGAATATTGCGCTCGATGGTCGCGATACGGTCGAGGCGCCAGTTGTCGGCCGCTGCCTGCGCGTGGCGATCGAGCACGTCACGCTGGCGGCGAACACTCTCGGCGAGCGCCTGCGCTTCCTCGAACAGTCCTGGCTCGGGGCCGGTGAGGCGCGCGAGCCCGGTCGCGGCCAGGGCCACATCGATGTCGCCGGTGGTGTCGAGTGCGTAGAGCATCTGCAGTGCCCGGGCGCGTCGCTTGGATTCGATCCGAAGCATCTACTGCTCCCGCATCTGGCGCAGCAGGTCGGCGGTCCGAATCGCGGCCACGGCGGCTTCGTGCCCCTTGTTGCCGGCCTCGCCGCCACAGCGCGCGGCAGCCTGTTCCATCGTATCGCAGGTGAGCAACCCGAAGCCGACTG
>JAZJZU010000025.1:21369-25268 GCA_040389605.1 Gemmatimonadota bacterium
TGATCCCCCGGGGCGATGCTTTGCTGCACCTGTATGCCAAAGACAGCACTACACTAACAGCCACTTACGAGGCACTGAAAAAAGAACCCGGTATGAACGTGTACCGGCTGAACGAAACACCCGTCCACTGGCATTACCGCGCCGCAGACGACTGGCACGAGCGTCTCGGAGGCCGCGGCGCGCAACGCTGCCGAGGTCTCGCCTGCAACGAAATCAAAGTGCGGCGTCTCTCCGCGCACCACGATGCCCAGCGCCACGACGGCCGCGTAGTCTCCGCTGCGCGCAGCGGCGGTGGCCGTCACCCCGAGTTCAAACGCGCCGCTCACCCAGAGGATATCCACGGCGTCCGGAGCCGTGCCGGCATCGGTACAGGCGGCCTGTGCGCCCTCGAGCAGCCGGCTCGTGAGTCGCTCGTGATAGCGCGAGACCACGATGGCAATCCGCCCCACGGCAACGAGCCGTCCTTCCCGTTCGGTCGGCATTCAGTGCGCCAGCAGGTGGCCAAGCTTGTCTCGCTTGGTGGCGAGGTAGGCGCGGTTCTCTTCGGTGGTGGCGGCCTCGAGCGGGACGCGCTCGACAATTTCGAGTCCGTAGCCTTCGAGCCCCACGAGCTTGCGCGGATTGTTGGTCATCACGCGCAGGGTCGACAGCCCGAGGTCACGCAGGATCTGGGCGCCGATGCCGAAGTCGCGCAGGTCGGCCTTGAAGCCAAGGCGCTCATTCGCCTGGACCGTGTCGTCGCCGCCATCCTGGAGGGTATAGGCCCGCAACTTGTTCAGCAGCCCGATGCCACGGCCTTCCTGGTCGAGATAGACGATGACCCCACGACCCTCGGCCACAATGCGATCCATCGCGCGGTGCAGCTGGATACCGCAGTCGCAGCGCAGCGAATGGAAGACGTCGCCCGTGAGGCACTTGGAGTGCATACGCACGAGCACGTCGGACTCACCACTGACGTCGCCGTGGACGAGCGCCACGTGTTCAGCGTCGTCGACATCGTTGCGATAACCAATCACGCGGAACTCGCCCGCGTCAGTCGGGAGTCGTGCATCGGCCACGCGGTGCACCAGCTGTTCCCGGGTGAGTCGATAGGCGACCAGGTCGGCCACGCTGATCAGCGTCAGGCCGTGCTCGGCGGCAAACTGCTCGAGCTGCGCGAGGCGGGCCATCGTGCCGTCGGGATTCATGATCTCGCAGATCACGCCGGCGGGCTGGAACCCGGCAAGGCGTGCCAGGTCGACGCTCGCCTCGGTGTGTCCGACGCGCTGCAGCACCCCGCCGGGCCGCGCGCGCAGGGGGTTGATGTGCCCGGGGCGGCGCAGGTCGGCGGGTTGCGTGGCAGGGTCGATCGCAACGCGGATGGTCGTGGCCCGGTCCGATGCCGAGATCCCGGTGGTCACACCGAACCGGTGTTCGGCATCGATGGTCACGGTGAAGGCCGTCTGCATCGATTCGGTATTGCGTTCGACCATCTGCTTGAGCTCGAGCCGGTCGCACTCCTCCGACGTCAGGGCGAGGCAGATCATCCCCCGGCCGTACTGCGCCATGAAGTTGACCATTTCGGGCGTGACGGCACCCGCCGCGCAGACGAGGTCGCCCTCGTTCTCGCGATCCTCATCATCGGTCACGACAACCATCTTGCCGGCCCGAAGGTCGGCAATGGCCTGTTCGATCGTGCCGAAACCCATCTATGCCTCCCGGATGGCGCGATGCGCCATCGTGAACTGCTTCACGTACTTCCCCACGGTGTCTCCCTCAACGTGTACCGCGTGACCCGGACGCCGTTCGCCCAGGGTCGTGTGGAGCAAAGTAAACGGGATCAACGACAGCCGGAGCACGCCCGAGGCGTGCACGGCGTTGATCGTGAGGCTGACGCCTTCGACCGTGACCGACCCCATGGGAATCGAGACTTCCGCCACCGCGGCAGGGACCGACAGCTCGATCACCGTGGCGTTCCCCACTTCCTCGACCGAAAGGACGGTGCCCACCCCGTCCACGTGTCCCTGGACGAGATGCCCGCCGAGCCGGTCGCCGATCGCGAGGGCGCGCTCGAGATTCACGCGCCTGCCGGGCACATATGCGCCAAAGGCGGTCCGCTCGAGCGTCGTGGTCACAACCTCCACCTCGAACCATCCCTGATGAAGCGCCGTGACGGTGAGGCAGGCACCATCAATGGCGATGCTCTCGCCCAGCACGAGATCATCCCAATCGGCCTCGATCGCCAACCGCAGGCCACCAGCCGACGCCTCGGCACTCCGGAGCCGCCCGATGGCGGTGATCATTCCGGTGAACATCAGGGCTCCAGCACCAGCAGGCTGTCGGCGCCAAGTGCTCTCCGTTCCACGACCTGCCAGCGAATGGCTTCGCCGAGGTTGGGCGCCCCCAGCCCGGCCCAGGCCTGACGACCCTCGCCGAGCCACAGCGGACTCGTGACCTGATAGACCCGGTCGAGCAATCCCTCAGCGAGCAGGGCGCCCGCGAGTCGACCACCCCCCTCCACCAGGAGCGACTCGACCCCCCGCTCCCTGAGCTGCGCCAGGGCAGGCCCGAGGCCGTCGGCGACAAGCACCGTCGCGCCAGCCTGCTCGAGCGCGGCTGTCCGAGCCGCAGGGACCTCAGAATTCACGATCATCCATACAGGAACGTTTTCCACATCGGCGAAGATCCCCTGCGCGGGGCCGACCCGCCCCGAGCGATCGAAAATCACCCGGATCGGCGGCTGGCGCGGGGTCACCGCACCCCGAACCGTGAGCCGCGCATTGTCGGCCAGGAGCGAACTCGCCCCCAACCCCAGGGCCCCGTAGCCAGCACGGAGGCGGTGCACCCAGGCACGCGCCTCTTCCCCGGAGAGCCAGCGGGAACGACCCTTTTCGTCGGCGATCTGGCCGTCGAGCGAGACGGCGAGCTTCACGGCGGTGAAAGGCCTGGAGCGAGGGTGAAAGCGCTCGAGGAAGGGTGCGTTGAGACGCTCCGCGGCATCGCCGAGCACGCCGAGTTCGACGGCAACACCGGCCTTCCGCAGCCGCTCGATTCCGCCGCCTGCCTCGGGATTCGGGTCGCTCATCGCCGCCACGACGCGCGCAACGCCCGCGGCGAGGATGGCATCGACACAGGGGGGCTGCTTCCCGTGGTGATTGCACGGTTCCAGCGTGACGTAGAGCGTCGCGCCCCGGGCGCTGCCGCCCGCCGCATCGAGTGCCATCGCTTCTGCGTGCAGGCCACCGAATTCGCCGTGCCACCCTTCTCCGACGATCACGCCATCCTGGACGATGACGGCCCCGACAAGCGGGTTGGGATGCACACGCCCCCACCCCAGCTCGGCAAGGGTGAGGGCGCGCGCCATCGCGGCGGCATCGGTCAGGCGCTCGGGATCCGCGATCGTATCCTCCGCTTCAGTCCGCAAAGAGGACGCGGTGGGATCCGCGCCGGATCTCGCCGCATACCCAGGTCGCGACGCCCGCCGACGTGGCCGCTGCGCGCGCGGCCTGCACGGCGTCAGGCGGCAGGACGGCGACCATCCCGACGCCGAGATTGAAGACGTCTCGCATCTCGGCGAGCGAGACTTCGCCGCCATCGGCGATGACGCGGAAGAGCGTGGGCCAGGTCCACGACGACGCGTCGATCACGGCCTCGCACTCGGGTGCCTGTTCCAGCACGCGCACCAGATTCCCCGCGATCCCCCCACCGGTAATGTGGGCGAGGCCGTGCATTGAGGTGAGCACCGGGCGGATGGCCGCGACGTAGACGTACTGATCGATCGCCGCCGTCAGGCAACAGCCTCCAAACTGCCTCGCGTAAGAAGGCAGGTCGGTGCCCCCGCCCCCGAGCGTGATGCGGAGCGGGCTACGAACGATGATCATCGTTGCTCCGGAGGATGGCCGAGAGGATCGGCGTCGAGA
>JAZJZU010000026.1:0-14704 GCA_040389605.1 Gemmatimonadota bacterium
CGCGACCCGGCGTGGTACCTGAATCGTGAACTGTCGTGGCTGGAATTCAATCGCCGGGTGCTGCACGAGGCGCTCGATGCGCGCACGCCCCTCTTCGAGCGCGTGAAGTTCGCATCGATCTTCTCGAGCAATCTCGACGAATTCTTCCAGGTCCGGGTCGCCGGCGTGCGGGAGCAGGTGGCCGCCCGGGTGCTCGATCACGCCCCCGACCGGATGACGCCACTCCAGCAGCTCACCTCCATTCGTGCGACGGCCCGCGCGATGGTGGAGCAGCACTCGCGTTGCGTCGTGCAGGAGCTCATTCCGGCGCTTGCCGAACACGGTGTCGTGGTGCACGAACGCTTTGACGACCTCAAGGCCGTCGACCGCGATCACCTCAGCGCGTTCTTTCACGCCAACGTCTTCCCGGTCCTGACACCCCTGGGCGTCGATCCGGCCCATCCGTTCCCGCACATCTCGAATCTTTCGCTTTCCCTTGCGGTGTCGCTGGCCGATCCGTCGGGCAAGCCACTGTTCGCCCGCGTGAAGGTCCCGAAGCGATTGCCACGCTGGGTGCCGCTCACCCGCCCCAATGAATTCCTGCCGCTGGAATACCTCATCGGCGCCCATCTCGACGCGCTCTTCCCCGGAGTCGAGATTCTCGGGTGGCACGTCTTCCGGATCACGCGGAACACCGATCTCAATCTCGAGATCGGGCCGGGCGGCAGCGACGAGGCAGAAGACCTGCTCTCCCTGATTCAGGAAGAGGTCCAGAATCGCCGCTTTGGCGAGGTGGTCCGGATCGAAGTGCACAAGTCGATGCCGGCGTCGCTGCGGACGCGGCTGATTGAGGAATTCAACGACGCCGATGCCGGTGAAGGGTTGCCGCTCGCCGAAGAAGACGTGTTCGAGGTCTCTGGGCCGCTCGACGGCACCGATTTCATGGCCATATCGGCGCTCGACTTCCCGGCGCTCAAGGATCCTCCGTTCACACCGGTGACCCCACGTCGCCTGGCCGAGGGCCGGGACTTCTTCGCGGCGATTCGCGAGGCCGATGTCCTGCTGCACCACCCCTACGATTCGTTCCAGACCTCGGTCGAGCGGATGATTGCGACCGCCTCGGCCGACCCGGACGTGCTCGCCATCAAGATCACGCTCTATCGCACTGGCGGCGAAATCGCACGGCTGCTGGCCGAGGCCGCGGAACGAGGGAAGCAGGTTGCGGTGCTGATCGAGTTGCAGGCGCGCTTTGATGAAGAGAACAACATCAGCTGGGCCAAGCGCTTCGAGGATATCGGCGTGCACGTGAGCTACGGCGTCGCGGGGCTCAAGACCCACGCCAAGGTGTTGCTGGTGGTGCGTCGCGAGGGCGATGCCATTCGACGCTACCTGCACATCGGCACGGGCAACTACAACCCCCGCACGGCGCGCTACTACACCGACTTCGGGCTGATCACCGCCGACCCCGACCTGGGCGCCGACCTGAGCGATCTCTTCAATGTGCTCACGGGGTTCGCCGCGCCCACGGGCTATCGCAAGCTGCTGGTGGCTCCCCGCTGGATGAAGCCACGGTTGCTCGCGATGATCCAGCGGGAAATCGAACACGCCCAGAGCGGACGGCAGGGCCGTATCCTCGCGAAGATGAACGCACTGGTCGACGAGGATGTGATCGAGGCGCTCTACCGCGCGTCGCGGGCCGGGGTCCAGATCGACCTCATCATCCGCGGCATCTGCTGCCTGCGGCCCGGCGTCGCTGGCGTGAGCGAGAACATTCGGGTCACCTCCATTCTGGGCCGGTTCCTCGAGCACTCCCGAGTGGTGTTCTTCCGCAATGGTGGCAAGGAGGAGGCGTACATCTCATCGGCCGACTGGATGCCGCGCAACCTCGATCGCAGGATCGAGGCGGCCGTACCGATTGAGGATCCGCGGCACCGTGCGGAACTGCGGCGCGTGATGGAGACGATGCTGGAAGACAACCGCCAGGCGTGGGACCTGCATCCCGACGGGCGCTACGTGCAGCGGATGCCCGCCCCGGGCGAGGCGGTACGCGGCACCCAGCAGCTACTGATCGAAAGGGGACGCTGAGAGCGATCGATCATCGATGATCGATCATCGATCATCGCTTAACCGAGCTTCTCCGTAAATTCGCGGAACGCCTCTTCCTGTTCCGGCGTGAGCTTCTCGGGGATCTTCACCTTCACCGTCACGACCTGATCGCCCTTCTGGCCATTCTTGTCGACACCCTGCCCGCGCACCCGGAACTTGCGCCCGGGCTGTGTGCCGGCCGGGATCTTCAGCTTGACCTTGGTGCCGTTCACCGTCTTCACCTGGACGGTGGCGCCGAGCAACGCCTGCGTGAGTGAGATCGGGATTTCGCAGAGAATATCGAGACCATCGCGGCTGAAGAAGCGATCGGCCTCGACCTGGAACGTGACGATCACGTCGCTCGCGGGCCCGCCGGCCTTCTGACGGGGCCCCTGTCCCTTCAGCCGTACCTTGGTGCCGCTCTCGGTGCCCGAGGGGACAGTGATGAGGAGCTGCTTTTCCGTGCGCTCCTCGCCGCTGCCGTGACAGGTGTGGCAAAGCTGAGAGGGAATCTTGCCGCGCCCGCGGCACTGCGGGCAGGGGCGCTGGACGGCGAAACCGCCTTGACCGAACGAGATGGTCCCGCGGCCGTTGCACTCCGGGCAGGTACTCCAGGTTGCTCCCGGTTCACCACCAGTGCCGCCACAGGTGGCACAGCTGTCGGTCATCGAGAGCGTCACCGGCACCTTGCCACCCACGGTGGCCGTGCGGAATGGCACCGTGACGGTGACCTCGACGTGATCGGCTCCTTCGTGTTCATCGGGGCCGCGCCGCCCCTTGCCGAAGATCGACGAGAAGATGTCGCCCAGGCCGAACGAGCCGAAGTCGGCGGCATCGAAGCCTTCATCCACAGGCCGCGCGCCACCGCCGCCTCGTGAGCTGCCCGGGCGACCGCCTCCGCTCCCGCCGCGCTGCCCGAGATTGCTGAACGCACCGAGCCGGCGCATCTGGTCGTACTTGGCCTTCTTCTCGGGATCCGAGAGCACGCCGTTGGCTTCGGAGATCTGCTTGAACTTCTCCATCGCCGCCGGATTGTTCGGGTTGGCGTCGGGATGGTACTGCTTGGCCAGCTTCCGATACGCCTTCTTGATCTCATCAGGCGCGGCGGAGTCGGGCACTCCCAGCAAGGCGTAGAAGTCCTGGGTTGCCACTCAGGCTACGCCCTGCTCCGAGTACACCTGCACGCGCGCGGGCCGGATCACCGAGCCCTTGTAGCGATAGCCCGTCTGGAAGGTCTGCTTGACCGTGTGGTCCTGCTCCGGCGTCTCCGGCGCCACCACGGCCACGGCATCGTGCATCGTGGGATCAAACGGCACGCCCACCGGCTCGAGGCGTTCGACGCCGGCGGCTTCGAGGTCCTTCCGCAGCTTCCGCTGGATCAGGTCGAAGGCCGTCCGGAACGTCTCGGCCGTCGTCGTGGCAGGGTCGCTCGCACCGAGGCGGTCGATATCGTCGAGGGTATCGAGCAGCCGCTCCACCAGGGAGGAGGCGCCGCGGTCGAACGCCTCGGTCTTCTCCCGGGTGGTCCGGCGACGGTAGTTGTCGTATTCGGCCGCGAGGCGCAGGAAGCGCTCCTCGGTGTCGGCCAGGGCGCGCTCGAGCACCGAGGCGTCGGCGTCGCCGACCTCCTCGCCAATGCGGTCGGAATCGTGGGCTTCGGGATCAACTGGCAGCTCGGCATCGAGCGGATTGGGCGTATCAGACATCGGTCAGGAACTCCCTGCAACAGGTGTTCAGTAAAGGAACGCAACCGGCGTGCCCTAAAGCAATGCCGGATTGGCAGATAGACAAGCTTTGTCGCCGTTCCACGGGTGAAACTCTGGTGTCATCCTGAGCGGAGTCCCCGCAACAGCGGCGGGGCAGGCTGCTCAGGATGACAAACGGCTATACACGGCGAAAAGTGCGGCCTGGACCGCCCGCGCCCGGACCTCGCTCCGGTTGCCCGAGAACTGCATCCGCCGCGACTCCACCAGCCCATCAACGAGCGTCGCAATCCAGACCGTGCCTACTGGCTTCTCGGGAGTCCCGCCCCCGGGGCCCGCTATGCCAGTAATACTCACCGCAGTCGTCGTCTCCAGCCTCCGGGAGACGCCCAGGACCATTGCCTCCGCCACTTCCTGGGAAACCGCGCCGCGGACCGAGATCTCCTGCGCCGGCACCCCCAGCAACTCGCTCTTCGACTCATAGCTGTAGCTCAGGACCCCGCCGAGGAAGACATCCGAGGAACCGGCGATCTCCGTGAGCCGGCCACCCAGCAACCCGCCGGTGCAGGACTCCGCGACCGCGAGCGTTTGCCCGCCGCGGCGAAGCTTTGCGAGCAGGAGCTCGGCGAGGTCATCTTCGCCATTGCCCCAGGCGTGAGACCCGATCGCCTCGTGCAAGCGGGCGCTCGCCGCACCTAGCAGGGCGTCGGCCGCAGCGGACTCCATACCCCACGCCGTGACGCGCAGGTCCACGCCAGCCACACCAGGCAGGTACGCCAGTGTGAGAGGGGCCAAGCCGTCTTCCAGCTCCGCGATCTGTTCGGCCAGTGCCGACTCCCCGATACCGCTGGTACGCACCGTGGCGGAGCGAATCACCGAGCCATCGCCGCGCGACGCGAGCCGGGGGAGGACTTCGTGCTCCATCAGTTGGCGCATCTCGTTCGGCACACCGGGAAGCATCACCACCACGCCACGCGCAGACTCGAGCCAGAGCCCCGGTGCACTTCCCCAGTGATTCGGCAGCACCGTGCCGCCGCGCGGGACCATCGCCTGGCTGCGGTTGCTCTCGACGAGCGGCCGACCGAGCCGGGCCCAGCGTTCGGTGAGCATTGCCCAGATGGCGTCATCGAACTGCAGCGGCATCTGCAGCAGCTCGGCGACAACATTCCTGGTGATGTCATCGCGCGTCGGCCCAAGGCCGCCGGTGGTGAGCACGAAGCGGGTGCGCGTGAGCGCCTCATCGACCGCAGTGCGGATGGCGTCGGGCGAATCGGGCACGGTCGTCCGGCGCTGAATGTGCACGCCGTGCGCCGAGAGTGCGGTACCGATCCAGGCCGAGTTGGTGTCGACGGTGAACCCGAGCAGCAGTTCGGTGCCCACGGTGACCAGTTCAATGTGCATTGGATTCTTAGCGGAAGAGGCGACGGTACTGCACGAGATAGACGACGAACGAATAGATCGTCAGCGTCAATGCGATGCCGAGTGTGGCGGCCACGAAGCCGCCGTGAAACTGGTGCCACCACTGGGCGAAGTGGGACCGCTGCCAGCCGAGCGGGCGTACGGCATCGCGGAAGGCAAACCAGAACAGGGTGGCACCGATGAACACATTCTGGAGCGCTGCCTTCATCTTGCCGGCGTTCCCTGCGGCGATGATGACACCCTTGCGCTGCGCGTACGCGCGGAACGCCGTCATCGCGAATTCACGGCCGATCAGCAGCAGGCAGACCCAGAGCGGGATGCTTCCCCACACCGGGATGTCATAGAGTTCGTGGCGCTGCTGGGAGATCCACCAGATCGGGCCGAGTGTCGCGAACAGCAGCAGCTTGTCGGCGAGCGGGTCGAGCGTGCGGCCGAGGTCGCTTTCGAGCCCATCGCGTCGGGCGATGCGGCCGTCGATGACATCGGTGACGGCCGCGGTCACGAAGATCACGAAGCAGGCGAGCTTGGGCCAGTAGCCCTGGATGAATGGCAGGGCGAACACGATCGGCGTGATCGCGATCCGGGCGGCCGTGAGGATATTCGGCAGGGTCCAGACCGTGGCGCGTTTCATCCGAGCGTCTTGAGCACCAGCTTGCTGACGGCCTTCAGGGTGTCAAACACCCCGTCGCCCCTCACCGCAACCCCTTCGAACGTGGGCACCCGTTCCACCCAGACCCCGTTGTTTTCGGAGACGAGGTAGGAGCCGGGCCGGTACGGGTCGGGCGTGAGCTTCTGGCGCTCGGGATTCTCCACGGTCCAGCCAGGATTCAGCGCCGCGTCGAGGTCGGCAATCGGGGCGGCATTCGGGAGATCGCGCTTGTTGTACTGGATCACGAACGGCAGGTGGGTCAGGTCGTAGCCGTGCTGGGCCATATTGTCGTAGAGATTCTGCATCGCTTCGAGGTTCGCTTCCATCCGGTCGATTTGCGAATCGGCCACGAACACCACGCCGTCGACACCCTTGAGGATCAGCTTGCGCGAGGCGTTGTAGTACACCTGGCCCGGCACGGTGTAGAGATGAAAGCGCGTCCGGAAACCGCGGATCGTGCCGAGGTCGACGGGCAGGAAGTCGAAGAACAGGGTGCGCTCGGTCTCGGTGGCGAGCGAGATCAGCTTCCCCTTGGACGACGGCGCGACCTTCTCGTAAACGTACTCGAGATTGCTGGTCTTGCCGCCGAGTCCCGGGCCATAATAGACGATCTTGCAGTTGATTTCGCGGGACGCGTAGTTGATCAAGGACATCCTGGTCGACCTCTCAGGCGCCGAAAAGTTTATCGAGTTCGTCTTCCGCTGCACCCACGAAGCCCGAATCGACCTGGCTGGTGGTGGTAGCCTCGCGGGCGAACATCGCGGTAAAGATCGTGGTGAGTTCGGACACGGCACTCCGCATCCGGAGCTTCACCAGTCCCAGCGTCGTGCGGTTGTCGAACAGCACCACCAGAATCACGCGTCGGGCAATGTCGGCAAGATAGAGGGATTCCTTCTCGCCCTGATGAAAGAGCGCACCGAACTCCGGCTCACCCAGCAGCCGGGCCAGCTGGTCGTTGGCCGAGAAGTCGGCGGCCGTCAGCGAGGCAAAGGCCGTCGGGTCGAAGGTTGGGGTTTCGCCCACCGTGATCAGCATCTGTCCGGCGCGGTCGACCAGCAGCGCGGTTCGCGCCGATGCGTCGCGGAGGAAGTCCACCAGCAGCCCTCGAATCCGCTGCGAGTCCTCCTCGTGGAAGGACCACGAGGCCGCCCGGGTCGAGGTCACGCGGCGGTCTCGAGCTTCTCGATCAGGCGCCGGGCCCGGTGCTTGAACGTCGGCACTGGCTCCCAGGCGAGATAATCCTGCAGCAAGGGCAACGCTTCCGGCTCCTGTTGCCGCTCGAGCCAGCCGAGCGCTGCGAAGCGACGGTGCTTGCGGGGTGAGAAGAGGTTGCGGCGATGCCGGTGGTCGTATCCGCTGGCCAGCAACCAGCCTCCCAGGGCACCGACGATGGCGGCACCCAGCAGGGCGGTGGTCGGGAAGGGATCACGACGGGACATCAGAGCTCCTCTCGGGCAGTCAGGGCGTGCGTCAGTGTGACGCCGTCCACGTATTCCAGTTCTCCACCAACCGGCAGGCCGCGTGCCAGACGAGAGACCCGGACACCGGGGTGCGCGCCGAGCACCTGCTGGAGGTAGGTCGCGGTGGCTTCCCCCTCCAGTGAGGAGTTGGTTGCCAGGATCACCTCGCGCACTTCGCCAGCCGCGAGTCGGCGCTCCAGCAGGTCGATCCGCAGCGCATCGGGGCCGATGCCGTCGAGCGGCGAAAGCCGGCCACCGAGCACGACGTACCGTCCGCGGAAGGCCGCCGAACGCTCGAGGACCGCGACCCCGCTCGGCTCCTCGACAATGCACAGCACGCCGCCATCCCGCCGCGGATCGCGGCAGATGTCACAGAGCTCGCCCTCGGTGGGCTGACCGCACGCCGTACAGGGATGCACTCGCTCGGCCACGGCCACGAGCGCGGCGGCCAGGGCCGACATCCGGTCCCGCGGCTGCTGCAGCAGGTGATACGCGAGGCGTTGCGCGGTCTTCCGCCCGACTCCCGGCAGGCGCGCAAACTCTCCGACGAGCGTGTCCAGGGCACTCACCGGATCAGGACGCCGGGTCGTCCGTAGCTGCAATCACTCCGTCGGCCGTTTCGCTCGCCACGACTTCGACGCGTCGTTGCGCCTCGGCGATTGCCGACATCACCAGATCGGCCAGCAGCGAGGCGTCCCGGGCCTCGAATGCCTCAGGGGCAATCGTCAGTTCCCGGACGCGGTGGAGACCATCGACGCTGACCCGCACGAGCCCGCCACCAGCGGTGGCCTCGGCCCGGGCACGGGTGAGTGCCGTATCGAGATTGACCAGCTGCCGCTCCACGCGAGAGCGCAGCTGCAGGGATTCCTTGGATTCTGCTGACGTGTCCCGCATACCCCGCCTTCTGTCGCCGGTTCGGTGGGAGGGCTCACCCCTCGTCCACGAGCTCCAAATCTAACGAATCGGCCGCCGCATCCAGCGCCGGATCCTTCGTTCGCAGCTCCCGAAGCCGGTCGGCGCGGAGATCTTCGGCGGAGAGCCGCTTTCCGCGGGCTGACCGGCCTCCACTGGGGGCGTCCTGCCCCAGCGATACGGCAACGGGTGCTCCCATCCGGGCCGAGAGAATCGTCTCCACGACGCCCAGCTGCCGTTCGACGCCCTCCTGGAAGACCGCGCTATCGGGGCCGAAGCGCAGCTCCACCTTTCCCTCCCCCTGGAACTGCGGGGTGGCGTGGTCGAGCGCCTGAGCCAGGAGCCGGCTCTGGCGCCCTGCCGTTGCCAGCACGTCGGGCCAGATCGCCAGCAGGGTCTCGGCGCTCTGCGGCACCGCGACGGCCGGCCGGTCGCGTGTTTCCGGCCGGGGCGCGGCGGGGGCCGTTTCTGCCGGCGCAACGGTCGCCGCACGCCGAGGGGCGGCCTGCTTCTCAGGTATCGGCGGCGACGGGGGTGCAGCGGAGGGCACCCACGGGGGCGGTGCCTCGCCGCGCAGGAGCGCCTTGAGGTCGACCATCCGGTCCATCATTGCCCAGCGCAGCAGGAGCGTTTCGAGCACGAGCCGCGGGTTGGCGCTCCGCCGCAGCGACGGCTCGGTATCGGTGAGCAGCTTGAGCATCCGGACGGCGTCTTCGGCCGAAAGCCGCTGGGCGGCATTCGCCAGCACCGCGCGAGTGGAAGCCGGCAGCCCCTCGGGTTCCGTGCCGTAATGATGCATCACCAGCGCGCGCAACAGGTCGGCAAGGCCGCCGGAGAATTCCACGAGATCGGCACCAGCATCCGACACCGTGTCCATCACGGCAAACACCTCGGCCGGGCGACGGTCGGCAACGAGCGCGAGGATCGAGGCATAGGCAGCGTCGTTCACGAGGCCGAGGACATCGCGCACCCGGTCCGCGGTGAGGGCACCGTCACCGAAGGAAATGCACTGATCGAGGACCGAGAGGGCATCGCGCATTCCCCCATCGGCGTGGCGCGCGATCAGCAGCAGCGCGTCGTCCTCGGCCTCGAGCGATTCGGCCTCGAGCACGGCGCGGAGCCGGGCGTGGATGGCCGCGGGGCCGATCCGCCGGAAGTCGAAGCGTTGCAGGCGCGACATCACTGGTGCGGCCGCGTTCGCAATCTTCTGCGGTTCGGTGGTGGCAAACACGAACACCACGCCGGGAGGCGGCTCTTCGAGAATCTTCAGCAGCGCATTCCACGCCTCGCGCGTGAGCATATGCGCTTCGTCGATGATATAGACCTTGTGGTGGCCCGGCTCCGAGGCGGCGTACATCGCGCTCTCGCGCAGGCTGCGGGCATCATCGACACCGCGATTGGAGGCCGCGTCGATTTCGACCACGTCGAGATTCGCCGAACCGTTCCAGATGCGCAGGCAGGCGGCACATTCGCCGCAGGGCTCGCCCGTGGGATGCTCGCGGTCGCGGCGTTCACAGTTGAGCGCCATCGCGAGAATCCGCGCCGCGGTGGTCTTGCCGACCCCGCGAGGGCCGGTGAGCAGGTAGCCGTGACCCACGCGGTTCTTGGCGACGGCACCCCGAAGGGCGGCCGCCACGTGGTCTTGCACGAGGAGGTCAGCAAACCGGCGAGGCCGGTAGCGGCGGGCGAGTGCGATCGACATCAGGAAATCCCGCGCGGTGGGAAAAGCAAAGTGCCCCAGGCACCCCGAAGCGACACCGGACATCGCTTAGCGCTGCTGCCGCTAGGCTCTGACGCGATTCACGCGCCGACACCCTTCGGACCTGGGGCACGGGCAAAATAGCCTGTCCGGGTCGCTCTCGCCACGCCCCGGCGCAGCCCCGCCGGGGGCGCCGGATTCGCGGCACTGCGCCCTACTGGACCACCCGCACCACCGTCATCCGACCGATCCGCGTCGCGCCACCAGTGGCGGTGACGTGGTAGAAGTAGACGCCGCTCCCCACGGGCTTGTTGTCTCGGGTCAGCAGGTCCCAGGTCACCTCGCCGCCAAACACGGCCGAGTCCTGCTTCAGCACCCGGATGAGGCGACCCGCCGCAGTGTAAATCCGGATTGTCGCCTTTTCCGGCAGGTGGATGAAACGGATGGAGCTTTCGGTAGCACTCCGACCGACGTAGTACGGGTCTGGGACGGTGTGGACCTGCTCGAGTGTCTCCGCAGTGACCGCGGCGAGCGAGTTGACCACCTCGAATTTGAGTGCCACCGATGCGCCGACTGCCGTAAGCGGCCGGGGTTGTCCCTGCGTGGAGAACGAGTAGTTCCCGAAGTTGCCCGCCGATCCGTTGCCACCCTGGATGGCACCGACGTAGTCCCGCATCGTCCACTGCGTCCCATTCGAGAAGCCGCTCTGGGAACTCAGCGACAAGAGATAGAAGTGTCCCTTGAGGTAGAGTCCAAACCCGGGAAGCCCCGCAGCCGGGGCGGTGCGGTCAACGATGTTTCCGCTGAACGCGTGATCGAGCACCACCTGCCCGAGGACCGCGGAATTCGTGAGGAGTGATGGGCTCCCACTGCACGGCATCTCGTTCTGGACCGTTGCCACCGATTTCAGCGGCTCCACGCAGGTAATGTCGGAGGCAGTGAGAGCCGTGCGCTGATCGTAGCTCTGGCTCGCCGACACGGCACCCGGGTTCAGGATTCCCCAGGAAGCTCCGATTCGCGGCGAGAAGGGGACTTTCACGTCGTGCGTCAGGTCCACGACCGAATCGATCGTGAGCCCACCGCTCCAATAGACGCGGTAGTCTGCAGCGCCTGCAAAGGGCGCCAGGGCACCTTCGACCACCCTCCAAATCCCGGGTCGGTCGTTGTACGACGTTGGCTCGTGCAGTGCCGCGACGCCGGCAGGAAGCTCTCCGGCGTTGTTGAAGTTGGTCGTGGGGATGCCCGTGCTGATGGTCCCCGCGTTGCCGGTATTGGGGTTCGGCTGCGTTTCATTGCCGCCGGTGAACCATCGGCTGCCGTTGTTGAAGCAGGAGTTACCAAACAAATAACCCCCGGCTCCATTGAAACAGCCCCGTGCGCGCAGCGTGGTGTAGTAGCCACCCGGCAGAACAAGGGAGAAGATGGCCCGCAATGAATAATTCCCGTTGCTACCGAACTGGGTTGCCACACCGGGGTCGACCGTCAGTGCGGTGAATGATCCCGAAGTATTCGCGATTTCTGCCCTCAGGCTGACAGCGACCGGAACCGCGAGATGGGTGACGCCGTTCGGCGTGGTCACGGAGAGGTGGTGCGTTGCTGCCTGAGTGACCCCTTCGACCTGGGAACCGAGCACGATGGAGTCAAGCGTCATCCGTGCCTCGCCCGAAGTACGAAAGAGCTCCTTCAGGAACCCGGGAACGTAGAGTTTCAGTCCGTCGCCGGGCAACGCCTGCTTGCTGAAGCGACCGCCGGCGGCATCGAGCGTAGGTGAGATATTGTCGGTCAGCAGTCCGTGCCTGCCATAGACTCCCTGCTCCACCACGGCGGTATTGGTGTAGTTTCCCGCCAGGACCTGCGGGGTAACCCGCTTCGGGATTCTCGACGATTCCTGCATCGTCGGGCCGGACTGAATCGAGTTGTAATCAAACGCGGTGACGGCGTAGTAGTAGGCGCCGGTATTCCGCACCGAGTTGTCGACCCAGGTGAACGGCACGCCGCTGTTATACAGACTCAGCGCCGCTGGAGACAATCCCCTGCCCATGCTATCGGCGTGCAGGATCAGTACGTCGCCCGACTCGACCAATGTCCTGTCGCCCAGGCGCACTTGCAACAGGTTTGCATTGATGTCGTACGAGCGCTTGCGAAGGCGTGCGATTCCCGGAACGATCGGATCGAATACATCGGCGCAGGTGGTGGTGACTCCCAACTCCAGCGCGCAATTGCGCCCGAGTGGCACGCGGCCGTCGTAGTCGTCGAAGGTGGTACCGGCGTAGTCGTATTCGGCAACCAGCGTCAGCGATCCAGGCGAATCGCTCCGGCCGCGGTAGATGCGGTAGCCCTCGACATCGAACTTGCGGAAGTTCGGATCGTAGAGTGGGTTTGGGACGGCCATCCCGCCACCGGGTGGCGTCATGGTCGGATTCTTCGCGAGGTCGTAGTAGGGATCGCCAAATGTTTCTGTTGAAGAGGGCCGCCACACGACCGTTACCCGGTTGTCGCCAGGGATGAGGAAGAAATCCGGCGCATCGGGGGCCGCAGGAAGCAGGAACTTTGAGTCGAAGACGGCCTGCGCCAGTTGGGCCTTCGCGAGCAGCGATCGCGGGACCGCCCAGACCTCCCCGGGCTGGACCACGCCATCGCCGTTGGCATCGGTGTAGCCTGCAAAGCCAGCGATGGAATCGACCCGATTCGCCCCATTCGCCAATAGCGCCGCATCGCTGTTGCGCGTTGGTTGGCCGGGTGTGACCTGTGTTCCGGGCGCGTAGCCCGCGAGCGCCAGGGGAGCCGCGTGGAGAAAGGCAAACCCGACCGTCGTCGATCCGCCAGGCGACAGCGTTACGGCGGGCACCGACTGCAGCACCCGGGCGTCGTACGGCGGGCCGGTGATGACGAAGCAGGTGTGGCTGACGCTCACGACTCCCTGGTTGCACTGGACGCCAAAATCAGGGGGGAACTCGCCCGACTGATAGCGGAAGAGGCGATTCACATTTGACGGCGTCGGAAACGCACCGCCGCCGGTGATGTTCGAGAAGAGTTGAATCGCTGGTGCGCTGGTGCCCGCGCCCGTTCGGAGGTACTTCACCCCGAGGAAGCCGGCACCAGGGAAGAAGGGCTTTCCGAAGATTGCAGGATCAAACGACCAGCCGCTCGGCGCGCTGAAGGTGGCGTCCCACGTATAGCTCATCGCAAAAGGGATGTTGACGCTGGCAAAGTTTGATGCCCCAGCGCCAACATCAGGGTCGGCGATGGCGCTGGAGTAGAACGGCGAAATGGAATAGCCATTGAGCGGCAGCGTGATGCCAAATTTCGTGTTGTTGAGCTGCTGGAACTTCTGGCCAGCCTCGAGCAGCTTGTCGCGCAGGCCTGGCCGATAGCTCGCGTAGTCGGCGGCGACCGCCGAACTGATGTTGTAGTAGGTGACCAGCGCGTAGACGATGTCATCGTTGCCCACCGGCCCATTCCAGCCCAGCACGCGAACCTCGATCGCGATGCCGAGTGGGTGAGGCCTGCCGGTGTTGCTCGCCGGGTCGCCTTCCCACGCGAGGTACCAGACGTCGCCCTCCGAGGCCGAGACGCGACCTCGCAACGAAGGATCAAAGAGCGAAGCCGCCGCTCCGTCCGAGGGGACCCGGGCGTAGTCGGGCCAGTTGGCGGCGGTGACCGGGTCGTGGCTGTTATAGAGCGGCGTGAGGCCAGCTCCGTGGACCTTGCTCCCTGCGGGATCAAAGAACAATCCGCCGGTCGTGTCACCGCCCCAGGGGTTGGAGGCCGATTTGGCGCCCGCAATGATCCCGCTGACTTGCAACCCGCTCTTGAACATGTACTGATCGAGCGTTCCCTTGGGCCAGAAGCCGCCGCCGCGCGTGAAATTATTGGTGGAATCGATACCAAAGTCGCCGGCGGCGTCCAGCCCGTAGTAGACCCGATTGATGGTGATCGCGCCGAGCGAGTTGGCCAGCAACGCAAACGACGAGCGCGAAATGGAAGCCTTCTGGGCGTCCGCTTGTGCCACCGAACCGGCGAAAAGCGTGAGGAGCAGCCACGAGCGCATTGAGACCTCGGGGGAGTATCGCATCGGCTACTTGAGTTGGTGGACGATCGTGAGTCGTCCCACCGTGGTGACGCCATTCTCGGCGGTGACGTGATAGAAGTAGACTCCGCTCGCGACGTACTTGTTCTCGCGCGTGCGGAGGTCCCAATTGAGCTCGCCGTCGAAGAGCGCCGAGTCGTGTTTCAGCACGCGCACGAGCCGCCCGGCCACAGAATAGATCCGCACTGTGGCCTTCTCCGGCAGATGCACGAAGCGAATGGGGACATCCACGATGTCGCGATTGAGGTAGTAGGGATCAGGTACGGTATGCACCAGGCTCAGTTGTTCCGCGGTTGCGCCCTGCACTTCGTTCACAGCCTGATATTTCACCTTCACCGCAGCGCCGATGGCGGTCAGCGGACGAGGCATATCCTGGGTCGTGAACGCATACGGCTGTCCACTGTTGCCCGCCGCACCGCTCCCGCCGCTGATCGCTCCGATGTAATCACGCATCGTCCACTGGGTGCCCTTGGCCGGCGGACTCCCATCATCGAGCATCACCTGGAAGAAGTGACCCTTCACGTAGAGGATGTAGCCCGCGCGAGCGGCAGCTGGCGCTGTCTGATCGACGGCGTTTCCCGCGATGGCGTGATCGAGCACGATCGGGCCCGGAGCGGCTGTGTTCGTGAGCGCCACGGGAGCCCCGGTGCATCCGATAACGGCCTGGACCGGAGCCGTGGACTTCAGCGGTTCCACACAGCCAATGTC
>JAZJZU010000026.1:14714-29437 GCA_040389605.1 Gemmatimonadota bacterium
TGGTCAAAGCTCTGAGCCGCAGGAACCGCCGCGGCGTTCAGCACGCCCCACGTGGCGCCCGCGCTGGTGCTGAACGGCACCGGAACATCGTGCGTGAGGTCGATGACCGAGTCGATGACCCAGTTGCTGCCCCAGTAGAGCCGGTAGTCGGCGGCGCCAGCGAACGGTGCCAATGCCCCCTCGACTTGCCGCCACGCGCCTCCCAGCCGGTCGTTGTACGATTTCGGTTCGTGGATCACGCCGACCCCCGGCGGAGTGGCACCGACATTGTTGAAGTCGGTGGTCACGATGTTGGTAGAAAACGCGCCGGTATTTGCCGAGTTGGGATTGTCCTTGGTCTCGTTGTCACCGACGAACCAGCGCGGTCCGTTGTACTGGCAGATTGCCCCAGGGAAACCGCCGGCGTTATTGATGCAGCCCCGGGACTTGAGGGTAGTGTAGTAACCCGAGGGAATCATCACGCGCCAGGTGGCGTTGATCGCGAAGCCGTTGCTTCCGCCATACCTGGCAGTGAGGGTCGGATCGGCTGGGACACCGAGAAAGTTCCCATCGCTGGTTCGCACGGTGGTACCGAGAGAGGTCGCCAACGGGACCGCGAGCTTGCTGGTCCCGCTCGCAGTGGTAACGGAATAGTGGTACGTGGCATTCTGCTGGTTTCCATCCGACTGGGCCCCAGTTAGGATCGAATCGAGCCTGATACTGACCTCTCCCGAACCACGCAGCAGTTCGGTCACCAACGCGTCGAGTGTGAGAGTCAAACCGTTTGCCGGCAGCGCCTTCTTGGAGAAGCGCCCGGTCACCGGGTCGAGGGTGGGCGCGACGTTGTCGGTGGGCAGCCCCCGGCGGCCGTACACACCACTCTCGACGGTGACGCCAGTGGCGTAGTTTGTTGCCGAGACCAACGGCACGGCTCGCTTCGGTACGCGCGCCGATTCAAGGCTCGCCGGTCCCGACTGGATCGAGTTGTAGTCAAACGCCGTGACCGCGTAGTAGTAGCTCGAGGTATTGCGGACATCGGTGTCGGTGAAGGCAAACGGAACGCCAGTGCCGCTGAAGCTTGCTGACCCCGGCGAGAGCCCGCGCCCAGCGGTATCGGCCTTGAGCGCCACGACGCTGCCGCCGTCGAGCACGATCCGCTCGCCCTCCTTCACCTGGACAAGCTTGCTGTCGATAGCGTAGGTCTGTTTCCGGGTACGGGCTACCCCGGGAATCTGGGCATCGAACAGGCCGGCACAGGTCGTGGTGATACCCAGCTCGGGAGCGCAGGCCAGCCCCACGGGCACTCGACCATCGTAATCGTCGAACGTGGTGTTGGCATAGTGATACTCGGCCACCAGCGTCATCGTGGCCGGATCGGCAGTGCGACCGCGGAAGACCCGATACCCCTGCACGTCAAATTTCCGGAAATTCGGATCATAGAGTGGATTGGCAACCGGCGCCCCTCCTCCCGCTGGCGTCGTCACGGCACTGCGCGCGAACTCATAGTAGGGGTCGCCCGTGGCCTCGGTCGCGGAGGGTTTCCAGACCACCGTCACCCTGTTGTCACCGGGGATCAGGAAGAATTCAGGGGCGTCCGGTGCCGTGGGCAACAGGAACTTCGCGTCGAAGATGGCCTGCGCGAGTTGCGCCTTGGCGTACAGTGACCGCCGCACGGTCTGGACTTCGCCCGGCTGTACCACACCATCACCGTTGGCATCGGTGTAACCAGCGAATCCGGCGATGGAGTCGATCTGGTTGGCGCCACTGCTCGCGAGCAGAGAGGCGTTGCTCATCCGCGCGGGGTCGCCCGGGAACACAATGTTCCCGCCCGCCGTAACACCCGGCAGCCTGACCGGTGCTGCAAAGACATTGGCGAGCACGAAGGTGACCGATGCACCCGGGGCCAGTGAGGCCGGGCCCGTCGACTGGACGTACCGCGCATCGTACGGGGTTACCTGCGCCACGTAGCAAATGTGAGTCTGGAGCGCATTTTCGACGTTGCACCCGGTGTTGGCCTCCGACGCGACGGCACCTGAGAGCGCCTTGAAGAGCCGAGCGATATTCGGCGGATCCGGAAAGGCCCCACCATTGGTGGTGTTGGAGTACAGCCGGATCGCCGAAGTGACGTTCGGGGCACTCAGGAACGGAGTACCGTAGAACCCCGCGCCAGTGAAGAATGGCTTCCCGAAGATGGTGGGATCGAACGTCCATCCGGTCGGACTCGAGAACCGCGCATCCCACGTGAAGCCCATCGCAAACGGAATCGCGGCCGAGGAGAAATTGGTTCCGGCACTTGCCACATCGGCGTCGGCGGCGTAGGCAACAAAGAGCGAGTCAATCGTGTAACCGCCAACCGGAAGCGTGATACCGAACTTGGCGTTGTTCAGCTGCTGAAACTTCGCGCCCGCGCTCGCGAGCCGGTCGCGCAGCCCGGGGCGGTAGGCGGCATAATCGGCGGCCCGCGCGGAACTCACGTTGTAGAATGTGACGACGAAGTAAACGATGTCTTCGTTGCCAACGGGATAGTTCCACGCCATCGCACGCGTCTCGACGGCGATTCCCAATGGGTGCGGCCGACCCGAGTTGACGCCCGGGTCACCCTCCCATCCGAGGTACCAGAAGTCGCCCTCCGATGCGGTAACGCGACCCTGCAAGGACGGAGCAAAGTTCAGTGCACCTGCATCGCCAGCGGGGACTCGCGCCTCGGTGGGCCAGTCCGCGGCATCGAGCTTGTCAACGCTCGCGAAGACGCTGGTGAGCCCAATCCCGTGCTCCTGAGTGCCCCTCGCATCGAAGAAGAACCCTCCAGTGGTGTCTCCACCCCACGGGTTCGAGGGCGACTTCTGACCGCCGACGATCCCGGACACCTGATAGCCCGAGAGGAAGAGGTAGTTGTCGGATGTGCCTCTCGGCCACGTGCTGCCGTAGTAGAAATCGCAGCAAACAGCGGTTGCGCCGATGAGGCCACCGCTACCGAGCCCGTGACCGACCCGGTTGACCTCGATAAGCGCGCCTTGCGCCCCGGGAGGACTCCCCTGGTTCAGCCGAAATACCGGCTTCTGTGCCGCGGCAGGTGCCGCGGTCGCGAGAAGGCTTCCAGCAGCGAGCAGGGAGGACAGACCGCGCATCTCGACCTCAGGGGTGAGGAGTCGATTCAGGCACACATTGCGGAGGATCGGCTATGGGCGGCCGCTCCCGAATAGTAGCGCATTGGTGAACAGCATCGCGGTTCCGCGCCAGAAGCCGCGGAAGAGCGGGTTCTCCGCAAACGCGACCACACTTCCCCGCCCAGCCGACTCCACGCTCGCCCAGACCGATCCGCTCAGGAACTTCGCGGTGTTCCCCGGCCACGAGAAACCGGCCAGCACGGGATCCTTCTCGTCGAACACCACCACATTCACGCCGTTCTTCGATGGCTTCAGGAAATCACCAGGGATCGGGACGGCGAGCTTGTTACGAGTGTACCCCCACGTGAGCCAGTGCGTCAGGTCGAGCGTGGCACGGGCAATGGCACCAGGTACGCCCTCGGCTGCACTGTTGCCCCTGGCACTCGGGCTCACGAACGGCACCGCTACTCCCGATGCCGTGACTGCGGTGTCGGCTGCCTCGAGCTTCGACTTCTCGCTCTTCGGGTCGTCGGGCACCGTGCGCAGCCCAAGTTCCTTGTTCTCGAGCAGCGATGACGCCGAGCCGAGCGTGATCAGCGCCCCACCGCCACGGACCCAGTCGCGCAACCGGTTCATCCCTGCGGTGCCGAGTGTGCCGGCGTAGCCACCCTCGGGAAGAATGATCACGTTGAAGCGCTCGAGCGGCATCGCGGCAAGTCGCCGCGTCTCGACGGCCGTGAATTCCTGATGCAGTTCCTTTTCGAGATACCACCAGACATCGCCGAACGACGTCTGCGAGACGCCATCCCCCGCTGCCACGATGATCTTCGGCGCCCGGACCACCCCGGCGGTCGGGCTGCCGACGCCTGCACTGCCGACATCGGGGAACCCCGATTGCACCGCACGCACCTTCACACCCAGTTCGGGGCCCAGCGCCGCGATGCGCGCGTGCAGTCCGTCGGGATTCCGTCCCACCCGGAGCACGAAGGTTCCGGCCGGGTAGGTCGCACCGTCGGCGCGGAGCTCCTCGCTCGCCACGTTGAGCACGAACCCCTCCGACAGGAGTCGCAACGCGAGCACATCGGCGGCCCGGGTCCCCCCGGGAATCAGGTATGCGCTGCGGGCGCGTGCGGGAGCATCGACCAGGACCTGGGGCGCGCCAAGCTCGGCCAGTGACCTGGCCGAGGCCGGCGCGGGCTCATCGGTCCACGCGGCATCCAGTCCGTGGACCAGTGGAAGCGCCCAGGCGGTCACATCGTAGAACTCGTAGTCCTCTCGCGGCGCATTCTCTCCTCGGCGCCGATTGCGCTCCCAGCGATCGAGCGCCTGGCGGGCAAAGGCCGAATCGAGGGTGGATCGGGGCTCCAGCAACGCCGCGGCGAGGCGTCCCTGAGGCTGCGCAAAATCAATGACGTACGATCCCGCCGGGAAGGTCCGTCGGGTCGACGCGGCGCCGAGATAGTCGTTGGCCCGGAGCGCGGTCCACGGTTCAGTGAGCAGCGAACTCTCGACACCCTGGAACGCGAGCAGGTCGATCACTTCGCGCGTGCGCGCCGGGTCACTGCCTGGCGCGATTACGACGCGTCGCACTCGACCAGTCGGCTCCGCGAGGGCCGTTGCGAAGAAGTCGTAGTAGTCGTTGAGTCGCGCCGTGCGATTGGCCGCGAGCGTCGCGGCCGTCGCCATCGTCGCCACGAAGTGGTGCGCGATGCCGTCGCGGAACGACGTCACGGTGCCGTCGTCCTTGCGCGTGGCGAGGCGCGGCCCGCCGTCGGTCTCGAAGGTCATTCCGGTGGCGCCATTCAACGAGGGCCACGAGTCCCAGTAGCCCGCGTAGAAGAGATCGAATTCGTCGCGCACGTAATAGGGCCAGCTTTCCGCATCGAAGGCGGCGGCATTGCCGCGGCCAAAGACCTCCAGCCACTTGACGCTTGCCGCGGGAAGATTCTGGTTGATCGGGGCAGCAGCCGGGGGGAAGAAATACTGCGCCGTGGTGCTATGGAGATCCACAAAGAGTTGCGGATGCCAGCGTCGCACCGCGCCGGCCGTGGCCCGGGACTCGGCCTGCGAGAGCGCGACAAGGTCGCGATTCATATCGAAGCGGTAGTGATTGAACCGCCCGACGATCGACCACGGTTCGCTCCCCTCCAGGGCACCCGATTCGGCGCTCCCCATCGCGAGGGAATTGCTCCACGCCGCGAAGCGTTCGTGGCCATCGGGATTCTGGGACGGATTGATGATCACGACCGTGCTGTCAAGAATGGCGCGGACCTGCGATGATTCCGACGCGAGCAGGGTGTAGGCCGTGATCATCGAGGACTCGAACCCCGCAGGTTCATCGCCGTGGATGGAGTGCGAGAAGAGGGCGATGGCCGGCGTCCGGGCGGCGATCGCCGCGGCGTCGGCCCGCGTCGTCTTGCGCGGATCGGCGAGCGCGGCAACATCGGCGCGAATCTGATCGAGTCGCGCGATGTTCGCGGGACTGGAGATGATCAGCAACCGCATCACCTTTCCCTCGGCCGTCGTCCCGGTGACCTCGCTGCGGACCCGGTCGGGCGCGGCCGCCATCAGGGCATCGAACACGCGCTGCTGTTCGTGGTACATCGTCTGACGGCTGCCGAGTTCGTGACCGAGAAGCGCGTCGGGGCGCGGGATCGCGGCGCGATAGGGGCCAAAGCCGTAGAACGACCACGGGGCCGCTTGCTGCGCCGGGAGCGCGAGAGGAACGAGCAGGAGCAGCGCAAGGGTCAGGCGGCGAGGCAGCAACAGTCTCGTCATCGTGTGGAAGGCCCCGGTCAGGATGTGGAAGGCGACTGCGACGATACCTTGGCGTGTTCGAGGAGTCTGGCCTGATGACCGCGGTCCCAGACATCGGCCGCAGCGGCGCCGATCAGGAACACGAGCGCCATATACCAGAGCCAGAGGATGATGAGCAGCGCGGCACCGACATTGGCATCGACGGAGTACTGCCCACCGCGGTTCAGGTAGGTGAGGTAGAGCCCGAAGAGCCGCTTGGCGAGTTCGAATCCCACCGTGGCCACCCCGCCCGCGAGCAGGGCGCCAGACCAGGCGAGTCGCTTGGGCGATGCGTAGCGATACAGCGTCACGAACAGCGTCATCGAGAAGGCAAAGGCCACGATGGTGCCGAGAATCTGCCCGATGCCCGTGACAAAGAAGGTCCAGGGTGGCTCAAGCGCAATGCCCTGCGCGCGCAACAACGCCAGCCAGGTCGATACGATGGTATTGGCGAGCGCGAGCACCATCACGATCGCCACCATCAGCAGATCGCGCAGCTTCGCGAAGAGGTAGCCAATGATATAGCTCATCACCAGGCCGCCCGGCGCCGGCCGCGCTCGCACCTGGAAGATGCTCGACAGACAGGTGCGCACCGCACCAAAGAGCCGGGTACTGAACCAGAGGAAGGCCGGAACCGCGATCAGGGTGAGCCGGCTGCGATACCCGCGAATCTTGCTGAAGATGTTTTCGACCAGCGCAAACGGATCGCCCACCGCCACGTGGCCGTGCTCGGGGAGGAAGCTCGCGAGCACGGCGCTGGGGTCGGCCATCCCGAAATGATTGGTCTGGCTCAACACGTATCCCAGGCCGGCGATGATCAGGATCGCCAGGGGAATCAGGGCCAGCATCGCGTCGAAGGTGAGGGCCGATGCCAGGAAGGGGAGGTTTGCGCGGTCCAGCGTCTCGAACAGGTGCACCAGCCAGCGCGGAAGCCACCGCGGCAGCCCCGGCACACCAGAGAGCCCGCCAGGTGGCGGGCTCTTGGTAGAAGGTGCAGGGGTCGGACTCACTCAGCCGGCGAGCTCATCGTCCTCATCCTCGTCGTCCGCGACGCCATCGGCGGCCACCGTGGCGCGGCGACGTGCCCGGGCATCGGAGAGACGACGCTCAAGATCGTCACGGGCCTCCTGCGCGGTCTCGCGGAGGGCCCGCCGGCCGTCACGAACCTCACCGGTGACGTCCTCCACCCAGTCCTCGACCGAGGCCTTCACCTTCTTGGTCTTGCTCTCGACCTCGTCGGTCAGTTCCTCAAAGCGGTCTGCCGCCTCGGCGCGGAGCTTCCGGGCCTTCCGGCTGATGTCGCGCCGCGTGCGCTCGCCGTCCTGCGGGGCAAAGAGGAGACCCAGACCGGCCCCCAGAATCGCGCCCGCCAGGAACCACTTTACGCTGCCGCCACCATCACGCTCGATGATGGTGATTCCCTCGTCATCACGTCCTCTCATCACTGCCTCTCCTGCGGACTATTCGCCCGCGTCCGGATCGTCTTCGGCCAGCGCCCCCGAATGAGCCAAGGCCCCCGCGGCCAGTGCGGGCGCGTTAATGTGGCGACGAACCAGTTCCGCCGTCCCCTGCACCCCCAACTGGCTGAACAGGAAGGTGAAGGTCTTCTCGAGGTCGCCGCCAATTGTCTGACGAATGTCGGCGGGCAGCGACCACATCTCGGCCTTGAAGGGCCCGATCGCCTTCTTGCGCGCCTTGTAATAGAACTGTTCGTCGGAATCGCCGCTCTTCCGCTCACCCTGCGCGTTGGCATCGAGCCAGCGGTAGGCTCGTTCCCGCAGCTCGCCGGGCAACGCCGGGTGGTCCCAGACGATGTTCTGGAAATTCGTGGCCAGGTGGATCTCGACGGTCTCGATGCGCGGAAAGTTGCCGAAGGCGTTGCTCGGAAGGGTGGAGGCACCGTGCTGGACCGCTCCCCCCATCTGGTAGTCCGCTCGCGCGGCCCGGCTCAGGGCCTCGAGGGCGGCGAGATCAAGCTTCACGTCGGCAATCGACCCGTCGGGCAGGACCACGCCGCCGTGAGAGGTGCCCGTCTGGACCGAGATCTTGCTGATCCCGGCGTAGTTCCCGGCCTCCGCCAGCGTCCGGTTGAACCCCTTCATAAAGGCGTGGAGCTCCTCGACCGTGGAGTTCTTGTGCCCCACTTCGCCGATCTCGGCCCCGACTGATACGGTGACGCCCTGGGGCTCCCGGTCGCGAATGAACTGGGTGATCTCGGCAGCGCGCTGGTAGTTGGTCCGCTGCTGCTCATCGAGAGTCGGGAAGGAGAGGTCGACTAGCGTCGAAGTGTCGACGTCGATGTTGAAGAAGCCCGCCGCGACTTCCTCCGCGATCAGCTTCTTGACCTCGCCGACCTCGGCCTCGGGGTCAGCCTGGTACTTGGTGGCGTTGACCTGGCAGTGGTCGCCCTGGATGAAGAGGGGGAAATGGTAACCCTCGCGGAGCGCTGCCCCGATCATCACGGCGACATACTCGGCTGGGCGCTGGTCGGTGTAGGCGATCTCGGAACGGGCGATTTCGAGGATGATCGCCGCACCCTCACACTTGAGGGCCGAGCGGAAGACTGCGCGCGCGGTGTCGTAGGCAATCATCCGGACGTTGATTGCCGGCACCGTGAACCCGCCGCACTCACCCCGCCCTCGGGCCAGGTAGAGATCGTGGATCGACGCCGGGCGCACGCCAACGGCCTGACCGAGATCCCAGAGCAGGGAGCGAGCAGCCTCCTTGTCGGCGGCCTCGCCGAACACCGCGTACCAGACGAGCCGGTCGGTGGCCTCGGTCGCGAGCTCCTCCGCACTGGAGATTTCCACACCGGTTGCGGTACGTCGAACGGCCCCTTCGTAGAGATCCAGAAGCTTCGCGCTCCCTGCTGTCATCACCACTCCCCGATGCGAATTGGAATAGAACACCGACAATCTATGGCTGCCCCTCCGGGAGGGCAAACCACGCTCTCACAATCGCTTGAACCCACCCAAAAGGTCCATTTCGGTCCCAATGGCGACAGTGTCACGATGATCATTTTCCACATTAGCTGCGCGTGTGAATCTATTGTTGAACATAGAGTTACGAAATTCTCGTAACGTGGATAACTGGCCCGGCGCGGATCTCGTTGCGCCTGCGGCGCTTGCGTCACCGATTCCGGAGTTTTCCCCGGGTTGGGGCGTGGAAAAGTTTTCCCATCCACAAATGTGGCAAGTCATTTCAGCGCTGTGATGTCACAAAGTGGTGGTGTGGAGTGTCCGTGGGAGGATGAGTCCACACTCGCCCGGCACCCCTTTCCGCCGCTGCGTTCTTGCCCCGGGAGGTGTGGAAAACCGTTTCTCCACACAGCACGCTCTGGGTGGGAAAGCAACACGGCCTCCCCTGCCCTTCCTCATCGAAAGGCGGAGGCGCAGGCGCGACTCGTTTCGCCTATACTTCCAGTCTTCTTGAGCAGTCATCCGGGCCGCGATCGGTCGCTAGGGCGACACCGGTTTTCGGCCCCACCTAACCCTGGCCAACCCGCGAGACTCCGCGGGGGCCCCGCGTGGAGTAACCTGAGCTGATGCCGGCTGAATCGTTCCGTCGTACCAAGATCGTCGCGACCCTCGGGCCCGCCTGGGACACTGAAGAACGGATGCACACTCTGCTCGATGCAGGGGTCAATATGATCCGGATCAACGCCTCCCACGGCACGCCGGAGGTCAGGGAGCAGTGGATTCGACGGATTCAGGCGGTCCGGCAAGCCCGCGGGACGCCAACCGGAATCCTGGTCGACCTGCACGGCCCTCGAATCCGGGTCGGCAGGCTCCCCGAGCCGATCACCCTCACGCCCGGCGAGGTGGTGTGGTTCGCGCCGGAGGCGACTGCACAGGAGGGTGACATCCCCACGACCTACCCCGAACTGGCCGGCGACGTCGTGCAGGGTTCCCGGATCCTGCTCGACGACGGGCTGCTGGCGGTCGACGTCCTCTCTGTGAAGGGCGACCGGGTGGAGGGACGGGTTCGCTACGGCGGGCTCCTCAAGGCCAACAAGGGTATGAACCTCCCTGGCGCCGATGTCAGCGCGCCTGCCGTGACCGACCACGACCGGGAGGAGGTGCTCCGGGTCGTGGCACTGGGGGTCGAGTACCTCGGGGTCTCCTTTGTGCGCCGTCCCGAGGATATGGAGGGGCTGCGGAGCATCATCCCGAAGCAGGTCCGGCTGATTGCCAAGATCGAGAAGGACACCGCGCTCAGGAACCTCGACAGCATCCTCGAGGCCTCCGACGCGATGATGGTGGCACGAGGAGATCTGGGTGTGGAACTCCCGTTTGAACAGGTCCCGATGGTCCAGAAGCGGATCATTTCGCGGGCCAATCGTCACGGGAAGCCGGTCATCACGGCCACGCAGATGCTCGAGTCGATGATCACGAATCCTCGGCCGACCCGGGCGGAGGCGTCGGATGTGGCGAACGCCCTGATCGACGGTACCGATGCCGTGATGCTCTCGGCGGAGACGGCCGTGGGCAGCTATGCGGTGGAAGCTGTGCTCGCGATGGACCGAATCGCGCGCGAAGTCGAAGCACACCGCCACCGCCCCTCCGACAACGAGCGCCGCCGCTGGCAGATCCCTGCCCCGCATTTCGCGCGCACCGAGGATGGTCAGCTCCCCGTCGAGGATGCCATTTCGGTCGGCGTCTCGGCCGCGGCCGACCTCCTCGGCGCCGCGGCCGTGGTCTGCTTCACCTCGAGCGGGTTCACGGCGCGGACGGTCTCGTCCTACCGCCCGAAGGTGCCAATCCTGGCCTTCACGGCCGAGCAGGAGACCTTCCACCAGCTCTCGCTCGTATGGGGCGTGATCCCGGTCCTGATGCCGCACCTCAAGAACTACGACCCGATGTGGGCGATTGCTCGCGCGGAACTCCTGAGCCGTGGGCTCGCCGTTGACGGGTCGCGAGTCGTGGTTACCTGCGGTGTTCCGTTCGACGTGCCCGGCACCACCAACCTCCTGAAGGTGGAGACGATCTAGCGGTGCGCCTGACCCTGCTGGGCACGGGGACGTCGATGGGGGTCCCGCAGATCGGCTGCAGCTGTGCCGTCTGCCGGTCGGACGACCCACGCGACCAGCGCACTCGCACGAGTGCGCTGGTCGAGACCGGCGGAACCACCATCCTGATCGATACGCCGCCGGAGCTCCGCCTCCAGCTGCTCCGCTCGGACGTCAAGCGCATTGATGCGGTGCTCTACACGCACCACCACGCCGACCACGTCCACGGTATCGACGACCTGCGCTCCTTCTCCCTGAAGCAGCGGGCCGAGCTTCCGCTCTACGGCCCGGCCGAGACCATCGACCACATCGGTCACGCCTTCAACTACATCTTCGATGGCAGCATCGTTCCGGTGCCCGGCACCTCGAAGCCGTCGCTCACACGGCACGCCCTCGAGCCCGATGTGCCGGTCGAGATCGCGGGAGTCGAAGTGCTGCCGATGCAATTCGAGCACGGCAATGCCACCGTGTTCGGCTACCGGATCGGCGAGATCGGCTACCTCACGGATGTGAAGCGCGTGAGCGACGCGCACCTGCGCCAGTTGCAGGGCGTCAAGCTGCTGGTGCTCAATGCCCTCTGGTGGCGGGAACACCCCACACACCTCTCGATCGGTGATGCCATTGAGGTCGCGCGAGCCGTACGGGCCGAGCGCACCTATCTCACCCATCTCACGCACGAGACCGGTCACCGCGAGCTGCTGGCCAGGCTCCCTGCCGGTGTCGAGCCGGGCCACGACGGCCTTTCCCTGGAGATTTTCTGATGACGCTCCGCCTCGATGATGCGTTGATGACCCGGGAGGCCCTCGACGGCACCCACGGCCTCGACCCGGCGTTGCGCGCGACGCTCGCGCAACGCTTCCCGGGAGTACAGGCCGAGGTCAGGCGCAGGCGTGCGGGGGGCGATTACGGATTTCTCGCGCTCGGTCAGCAGAATGCGCTGGTTGCAGAGATTCAATCCTGGGCCGCCGCCCAGCAAGGCCGGTTCGAGCATATCCTGCTGCTCGGCATCGGCGGGTCGGCACTTGGCCCCAAGGCCCTCCTGACGGCCCTCAAGCCGCCAGCGTGGAACGAGGAGCCGCTCGCCCGCCGCGATGGCTGGCCGACGCTGACCGTTCTGGAGAACATCGACCCCGTGACCGTGACGGCGGCGCTCGATCGGCTCGATCCGCGGCGCACCATCGTCAACGTGATCTCGAAGTCTGGAGGGACGGCGGAGACCCTCTCCCAGTACCTGATCGTGCGGCAGTGGCTCGACCGTGCCCTCGGCGTCGAGGCGGCCAGGGAGCACCTCGTGATCACGACCGACCCCGAGAAGGGAGCACTGCGCGCGCTGTCGCAAGCAGAGGGCATCCAGACCTTCGACGTGCCTCCGGATGTTGGCGGACGATTCTCGGTGCTGACCCCCGTGGGACTGATTCCGGCGGCGCTGCTGGGCATCGACATCGGCGAACTGGTGGCGGGTGCCCACGAGGCCGTCCTGGAGGCCGAGAGCGACACGCTGGAGGGCAACCCGGCTGCGCGGTGGGCCGGGCTACAGCATCAGGCGCAGGCCACCCGGGCGGCCAACATCCACGTCGTGATGCCCTACAGCGACCGCCTGCGCGACCTGGCCGAGTGGTACCGGCAGCTCTGGGCCGAGAGCCTCGGGAAGCGGATCGACCGATCGGGCCAGGAAGTCCATCGGGGGCCCACGCCGGTGGGCGCCGTGGGGGCCACCGACCAGCACTCCCAGGTCCAGCTCTTCATCGAGGGGCCATTCGACAAGACGATCACCTTCATCCGGGTGAAGGACACCGCCGGGATGCTCGAGATCCCTGGCCGCCCCGGCCTCGGCCCCGATATGAGCTATCTCGCGGGCAAGACGCTGGGTGACCTGCTCGACGCCGAATTTGTCGCCACGCGCGAGGCACTCCGTTCCCAGGGGCGGATGAGCTGCACCCTCGAGATGGACACCGTGGACGCGCGGCACGTGGGAAGGTTGCTGATGTTCTTCCAGATCGCGACCGGCTACGCGGGCGTCTGGTACGACGTGAATCCGTTTGACCAGCCCGGCGTGGAGCTCGGCAAGGTACTGACGTTCAAGGCGATGGGGAAACAGGGATACTGAGGGACCGCCGTCACTGCGAGCCCCGCAGGAGCGAAGCAGTCCCGTCGAAACGAGCGGAACCCCCTGCTCGCTCCGCGCCGAGCCCCGTACTCGCTCGGCGCGGAGTCACTGGATCGCGTCGGCCCTTCGGGCCTCGCGATGACTGGCCCCGCGCTACTCAACCGGATTGCTTCAGCCCTTCGGGCCTCGCGATGACAGCCGGACACGCGGAGATCTCGCCGGTGCGGGCGTCGCAGAGATCCAGCCACTCGGGATTGGCCCACTCAATCAAGTCCAATTTTGCCGCCCGACTCCCGGCCTTGAGTTGTTTCTCGCGCCGGATCGCGGATAGCGGACCTTCGATCAGCTCGTAGTACACCAGTCGATGGACGTTGTACCTGCCACAGAAGGTCGATCGGCCGGCCGACCGGTGCTCACCGCAGCGCCGGACCAAATCGTTCGTTACGCCCACATAGAGAACCGTACGTCGCGCGTTCGCCATGATATAGGTCGCGAGTCTGCGCATCGTCGTCCCCCACCAAATGTCGTCCTTGCGAGCCGTCGCCGCGGGCCGTCACTGCGAGCTCCGCAGGAGCGAAGCAGTCCCGTCGAAACGAGCGGAACCCCCTACTGGCCCCGCGCTACTCAACGGGATTGCTTCAGCCCTTCGGGCTTCGCAATGACGGCAGGGGGGTGAGTTCGAGGAGGGGCAAACAAACGCGACTGGGATCTATGCAAAACCAAACGACCCCGCTTGCGCGGGGCCGTTGGTTTCAAGCAACCTGCAACCAGCTTTTCAGCTGATTACGGGATCATTACCGTCGCAGCGGTCGAGATGGCGTCGCCATTGCTGACCACACCGACTGCGATGATGGTGTTGCCCGACGCAACTGCGCCGGCCGTCGTGCCGTCCCAACGCTTCACGAACGAAGCATTCGGCAGGGCGTAGATCCACGAGCGGTACGTGCCCTGATCGCTACCGACGGCCGCGCCACTCGCGACGCTTCCGAGGTAGTTGTACCAGGTGCCGCCGGCATCCAGACGGTAGAAGTCAACGCGCGCGAACGGAGCGTTCGGCGAGTTGGTCGGAGCCACAACCTGCGCACGAAGCGGGGTGGTGGAACCGAACTGGTTGGACGTGGCAACCGTCGTGATGATGCGCCAGTGGGTGACGACATTCGACGGGTTCGCAACGTTGTACGCCGCGATGCCAGTGCCGTTCTCAACGTTCAGCGCCGGGATTGCAATCTCGGGCGAAGCGCTGAAGAAGTTGCTCGGGTTCCAGGACCAGGCCTGGACCTTGGTCGGCTTGACCGCAGAGCCCGGGTAGGCGCCTACGTTCAGGGCCGGGAAGGCCGCACCCGTGACCACTTCAATCCCGCGCACGTACGGTGCGCCGGTCGGCGGAACAATGTTGCCAGCGAACGGCGACGTGATCACGTCGTCGAAGGCCGTGCCGATCGCCGACTGGGTGTACCGGAGCGAGTCAACGCCCGGGACCAGCGGATACACAACCTGCAGGGACTGGTTGACAACTTCAGCCGAGTCCGCGAAGGTCGCGAGGAAGTTGAAGTTCGCGTTCGTGAGCACAGCCGGGACGCCCAGGCCAGTCGCGAACGGAGCATTCGTGTTGACCAGCAGACGACGGAAGACGTTCGCAGAAGTGTTGCCTGCGGCGTCGGTGACCGCCGAACGGTAGCCGTAGTAGCCCTCGCCAGTCGGCACGAGGACGTCCTGTCCAGCCTGC
>JAZJZU010000027.1:0-5408 GCA_040389605.1 Gemmatimonadota bacterium
TCCCCGGAACGAGTCCACGGCGAACGCTGCAAGGAGGAAGGGGACGGCCAGGCCCGCCGAGTAAGCCGCCAGAAGCACCACGCCACGCCCGACGCTGTCGCTGCCGCTCGCAAGCGTGAGAATGCCTCCCAGGATCGGGCCCAGGCAGGGCGTCCACCCTGCGGCGAAGGCCATTCCCACCAGGGTGGACCCGAGAAAACCCATCGGCTTGCGATCGAGGTGGAGGCGCTGGTCGCGATCGAGCAGCCCGATGCGCAGGACGCCGAGGCTGTAGAGCCCGAAGGCGATGAGCATCAGGCCGCCGACCCGCGCGATCCATTCGCGGTGAAACTTGAGCGTGGCGCCGAGTGCCGTCGCGCCGGCGCCGAGTGCGATGAAGATCAGCGAGAACCCGGCCACGAAGCAGAGCGCGTGCAATACCGCCCACCGTCGCTTGTCGCCCATCTCCTCGATCGTCAGCCCGGTGAGGAAGCCGAGATAACTCGGCACCAGCGGGAGCACGCACGGCGAGAGGAACGACACCAGGCCGCCGAGGAAGGCCACCAGCGGGCCGATCGCTGCGTCGGCCGTCATCGGCTGCGGCCCGCACGGGCGAGGGCGCCGTAGTCGGCCTCCCGGCAGCTGCGGCAGAGCCCGTGTACTTCCACCCGGTGACGCTGGTGCTGGAAGCCGTGCTCGTCGGCCACAATGGGAAGGATCCGCTCGAAGCGCTCGGTGGAGAACTCGGTCACGCCACCACACCTGCCGCAAATGAGGTGGCCGTGCTGTCCTCCGCCCACCATTGCCTCATAGCGCTTGAAGCCCTCTCCGAAATCGTGGGAACGGACCAGCCCGCTCTGCAGCAGGACGTCGAGCGAGCGATAAATGGTGGCGGTCCCGACACGCAGCTGCTGATCGCGAAGCACGCGTTGCAGCTCATCGACCGAGAGGTGTCCATCACTCTCGAAGAGTGCCCGTGCCACCGCGTCACGCTGACGGGTGACCGGGAGGTGCCGGTCGCGCAACCAGCGACGAAAGCGCTCGAGCAGGTCGCGCTGCGTGGCATCACTCGCTGCCTTCATCGGCCTCGTCCGGCGGGGTGGCGTCCGACGGCGGGAACCAGCGCCCGACGGCAACCGGCACCGGAGGATCCTCGTCGTCGGCACGATCAGGAACCAGCGCGAGGAGTTCGTGGAGTGTGTCGAGTGGTCCACTGCCGACCTCCTCGAGGTGTGCCTCGAAACCTCCCCGCTGCTTCCCCTTGATGGTGGCCACATAGCGCGCGGTGTGGATGATGCGGCGGTCGCCATCGACGGTGCTGAGGACGGCGGTGCCAAACTCGCGTTGCTCCCGGCGGAGGACGCGGAAGACCCAGACTCCGTCGATCCCGGTCACCGGCATCCGCTCGGCAATCCACGCGGCCAGCCGCTCCCAGTGCGGACCTTCGCCGGGTCCGGCGGCCGTCAGTGCGTCGAGCATTGTTCCACGTAGCTCCGGAGGACGTGCATGAAGTCCTGCGCGTTCGTCACGACGCCGAACGCCTGGTGCGTGCCCCGGTCCTTCAGTTTGTTCACGACGAACTCCGTCTGGTCGACGCAAATGGTCATCAGGGGTTCGGGATGACCATCCGCAGTATGCGTATGGAATGCAGGCAACATATTACCGACGGCGATGGCGTGCAGCGCCGTCGCGACGAACACGGCCCCGGTCGCGCGCGCGGTGTGTTCCCGCATCGCGTCCTGCGCGGCCAGCGCGTCGGTGATGACGCCTGGCAAGGGGCCGTCATCCCGGATGGAGCCTGCGAGCACAAACGGCACGTCGCAGGTCACCAGGGCGTGCATGATGCCGGAACCCACCAGGCCGGTCGCCACGGCCTGCTCGATCGAGCCCACGGTGCGAACCGCATTGATGGCCCGCATATGCAGTCCGTGACCACCGTCGGTTGGCCGGCCCGTGTTGTCCATCCCCAGGGTGGTCCCGTAGATCGCCGCCTCCATATCGTGCACGGCCACGGCGTTGCCCGCCAGCACTGCCTGCACGAAGCCCTGACGAATGAACCATTCGAAATCGCCGCGCGCCCGGGAATGCACGAGTGCCGGGCCAGCCACCCAGATCAGGTATCCGCCGTCCGCTCGCTCGCGCACCAGACGCTCGGCGAGATCTTCATAGTTCACGGGCCGTTCGCGAGAGACCTCGGTGCCCATAAACCGAAATTCGTTGGCCCCGTGCGCACCGCCGAGGAAGCCCTGGGCATAGACCACGACTCCATCGGCGCCGTGCTCATCGAGCCCGATCAGGACGGGATCGCCTGCACGAACCAGGCGAGGCTCGAGGGTCTCGATCTCGTCGCCACGGCGCACCAGGCAGCAATCCATTCGCGGCCGGGTCGGCGCGACCCAGCCCGACTCGAGTCGGACATAGGTCGGGAGGTTGGACGTCGAGAAGAACCGCTCCGGAAGAACCCCTGCCGCAGGAGCCGGGGCGAAACGGGCCACGGCGGCATCCCGGAATGGGGGAACGGTCAGATCGGGGAACCAGGTCTGCATTGCCAAAGCTAGGCCGTGCACGCGAGCCGGGACAAGGCGAACGCGGCCGATCGCCGGATGGGGCCGGATAGCAGTATGATCCGGGATGGTCCGAACCGTGTGGTACGCCGCCTCGGGGCTGCTTCTCTTCCCCGCCCTCGCTGCCGCCCAGGTCCCCGACTCCGTGCGGGTCCTCGGTGAAATCCGGGTGAGCGTGACCCGCAATCCTGAGACCCTCGGACACCTCGGCGCCTCGGTCACCGTCCTCGACAGCGCCGCCATCCGGCGCTCGAGACTGAGTACCGGCCTGGATGAGGCCCTCGCCTTCGTGCCGGGCGTGGTCACCGGGAATCGCAACAACTATTCAGTGGACCAGCGGCTCACCATCCGCGGCTTCGGGGCACGCGCGAATTTTGGCGTCCGCGGGATCAAGGTCCTGCTCGACGGCATCCCGCAAACGCTCCCCGACGGTCAGAGTACACTCACCAATCTCGACCTGGGCCTCGTCGAGCGGATCGAACTGTTGCGAGGGAGCGCGTCGGCGCTCTACGGCAACGCCTCGGGTGGTGTGCTCTCGCTATGGACCCGGGTGGTGCCCGGCTTCCCCTGGCAACTTGAGGCGCGGAGTGAGGTCGGCAGTTTTGGCACCACCAAGGGACAGCTCGTGGCGGCGGCGCGCAGCGGACCCGTCGCAGCAACCGCTGCCATCTCGCGCTTCGCGACCGACGGCTTCCGCCAGCACAGTGCGACGGAACAACGTCGCGGCTCGCTGGCGGCAAACTGGTTTGCCGGGCCGTCGACCGTGATCGCCCTGCGGATCGCGGTCGCAGACGATCCTCGCGCCGAGAATCCCGGCGCGCTCACGGCGACGGAGCTCGGTGTTCGGCGCGATTCTGCGGCGGGGAGCAATATCCTCCGCGGCGCCGACAAGGCGGCCACGCAGAACCAATTCTCATTGAGCGCCCGGCGCACCGGTCGCGGCTGGCAGGCCGACATCGCCGGCTGGCTGGTCACCAGGAGCCTCGACAACCCCCTCGCCGCCCCACCGCCAGCGCCGGTCACCGCAACCAGCGGTACGTGGGTCGGCATTGAGCGCCGCGTGGTGGGCGCTCGCGCCAGTGGCAGTATCGCGCTGGCGCGCGCCTCACTGACTGGCGGAATCGACGTGCAATCGTTGCGCGACGATCGAGAGAATCAACGCTCGATATCCGGTGAGCCGACCGGCACCCTGCTGCTCTCGCAGCGCGAACGCGTCAGCGAGACGGGCGGATTCCTGCAGCTGGTGGCGCCAGTGGCCGGACCCCTGCGCCTGCGCACGGGCGTGCGGTACGACGCCACGCACTTTCGCGTGGCCGACGCGTTCCTCGCTGACGGTGATGCGAGCGGCGAGCGGACAATGCGATCGTGGAGCGGGCACGTGGGACTCACGGCAGCGCTCCAGAACGATGTCACCCTGTGGGGAAGTGTTGGCACCGCGTTCGAGACCCCGACCACCACGGAGCTCGCGAATCGCCCCGCGGGCGATGGCGGCTTCAACCCGGCACTCGGACCGCAGCGCAGCCTGAGTGGCGAGCTCGGGGTGCGAGCCGCAGTGGGGCAACTGCACTTCGAGCTGGCACTCTTTCAGACCACCACCCGCGATGCCATCGTCGCGTGGCGCGAGGCGGGCGGCCGGAGCTACTACCGGAACGCTGGTCGCACGCGAACGCGAGGTGGCGAGCTGGCCGCTACGTGGAACCTCCGCTCGGGCCTCGCGCTGCTCGCGAGCTGGACGCACACCGACGCGCGATTCACGGACTACCGAGCGCAGGATGGCGCCACGATCGACACCCTCGACGGCCGCCACCTTGCGGGGCTCCCCGTCGATGTGGCCCGGCTGGGATTGCGCGGTGATGTGGGCCGGCACGTGCGCATTGATCTCGACCACGCCCTGACCTCATCGCAGTTCGGGGACGACCGCAACACCATCCGTGTCGCGGGCTGGGGAGCCGGCATCACGAGTGTGCGGGCCGCCTGGCGCGGTGCGCGGGCCGCCGGCTCCCTCGAACCGTTCGTGGTGATCACCAACCTGTTCGACCGGGAGTATGTCGGTTCGGTCAACCTCAACGGGGCCGGCGGGCGAGTGTTCGAGCCCGCCCCCGGCCGGACCATCGCGGTGGGCGCTACCCTGGGAGTTCACGGGCAGAACTGATCGCGACGGGCCAGGTGACCCGCCGCGGGTGCGCCGCTCATTCCTTTTCCTGGATTCCGAACACCAGCGCCGCCAGCACCGCGCCCGTGAGTGGCCCCACGAGATAGAGCCAGAGCTGATCGAAGGAACCACCGCCGAGCGTGGCATTGATCAGCGTGGGGCCGATCCCGACCGCAGGATTGAATGCGCCACCCGAGATGGGTCCGCCGGCGTAGGCACCCGCGCAGACGGTAAACCCGATCGCCAGGCCGAAGTAGGAGTTGCCAGCGCTCCGCTTCGAGGCAGCGACGTTCATCACCACGAGCGCGAGCGCAAAGGTGAAGAGCACCTCGACCAGCAGCGCCGAGATCGCCGAGACGCCTTCGCCGGGAGCAGGGGCGAACGTCTGGCCGACGATCAGGTGCACGGCGGCCGCCGCCGCGGTGCTCCCCAGCAACTGCGCCACGACGTACGGTACGAAATCGGCGTTGGCCATCTTGCCCCGGAGCAGCAGCGCGAGCGAGACGGCAGGGTTGTAGTGTGCCCCTGAAATCGGTCCACCCATATACACCATCACCATCAGCGCTGCGCCGATCGCCAGCGGCGCTTCTGCGGCGCCCGACGTGACCATCAGGCCGATCGTGAAGACAAGGAAAAACGTTCCAATGAACTCGGTCAGGAGCTTCTTCATAGGTCCTCCGGTCTGGGTGGAATTCGGTGCCGCGAAAAGCTAG
>JAZJZU010000027.1:5418-7675 GCA_040389605.1 Gemmatimonadota bacterium
CAACGAGACCGGGTCGCGGTCGATATAGATGCGCACATCATTGCGCGGCACGGCAAGCCGCGGCGCTGCGGTTCGCACCCAGCGACCGAGGGCCTCGCCTGGTCCCTTGAGGATCAGGTGGATCCGCCAGCGATCCTTGATCCGCTCGATCGGGCACGGTGCCGGACCGAGTACAATGATCGGGAGGCCGCTGCGGGCAATGCTCTGTTCACACCACTCACCCAACGCAAGCGCACGCGCCATCACGGCCTCCTGCACGGGCCCGCCAAGCACGACGTGGACCAGCGATGTGTGCGGCGGGTACGCGGGAGACGTACGCAACGCTGTCTCGGCCGCGAGAAAGCCCGCGGCATCGTGCCGTGCGGCAAAGACCAGCGCAGGGTGCCCGGGCTGACGGGTCTGGACCAGGACTGTTCCGCCCTTGGGTCCGCGACCCGCACGGCCCGCCACCTGTGCGACCAGCTGGAAGGTGCGCTCCGCGGCACGAAAATCGGGCAGGTGCAGGGCCGTATCCGCATCGACCACTCCGACCAGGGTGACGTTCGGAAAGTCGATACCCTTCGCGATCATCTGGGTGCCCAGCAGGATATCGACCTCGCCGCGACCCACGCGCTCCAGCAGGTGGTGGTGCGACCATTTGGCCGACGTCGTATCGACATCCATCCGGGCGAGACGCGCAGCAGGAAATCGCTCGGCGACGAGGCGTTCGAGCTGCTGCGTCCCGGCACCGAGTGCGCGGAGCGATTCCGCCTGGCACTCCGGACAGGTCGTCGGCACGACTTCGCGATGATCACAGTAGTGACAGCGCAGTTCCGGCGGGTGATGGTGCAGCGTGAGCGAGATGCTGCAGTTGGGGCAATCGATCACGTTGCCGCAGGCCGTACACTGGAGGAACGTGGCCCAGCCCCGCCGATTCAGGAGCAGCAGCACCTGTTCGCGCCGCGCGAGCGCCGCCGTGACGGCCGCATCGAGCCGTTCGCTCCACGCCAGCATCCCCGCACCAGCCACCAGGGGTTCACTCCGCAGATCGACCAGCTCAACCGGTGGCATCGGCCGCGCGCCCACGCGTTCCGGAAGCTCGACGATACGGTCGCTGTCCTGCGCGCGGGTCCAGCTCTCGAGCGACGGGGTGGCGGTACCGAGCACGACCGTTGCCCCTTCGATGCGGGCACGCATCATCGCAATGTCGCGAGCGTGATAGCGCGGAGTCTCTCCGTTCTTGTAACTGGCCTCGTGCTCCTCATCGAGGACAATGACGCCGAGATCACGCACGGGGGCGAAGATCGCGGATCGCGCGCCAACGGCCACGCGCCGCTCTCCCCTGTGCAGCGCACGCCACGCGTCGGCGCGCTCCCCGTCCGAGAGCCCACTGTGGAGCACCGCCACCTCGGCGCCAAACATCCCGCGAACTCGTGCAACAGTCTGGGGCGTGAGGGCGATCTCCGGCACGAGAATCAGGGCGCCACGACCGGACTCGAGCGCCGTGCGAATATGCTCGAGATACACCAGCGTCTTCCCCGAGCCCGTCACGCCGAACAGCAGGGCGCTCTCGCCAGCCGGAATCGCAGCCAGTGCCCGAAGTGCCTCACGCTGGGCAGCAGAGAGGTCTGGAGGCGGGGCACTCACTGGCAGGTCGGCGAAGGGGTCACGTGCCGTGGTTTCCTCGACAATTTCCACCAGCCCGGCGTCAACCAGCGCGCGCAGCGGTGACTCCGTCGTCCCACTCGCCTCGAGCAACTCGGCAACGGTGGCGCGGCCGCCGCGAGTTTCGAGTGCTTCATAGACCAGTCGCTGCTTCACGGCGCGCTTGAACCGGCGGTCGCGGTCGAGCAGGGGCAGCGGATCGCCGGTGAAACGGGCGGCGCGCACCGACGCCACGCCGGCCCGGGTATCGGGGGAATGCAGTTCCAGATGCACGGCGCCGATGCGCTGGAGGCGATCGGCCACTTCCCACACGGGGCGCTTGAGCGCGCGGGTCGCAGCGCTTGCGCTCGCGCGTCCCCCGCGCGCACGGAGATAGGCGAGCAGCGTTCCTGCCGTGCCCCCCATCGCCGAATCCATCCCCTCCACAAGCACGATCTCCAGGGTCGACTTCCCCCAGAGCGCCGCAGGGAGCATCGCGCGCAGCATCAATCCGATCGGTGCGCCGTAGTAGCGACCGGCCTGCGCCGCGAGCGCGAGCAGATGCGTCGAGAGCACCGGTGCCTCGTCGGGCGTGGCGAGCAGCTCGCGCGTCTCCATCGCCGGCGCCGATACA
>JAZJZU010000027.1:7685-19432 GCA_040389605.1 Gemmatimonadota bacterium
CTGACGCCGGACCGGAACGACGACGCGCGCCCCGGGGAGCGCGCGATCTGCCAGCGTCGACGGAATCTGGTAGGTGTACGGCTCGGCGAGCGGGAGCGGCAGCGCGACGTGCGCATACCGCAGCGTCATCGTCGCGTCACACCGAGGCCAGGGGTGGTGGGCAACGTCACCTGCCCCCCGCTGATCGAAGCGCCGGCGAAGGGATCGTCGCGCAGCAGCGCTGCGCCATCGAGATCCACGATGTCCACGAGTGGCGTAAAGTGGGCCGCACCGGTGATGCCAAGGGATGACTCGATCATGCACCCGACCATCACCATCATTCCGTGGCTCCGGGCAATGGCGATCATCCGGAGCGCCTCACGCAGCGAGCCGCACTTCGCCAGCTTGATGTTGATGCCGTCGACTTTCCCGGCAAGGGCCGCGATGTCGCCGCTCGTCACGCAGCTCTCGTCGGCGATCAGTGGAATGCGTGCCTGACGCCTGATGTGCGCGAGCCCATCCAGGTCGGCGGCCACCACGGGCTGTTCGAGGACCGTGACCCCGAACTCCTCGAGGACCGGCAGCATCCGCACGGCGTGGGACGGAGTCCAGCCACAATTGGCATCGACGCGCAACTCCTTGTCGGTCGCGTCGCGAATGGTCCGGAGCACTTCCAGGTCATTGGCCGATCCCAGCTTGATCTTCAGGATGGGATACTCCGCGGCTTGGGCCACCTTCTGGCGCAGCACCGCCGGCACATCGAGCCCGATCGTGAAAGTCGACTGCGGCGCGGTCGTGCGATCAAGGCCCCAGAGACGCCAGAGCGGCTGGCCGGCGCGCTTGCCGACCAGGTCGTGCAGCGCCATCGAAATGGCGGCGCGTGCCGCTGCATTGCGCCGGAGTACCGTCTCGAGTGCACGCTCAATGCGGTCCAGTTGCCAGGGATCATCGCCGAGATGAGGGGCGTAAGTGGCGAGCGCGGCCTGAACGGTCTCCAGCGTCTCGCCATAGAACCGGGTGGCCGCCGCCTCACCCCATCCTTCGAGGCCGTCCTCGTCGCGGATCCGAACCATCACCGTGCGGTACTCGCTCTGTCCGCCACGGGCGATGATGAACGGATGCCGGGTGTGGAGCGTGAGGACTTCGGTCTCGAGCTGGAGTGGCATAGTGGTGTCGCCCGCACGGAGTGAAGGTGAAGCGGGAAAGCTAATCCCGGGCCGGGTCAGCGGAGTGCGTCGATGGTCGCCATTACGCCCGCGGCCAGCCGCTCAGGGGCGTACCCGCCCTCCATCAACCCCACGATGGGCACCTTGGGGAGGGCCTCGCGCAGGCGATTGACCCAGAGCGCATAATCCGGCGGTTCGAGGGTGAAGCCTCCCAGCGGGTCGCCCAGCATCGCGTCATAGCCCGCCGAGAGCAGGACCACGTCGGGGGTCCAGCCGGTCGTGGCCGCCGTGATCCCCGCCCAGAGCGCCTCGACATACGTGGAGCGGTCGAGGCCCGGTGGGAGCGGAATATTGAAGCAGTTCCCGACGCCGCGCTCCTCCCGGGCCCCGGTGCCCGGATACCAGGGCCACTGATGCATCGAGACGAACCGTGTGTCGGGCTCGTGCTCCACCATCGCCTGGGTCCCGTTGCCGTGATGGACGTCCCAGTCGACGATCAGCACGCGCGCGCGGCCGCTGGCGCGAGCCACCGCGGCAAGCACGGCAACGTGGTTCACCAGGCAGAATCCCATACCCGATTCCGGCAGCGCGTGGTGCCCCGGGGGGCGGATGGCGGCGAAGCTGTGCCCGAGGCCATCGTGCGCGTGGCGAAGGGCCGCGAGCGCGGCACCGCTGGCCGCCAAGGCGGCCTCCCAGCTGTGAGGACCCACCGGAGTGTCGGGGCCGAAGTTGCCGTGCCGCTCCCCGCGGCGGCTCACCTGCTGCAGGTACGCTCGGCTGTGGCGGACGAGGAGATCCTCAAGCAGTGCGGGCGGTGGTTCGACCAGTTCGAGCTGAGGCGCTGACTCAAGCGCGCGAAGCACGGTCGCAAGCCGCTCCGGGCGCTCGGGGTGCCCGGGACCTGGGTCGTGGCGTTGGGCCGTACGCGCGGTGAAGACGCGCATCGGTGCTAGCGAACGGCGCGGCGGCGACGGCGCAGCACGATCAGGGCACCGTCAGGCGGAATGTCGGATTGCGACAGCGTGCGATCCTCGTGGGGCAGCTCCGCGCCGCGGAACTTCACCAGGAAGGCGGCAGGATTGTCGATCACGCGCACGGCCTGCAGGGCGAGCTGCTTGACCTCGTGCACTGTCGTGGACGGCGGAACCTTGAGCGTAATCTCGTCCCACGCCTCGAGCACCGTGACCCGCACCGTCATCTCGTCATTCACTGACCGCCCCCGCGCCAGGCAACGTGGTCAGGAAGCGATCCACCGCCTGATCGAACAGCAGTGTCGATCCGCGCACCCGGGTGGCGCCGTCGGCGGCAAAGGCCGCCAGGGCCACCTCTTCCCCGCCCTGTCCGCGGAGCAGCAGCCACCCGGGTCCTTCCTTCTCGGGAAACGCCGCAGTGGCGGGGACGCGCTCAGCGAAGAAGCGCTTGGCTCGCGCGAAGACGGCGGCGGGCTCGAGTGAAGTGGTAGTCTCGAAGACCATCAGCTAGTGACTCCGGAGAATGGTGATGCCGGTCGGCTGCGCCGGGACGGGGTAGCTGCTCACCATTGTGAGCGTACTGAGGTCGAGCACATCGACCGCACCAGGGTCGGCACCGATCGATTCCTGCGAGATGTAGGCGTAGCGACCACCGGGCGCAAAGGCGACGCCGTGCACAATCTTCTTGCGTGTCGGAATCCGGCGGACTTCCGCAAGCGAGGCCGCATCGATCACCGAGATGCTCTGGTCTTTCTTGTTCGTGACGATGATCCACTTGCCATCGGGTGACGGCTCGACGTTGTAGGCCCCCGCCCCGGTCGGCACGGTGGCCAGGAGGCGGCGCGTCGCGGCATCCCACACCTGCAACACGTTCCCGTAATTGCACGCCACATAGATCCGGGAATCATCGGGGGACACCGAGACAAACGTCGCCGAGCACTCGTGCGCGACAGCGGGAGGGGCCGAGGAATGGTCCATCCCGGCCATCGCGTGCCCGGTGCCGAGGGTGATCCGGCGGCTGACCGAGAGCGTGGCGACGTTGATCTCCAGCAGCTCGTCCGAGTGCATACAGGAAATGTAGGCGATGCTGCCTGCGTGGTTCACCTTCGCGCCGTGCGGCATATCGCACCCCGCGAGATTCGTGATCGTGGTCATCGTGGGTGTGTGCACGACGCTGACCGGATTGATGTGCGGCCGATCACCGTAGAAATCGGAATTCGCCACGAATGCGAGCTCACCGTCTGGAGTCAGGGCGATGGTGGTGGGATACATCTCCAGCGGCGCGGTGCCGATGCGGGCATCGGTGTGCGCATCCAGGCGCCAGAGCGAACCGTATGGCGTACCGTGGGACACCGACACGTAATAGGAACCCTGATCCGGGGCAGTCGTGATGTTGTGCGGACCATCGATCTCGGGCGGGCGGGGATCGATCTTCACGATCCGGTCGAGCGCCAACCGACCCCCCGATTCCGGGCGAAGCCAGGTCACGATGTCGCCGGATTCGCTCACCACCCCCACCCGATAGTCCGCTCCGGCCTGTGCCGCGAGAGGGCCCGCGCATAGGCAGATCGAGACAAGCAGGCGGCCGGCACGGGTCATCGAGAGGCGTCCTCCACGGGACGAACGGGAATCGCGGCCTGGAACAGCTGGGGACGTCGGAAGAGATCGGACAACCGCGGCTTCCGGCGAAGCACCAGCACCAGGTCCCCCGGTGGTGGCTGCGCCACCCCCAGCAGCAGAAGATAGGCAGGAAGATGGGCGTCCGCCGGAATGGCGGCACGGTAGACGGTGCCGTGCCAGACCAGGTCCACGGTCGGGGAGAGCTGGCGTACCACGCGGTCGAGGAACCAGTCATCCTCGACCTGGTAGACGCCGTCGGCGGGTGAGTCACCGTCCAGGTAGAAGCCGGGATCGAAAGGCTCGCCATCGTGCCGGGCGTAGTTCTGTTCCGCCGCGCGATCGAGCGCCTCGAGATCATCCCGGCGTGCGCGCCATTCCACGTGATGGCGGAGTTCGTGGCTGAGGGTCTCCCACGCCTCCTCTTCCCAGTCGAAGCCGGAATCGTGCTGTGCCAGGGCGTGGAACGAGCCGTAGTAGAGCACAATGCGGCTCTGAATCGCTTCGGCACTGTCGTCGTCGAGCGGCAGGGGAATGCATTCACCCAGGGTGTAGATCCCTGCCCGCAGGGGATGCGGCAAGGTCCGCGGGGAGACAACCACCTCGCGGACCCCGTCGAAATATTCGGAGGGCACGGTGCCAGTGAGCCGGTCCACCAGCGCCTCGAATGCCTCGCGCGTCACTCGCCCAGCTTGGTCCGGATCCAGGCAGGAATGTGATCGAGGCCGAGTCGTTCCTGCTCCATCGAGTCACGGTGACGTACCGTGACCGTCCGGGACGTCAGGGTGTCGTGGTCGATCGTGAAGCACCAGGGCGTGCCGACTTCATCCTGCCGCCGATAGCGACGACCGATCGCGCCACCGTCATCATAGAAGGCAGGTGCGATGCGGCGGATATCGTGATACAACTCGAGCGCGAGCTCGGGGAGCCCGTCCTTCTTCGTGAGGGGAAGCACGGCCGCCTTCAGTGGGGCCACCTGCGGATGGAATCCCATCACCACGCGCACTTCGCCATCGACCATCTCCTCGCGATAGGCATCGGCCATCACCGTCAGCGTGACCCGGTCGGCACCGGCAGAGGTCTCGACCACGTACGGGAGATAGCGCTCGTTGGCGGCCTGGTCGAAATACTCCAGCTTCTTCCCGGAGTGCTCCTGGTGGCGCCTGAGGTCGAAGTCGGTCCGGTTATGGATCCCTTCGATCTCCTGCCAGCCGAATGGGAATTCGTATTCGATGTCGTAGGCCGCCTTCGCGTAATGCGCGAGCTCACCCTCGCCGTGCTCGTGCCAGCGCAGCTTGGCGGGGTTCAGTCCGAGTTCGTGGTGCCACGCCATCCTGATCCCGCGCCAGCGCTCGAACCATTCCTCGTCGGTGCCCGGGCGCACGAAGAACTGCATCTCCATCTGCTCGAACTCGCGAGTCCGGAAGATGAAGTTGCCCGGCGTGATCTCGTTACGGAATGCCTTCCCGATCTGGGCGATGCCGAAGGGGACCTTCTGTCGCGACGAATTCAGGACATTCAGGTAGTTCACGTAGATCCCCTGCGCCGTTTCCGGCCGCAGGTAGATCACCGATCCGCTCTCCTCGACCGGACCCATCACAGTCTTGAACATCAGGTTGAAGTTGCGCGGTTCGGTGAGGTCGCAGGCCGTATGCTCGCCAGGAGCCTTGCTGGGCTTCTGCGGACAGCGCGCCTCGCTCACCTTGTCGGCGCGGAAACGCGCCTTGCAGGTGCGACAATCCACCAGCGGGTCGGTGAAGCCCGAGACGTGACCGGAGGCCTCCCAGACCTTCGGGTGCATCAGGATCGCCGCGTCGAGCCCCTCGATGTCGTCCCGGGCGTGCACCAGGGAACGCCACCAGCGGTCCTTCACGTTGCGCTTGAGCTCCACGCCGAGCGGGCCGTAGTCCCAGACGGATCCCAATCCCCCGTAGACCTCGGAAGACTGGAAAACGAAGCCTCGGCGCTTGGCGAGGGAAACGAGCTTGTCCATTAAAGAAGTGTCAGTCATTGGGCGATACTGGCTAGGGTCGTGGAGCCGCGGGTCTGTCGGGAGCGGAAACGTAACCCGACCCACCACTCGGCTCCATCGTCCGGAGGTTCTGTGTTGCTCCAACGCCACAAGAGCGTGTGCGCTGATCGCGGCATCCGTGCCCCAGGAAAGGGGGCCCGGCGTGCCGGCCTGACGCTGATGGAGATGATGATCACCCTGGTCGTGATCGGCATCCTGTCGGCAATCGCCGCCTCCCGCCTGGACTGGGGAAAGTACCGCGCCGACAGCGTGGGGCGCGGACTCCTGACCGATCTCGCCAACGCCCAGCGACTGGCGGTCTCGCTTCAGGCCAATGTCCGGGTCACCATTCCCGATCCATCGCGGCTGCAGATCCACGAGGACGCCGACGACAACGGCGTGGCCGATCCGGGCGAACGGATCCGTTCCCTCCCGCTCGACGACAACTACCGCTTCGCGAAGGGGACGGCCGAAGATACCCCCGCACCAGCGGACCCGACGGCGCTCACGGTGCTCACGTTCCGGAGAGACGGGTCGGCCAACCGCAACGGCACGTTCTACCTCTCTGGACCGGGCGATGACCCGACCTGCCACCACTGCCGGGCGCTGGTGGTCACCCGGGCCACCGGTCGCGTGGTGCTCTATTCGCACGCCTCCGGTGCCTGGAAGCGAGCCACCTGATGCGCAAGCGTAACGGCTTCACGCTGCTGGAAGTGCTCCTGGCGATCGTGATCCTCGTGGTGGTCGCGACCACCACGGCGCGCTTCGCGGGTGATTTCTCACGGGCGATGTCGAAGTCGTCGGTGCGAGTCACCGCCTCGGCCGTGGCGGCCGATCGGCTCGAACTCATCCGGGCCGACCCCCGATATCCGCGCCTGGTGAGCCTGTACGGCACGGGGGCGGGCGCGGACACCACGGGATTCCCCGGATATGCGCAGATGCGGCGGACGACCACCATCGTGCGCGATCAGAGCGGCACTCCGCCCAGGGATCGCACCACGCTCACCGTGCGCGTGAGCGACCCTTCGCTGAAGGACACCGTCGCCGTCACCACTGTCATCGCGAGTCCCTGATGCCCATCATCACGCGTCGCCAGCCAGTCGCTACCGCGGGCTTTACGCTGATGGAGCTGCTCATCGCGATGACGATGACACTCGCGGTCGCGGGTGCCGCGTGGTCGCTCTTCCGCTCGCAGAGCCGGTCGTTCATTGCCAACAGCGATCGCTATGATATGGTCCAGAACGCACGGGGCACACTGGAAGGTGCCGAGCGAGTGATTCGCACGATGGGCGCCGGCTCGCCGAACAACCAGCCAGTACTCGTCTACGGTGCCGCGACCGTGCTCGCCTTCAACACCGACTACATCGAGCAGGACACCACCGATATGCGCTGGGCCGCGTATTTCAATCCGGACACGCCAGCACCCGAGGGCGTGGCCTGGTTGCAAACCGATGCCGGCGTCATCCCGAACTCATCGCCCAGCTACACCTATCCGACGGCCAGCTACCGGTTGGGCAACGGGGCGCTCTCCCCGGCGGAGACCTACAGCTTCTATTTCCAGCTGGACACCGCAACGGCCCGGCTCGACGACTACGTCCTGTACCAGCGCGTCAACAACGGCACCCCTGAGATGATCTCGCGCAACCTGCTCCCGCATCCGAATGGTCGTCCGTTCTTCGAGTACCTGATGCAGCGTCAACTGAGCACGGGCGACACGTTGCTCACGGTGCCGGCGGCCCTGCTCCCGTTGATCCGCCGTCCACTCGTGGCAGGCATCTCGAGCACCGACAGTGCGGCGTATGTCCGGCCGGACTCGGTGCGGGCCGTCCGGATGAACTTCCGGCTCACCAACGGCCGGAGTGGCCCGGACGAACGCCTGCGCGATATCAGCACCACGATCGAAGCCCCCAACAACGGCATCCCGCTTCCCACGGTGTGTGGCCGGGTGCCCTACGATCCACCGTCGCTCTCGGTGGTCGACACGGTCCCGGGCAGCGGTCGGCTCTGGTTCACCTGGTCGGCTTCCGTGGACCAGGAGACCGGGGAACAGGATGTGACGCAGTACATCCTCTATCGCCGACCTGCGGCTGCGGCGAACTGGTCCGACCCCCTCGTGGTCGTCCGCGCGGAAGCGGGCAAGGCGAGCTACACCGCGCAGATCTCCGACAACGAACCCGGGACAGCCTACACATTTGGTATCGCGGCGCAGGACTGCACCCCGGCGCAATCGACCATCCGGACCCTGAATGTCACTCCATCACCCTGAGCCCAGGGGACGCCTCGCGATGACTCGTCACGCGCAGAACTATCCGGATAACCGCCGCGGCGCCGTGCTCTTCCTCACGCTGCTCATTTCCATCGCGATCGCTGCGATGGCCCTGGGCGCCGTCCTGCTCTCGCGCGGGGCGCAGATCGCGACCGGCTTCACGGCCCGGGAAGCGGCGCTGCAGTCGTCGGCGAATGGCGGGCTCGAACTGATCCGCGACTCCGTGAACCGGGGCAACTTCGACACCCTGCTGCCGCTCAACTCCTTTACCACGCTGGCGTCGAATGCCCCGGTGACGGACGCCTTCGGGACCACCCTGCCCGGCATCACCCGATCGCTCTACGTCGGCCGCACCGGAGGGCGCACCGGCGGATCGGCCACCGCCGGCCAGTATGGCAGCAATTTCGCGAGCGGACTGTCGATCATCAGCGACCGCCGAGGTGCCGTGGCCGCACGCCGACTGCTGATGACCCAGGAATCGTGGGCCAAGTTTGCCGTGGCAATCAACAACTGGAGCGGCAGTGCGGCATACGGCTGCACGGAATCGGTCTCGGGGCCGTTTCATTCCAACACCGGACTGATCCTGAGCAGCGGCTGTTCGTCCCCGAAGACACTCTTTACCGGGCCAGTGACCGTCGCCGGTTCGATCACGAATCAGTCCTCGGGTGACTATCGCGCGGGGGTGAAGACGGGGGCAAGTGCCATTCCCTGGCCCACGCCCGCGCGCATCACCCTGATGCGGCAGTTCGCGCAGGACGCCGATGCGGCCAATGGCGACTACGACCTGACATCGACGACCATCGGCTCGGCCATCCCTGGTCTGCGCATCGAGTTTGTTGCCATCGACGTCAATGGCAACGGGATGCTCGAGTGGGACGAGGGCTTCATGCGCGTCTGGCGGCCGGCCTCGCCCAGCGACTCCGTGATGGCGTTCGCGACGGGCAGGCGCTGGCCCACTGCTCCCGGCGGCACCACGCTCGCCGATGACCCGAATATGATTTCGCGGAACTGCGGAGCGGTGGTGCAGCTGAATGGGGCCGGAAGCACGGTCTTCCGCAGCGCATCGGACATCTACGCCGGCACCTCCGGGACGTCGACAGCCAAGCGAGCGGCCGTCCGTGCAGCACTGACCGACGGCACGCGCCGCTGCTACCTGGGCGGCGATCCACGCCTCTATCGCGGTACCACGTTCGACTCCCTGACACCCGACTCGACCGTGACCAATGCCCCGGTCGCGAGCAACAATTTCGGGTGGTGGGTCAAGCGCCGATCGGGTCCGCTGTCGTCGCTCGCCAGCGTCCGGCCGGGCGACCGCGCCTACCTCATTCCGCTCGGGGCGAACCCCAATTTCAAGGGCGTGATTTTCGTTCAGGGCGACGTGGCCATCAGCGGCCGCCTCCGCGGGCGCGTGTCGGTCTTCGCCACCGGCAACGTGATTCTCGCCGACGACCTCACATACCAGAATCCCCCGGGAACCAACTGTGATGTGACCGGTGACATCTTCGGCGCCATCGCGACGAGGGACGTGATCATCGAGGACAACAACCTGCAGTCTCCCTTCAAGGTGAATACCGTGGTGTGGGGCGGGTACGATGACACCAACGACGCGAACTACAACCTGTTCTTCCTGGCCGCGGGGAGCGGAGCGGGAAACGACGGGAATTTCTATGGCGAGGGAGTCCAGTCGCCGTGGAGTCCACCAGTACAGCTCTGGTCCGGACAGACGGTGAATGCGTCGGCGGTGTCACAACGCTGCGGCGGCGCGCCCAACGGCTGCATCCGGATTACCGGAGGGCTGGCGCAGGGCCGCGTCGACAACGCGACCTATTACAACCAGCGATTCGGCTGGGGCGAGGCACACACCTATGACCCGTGCGGTGCCGTGAATCCGCCGCCCTATTTCCCCACCACGGGGCGCTTCACGGAGAGCCGATACTACGAGGTGGACCCCGTCTGGTTGCGGCAAATGACCGTCGCGGAGTATTTCAGCAGGTTGAGGGCGCAGTAGAAACACTCGATGGGCGATGGACCGATGATCGATGGGCGAAGGGCGATGGACGTCGATCGATGGCCCCTCGAAGGGCCAGCTTGCCACTGGGAGACCGGCCCCTCACGTGGGGTCATCGCCCATCGATCATCGCCCATCGAGCTTCGATCTTCGCCCATCGATCTTCTATCGACGATCAACGTGTCTCAGCATTCGATAATCTGATCTCTCCGCGTCCCGACGCTGACATACCTGATCGGCGCTCCGGCCAGGTCCTGTAGCCGATCGAGGTAGGCCCGGGCCTGCGGCGGGAGGTCGGCGAGCCGGCGTGCGCCCGCGGTGGACGTTCCCCAGCCGGGCAGCGTCTCGTAGACTGGTTCCACGCGCTCGAGCAGTTCCACATCACTGGGCACATCGTCGCACTCTTCGCCGTCGAGGCGATACGACACGCCAACGGGAATCGACTCGAAGGTGTCGAGCACGTCGAGCTTGGTCACCGCGAGGCCGGTGAGGCCGTTCACGCGCACGGAGTAGCGGACCACCGTGGCGTCGAACCAGCCGCAGCGACGCGGGCGGCCGGTTGTCGCACCGAATTCGCCGCCGAGTTCGCGCAGGCGCTCTTCCTGTGCGCCTTCTGCCTCGGTCGGCAACGGGCCATTTCCGACGCGGGTGGTGTAGGCCTTCACGACGCCCAGGACTCCGTCGATCTCGGTCGGCCCGATGCCAGCCCCGATGGCCGCACCGCCGGCGGTCGTGTTGGATGAGGTCACGAACGGGTAGGTGCCGTGATCGACGTCGAGGAGGGCGCCCTGCGCGCCTTCGAGCAGGATGCGCTGCCCCTTCCGGAGGGCGCGGTACACCAGCGCCCCCGTATCGGTGGTCAGGGGCCGCAGGCGGACACTGAGTCGCTCGATCAGTTCGAGATGCTCATCGAGTGATGCGCGCTGACTGCTTCCGAGCAGAGTGAGCATCGCGTTGGCGCGCTCGATCCGCTCGGCCATCATCTCTCGCGAAGACCCGCGGCGCACGAGGTCTGCCACGCGCACACCGCGGCGTCCCACCTTTGCCTCGTAGGTGGGCCCGATGCCCCGCCCCGTGGTGCCGATCTGCTGATGCTTCTCGCTGGCGAGGTCGAGCAGCTTGTGGTATGGCATCACCACGTGCGCCCTGTCGGAGATGAAGAGCCGGCCGGAAATATCGATGCCCTGGCCGCCCAGTTCGTCGAGCTCGGCAAAGAACGTCTCCGGATCGAGCACGACGCCATTGCCCACCACGCAGACCGCGCCGGCGTGGAGAATGCCCGACGGGATCTGGTGCAGCACGAACTGGCGGTCACCGACCACGACAGTGTGCCCGGCGTTGGCGCCGCCCTGGTAGCGCACCACGACGTCGGCGCGCTCGGCGAGGACATCGACCAGCTTGCCCTTGCCCTCATCACCCCACTGGGCGCCGACCACCACCACGCAGGTGTGCTTCCGATCAAACATCCTGTCCGCCCGGTTAACGGCAAGAAAAAAGGCCCCTTGCGGGGCCGGTATCCGACTCCCCCGCAAGCTAACGCGGGGGCACCAGAATGGTCAATTCAGTCCACGTTCGGCGAGCGCCCTGGCAAAGGTTTCGCCCTTCCCTTCCTTGGCGGCCCGTTCGAGCGCCTTGCGGAACGGGGCGGCTTCGCCCCCGACCACCAGCGCCTCGCGCAGCGTCGCGGTGACCTCGGCCCACTCGACGATGGGGACCCGCGGCCCGGCCT
>JAZJZU010000027.1:19442-34691 GCA_040389605.1 Gemmatimonadota bacterium
ATAGCGCGCGGCTTGCGCGAGAATCCCGCGCAGCGATGTGGCCAGCCGCATCCGGCCGACCTCGCGCTCCTCGGGAAGCATCGTGGCCACGAGTTGCACCAGGGCCGAGGCGGCATCGGCGGCGCTCACCGCGGCAAGCACCAGGCAGCCGCTCTCGGCCGCCCGGATCGCCCGGTCGAGTGCCACGGGGTCGCGCAGCTCTCCGATCACGATAACGTCAGGGTCCTGGCGCATCACGGTCTGCAGGCCTGTCGCCGTGTCGTCGGTATCGCTCCCGACCTCTCGCTGCGTGATGGAGGAGGAGAGATCACGATGGAGGAACTCGATGGGATCCTCGAGCGTGACCACGTGTCGCTGCTGACTGCGATTGATGTGGTGCACCATCGCGGCGATGGTCGAGGTCTTCCCCGAGCCGCCCGGCCCTGCCACGAGGACGAGGCCGTCCTCGGCCTCGGCAAAGCGGCAGACGATATCCGGGAGCCCGAGGCCCTCTGGCGTCGGCACCGAGAACGGGATCACCCGCAGGACGACCATGAACGAGGAGCGCTGCCGCAGGACGTTCACGCGAAACCTGCCCACGCCGGGAACGCCCCAGGAGCAATCGAAGTCGCGCAGCGTGTCGAGCCGCGCGTCGTCGATCGAGAGGCCGGCGAAGGTGGCCGCGAGCGCGCGGGTCTGCTGCGGGGTCAGGCGCTGCTTGGTCAGCGGGACGAGTTCTCCCTCGACCCTCGCGCGAAACACATCGCCGGCCTTGGCGTGCACATCGGACGCACCGCGCAGGACCGCGGCCTTCAGCACTCGCGCGAGCATCGGAGACGTCGTGCCCATCAAACCTCCGGGAGGAATCCCATCCGATCGGTCACTTCGTGCATCGTCTCGGCCGCGAGGCGGCGCGCGGTCGCGGCGCCATCGCCAAGCACCGTCGTCACCTGCTCCGGATGCGCCGACAGCTCGAGCGCGCGTTCGCGCATCGGGGCGAGCGTCGAGACCATATTATCGGCCAGTACCCGCTTGCAATCGATGCATCCCCAGCCTGCCGAACGGCATTGCGTGGCCACGTGGGCCACCGTATCCGGCGGTGAGAAATGGCGATGCAGTGAATAGATATTGCAGATTTCAGGCGTGCCGGGATCCTGCTTCGTCACGCGGGCAGGATCGGTCATCGCCGGGCGGAGCTTGGCCCAGATCTGTTCCGGTGACTCGGTGATCCCGATGGTGTTTCCCAGGCTCTTGGACATCTTCGCCGAACCGTCGAGCCCGACGATCCGCTTCGCGCCGGTCACGATCGGCTGCGGCTCGGGAAAGAATGGCCGATCCGGAGAGAAGGCGTGGTTCCACTTCCGGGCGAGCTCACGCGACAGTTCGAGGTGCTGCAGCTGGTCTTCGCCCACGGGGACCGCTTCGGCGCGATACACCAGGATGTCTGCGGCCATCAGCACCGGGTAGCAGAGCAGTCCCGCCGGGATCGATTCCAGGCGGTCGGCCTTATCCTTGTACTGGGTCATCCGTTCCAGCTCACCGAGAGGTGCGATGGTGGTGAGCAGCCACGAGAGTGTCGTGTGGGCCGGAACGTGGCTCTGTACGAACAAGCTCGACCGTTCGGGATCCACCCCGGTCGCAAGGAGGCCGATGGCCATCTCGAGCGTGCGACCCGCAAGGCCCGCCGCGTCGTAATTGCCGGTGAGTGCGTGCTGATCGACAATACAGTACAGGCAATCGTGCTCGTCCTGGAGCGCCACCCAGTTGCGGAGTGCGCCGAGCCAGTTGCCGATGTGAATTTCACCAGAGGGTTGGATGCCAGAGAAGACACGTGCCATGGCGGCAAGCTACTCCTGCTGGAAGGGTGCGGCAATATGACGGGCGACCCCCAGCGGCTCGCGCGGCTGGCCGAGCGGGCCGCGGCGCGGGCGAGCGGATTCCTCGCCGGCGTGCGGCGCCCCGACCCGGCCTCGTGGACATCGAAGGGCCACCACGACTTCGTCACCGAGGTCGACCGGACGGCCGAGGAGATGATCGCGGAGACCTTGCTGCGCGCCGAGCCGGGGAGCAGCGTCCAGGGCGAAGAACACTCGCCCGATGCTGGCGGGCCCGGCTTGCGCTGGATCGTCGACCCGCTCGATGGAACCACCAATTTTCTCCACGGCTATCCCTCGTGGGCCGTCTCGATCGGGGCAAGCATCGATGGGGAACTCGTGGCTGGCACGGTGTTTCACGTCCCCGCTCACCGTCGCTACACGGCCTGGCGAGGTGGAGGCGCCTGGGCAGGCCCGGAGCCGCTCCGCGTCTCGACCATTACGACCCCGGGCCAGGCCCTCCTCGGGACCGGTTTCCCGTTCAAGGCCACGGAACTGATCGAGCGATACCTTGCCCAGCTCGGACGTATCCTGCCTGCCACGAGCGGAGTCCGACGCGCCGGGGCGGCGGCACTCGATCTCGTGGATGTGGCGGCCGGCCGATTCGATGCGTTCTGGGAACTGGCACTGGCGCCGTGGGACAAGGCGGCCGGGATCATCCTGATCCGTGAAGCAGGCGGCGTGGTGACTGATCTTTCCGGGAGCCCTGCAACGGCCGATCACGGTCCGATCGTGGCGGGGAATCCCGTGATGCACGAGTGGCTGTTGGCGATGATCGATGGGCGATGAGCGATGGGCGATGAGCGATGATCGATGATCGATGGGCGATGGGCGATGATCGATGATCGATGGGCGATGGGCGATGGGCGATGGGCGATGATCGATGGGGGGGCCTAGCGCGTGAGGATCCTGGGCCCGTCGTCGGTGATCGCCACCGTGTGTTCAAAGTGGGCCGCGACGAGTCCGTCCTGGGTGACGACGGTCCACTTGTCGCCCAGCGTCCTGGTTGCGGGGCTTCCCATCGTGATCATCGGTTCGATGGCAATCGTCATCCCCGCCCGCAATTGCGCGCCACGCTTGGGGATCCCGAAGTTCGGGACCTGAGGTTCCTCGTGGAAACGCGACCCGATGCCGTGTCCCACGAGCTCGCGCACGACGCCATAGCCAGCGGCTTCGGCCACGCTCTGCACCGCGAATCCGATATCGCCGACGTGATTGCCGACCGTGGCGGCCGCGATGCCGGCAGCGAGCGACTCCTTCGTCACATCGAGCAGCCGCTGCACGTCGGGCGCGATCTGCCCCACCGCCAGGGTCGTCGCGGAATCGGCGTGCAGTCCATCGAGGCACGCGCCGACATCAACGGAAACAATCGAGCCTTCCTCGAGCCGCTTCTTTGGTGAAGGAATGCCGTGCACGATTTCATCGTCCACCGACGTGCAGAGCGTCTTCGGAAAACCGTAGAGCCCCTTGAACGACGGCGTTGCCCCCGGATGCGAGCGAATGAAACGCTCCGCCTCGCGATCGAGGTCCTCGGTGGTCATCCCCGGACGGACGATCTCGCGCATCAGCTCGAGCGTCTCGAAGACGATGTGTCCCGCCCGGGCCATCGTCTCGAGTTCGCGGGCCGACTTGATCGTGATCACGCCGTCCCCACCGCCGTGCTGACCCGCGAAGCCACTTCGTCGACACTGCCGCGGGCAGGAATGCGGGTGACACCGCCGCGCGCTTCGTACCAGGCGATGACGGGGGCCGTCTGGTCGCGATAGGCGGCGAGTCGAGTTGCCACGGCAGCGGGATCGTCGTCGGCCCGGTGTTCAATGTCGCGGCGGCGACCGAGGCGGCCGAGAATCTCGTCGTCGTCGACCTCGAAGAAGAGGACGTGATCCATCGACCGGCCAAGCTCGGTGAGAATGGCCTGGAGTCCTTCGGCCTGCGGGATCGTGCGCACCACGCCGTCGAACACCACGCCGTTGCGGGCTTCCGGCTTGGCCAGTTCCTCACGCACGACGCCGAGGATGATGTCGTCACTCACGAGGTGGCCCGCCTCCATCACGGCCTTGGCCTTCAGGCCCACCGGTGTGCCACGCTTGACGGCATCGCGGAGGAGGTCGCCAGTGGCGAACTTGGGCAGGCCGAGGTTCGCGGCGAGTCGGGCGCCCTGGGTGCCCTTTCCGGCCCCCGGGGGGCCCATCAGCAGAATGTCCACGCGCTGCACTCCATCGTTGAGGAGCGGGCAGGGAGGGAAGCGAAAGGAGAGAGGAGGGGTAGGCCCTCTTCTCTCCTCGTGCTGCGCTCGTGGCCCGACCGGCTACATCCCGAAGCGGCTCGAGCGACCCCGGAACTTGATCCGTCCCGACTTCATGAAGCCATCGTACTTCCGCAGCGTCCGATGCTGCTCAATCTGCGCAATGGTGTCGAGGAGGACACCCACCACGATCAGGATCGACGTGCCGCCGAAATTGAACTGCTGGATGCCGAGCGCGTGCGCCACCGTGATCGGCACGATCGCCACGATCGCCAGGAAGAGCGAGCCCGGCAGGGTCACGCGGCCCAGGACGGCATCGATGTAGTCGGCCGTCGCGGTGCCCGGCTTCACGCCCGGGATGAAGGCGCCCTGCTTCTTCAGGTTCTCGGCCAGGTCGACCGAATTGAAGATGATCGAGGTGTAGAAGTACGAGAACACGACGATCAGCAGGCCGAACATGATGTTGTACGACATCGAGCCGGGGTTCAGGAAATCGGCCACCTCGGTAAGCGCGGTCGAGTTGCTGAAGCGGGCCACCGTCGCCGGGACGATGATGACCGTCTGGGCAAAGATGATCGGCATCACGCCGGCAGTGATCAGCCGGATCGGGATGAAGGTCTTCTGGCCCTCGCGGATCCGTCCGCGGCCCATCACCTTGCGCGGAATCTGGATCGGAATCCGGCGCGAGGCGAGCGTCATTGCCACCACGGCGGTGATCATCGCCACGACCACGGCCGTGAAGAGTACCGCGCTCGGCAGGCCGAGAATGCCCTGACGGATGAGCTCGATGCCCTGCAGGATGCCTGGCCAGACCCGCTCGAGAATCGAGACGGTGATCAGCAGCGACATTCCGTTGCCGATGCCGCGCTCAGTGATCTGTTCACCGAGCCACATCACGAAGATCGCACCGGTCGTGAGCGTGGCCACCATGATCATCCGCGAGACGAAGCCGGGATTCGGAATGGCACCGGGGATCGACTCGACGAAGAGCGCGAAGGTGTACGCCTGCGACAGCGAGATCGCGACCGTGAGGTAGCGGGTCCACTGCGTGAGCGTCTTCCGGCCTTCCTCGTCCTTCTGCATCTTCCCGATCGAGGGTAGGACGCCGCCGCCGAGCTGGAAGACGATCGAGGCCGAGATGTACGGCATGATGCCGAGCGCGAAGATCGTCGCGCGGCCGAGGCCGCCGCCGAGCGCGTCGTAGAGATTGAAGAGTGACGCCGCCGACGAGTTCTGGATGTAATCCGACAGCGCCGTGACATTGACCGCCGGCGCGGCAATGTGCGCACCGACGCGGTAGATGAGCACGGCGAGCATCGTGAACAGGAGCTTGTTCTTCAGCTCCGGGTCAATGCTGAGGCCTGCGGGGCGGGGAGCGGTCATCAGTCCTCGACGCGGCCGCCAGCGGCCTCGATCTTCGCCTTCGCCGACGCCGACACCGCGGCGCCCTTGAACACGAGCGGACGGGTGATTTCACCGTGACCGAGCACCTTGTACGGATCGCCCGCGGCCTTCAGGATCCCTGCGGCCTTGAGCGATTCGCCGTTCACTTCGCCACCGGTGACCTTCTCGAGGTCACGCAGGTTCACGGCGAGGTAGGTCACCTTGAACGGGTTCGTGAAGCCGCGCTTCGGCAGGCGCCGGTACATCGGCATCTGGCCGCCCTCGAAGCCGGTGTTCGTGTTGCCGCCCGAGCGGGCCTTCTGGCCCTTGTGACCCTTGCCGGCCGTCTTGCCGGTGCCCGAACCCGGGCCACGCCCGATGCGCTTCCGGTTCCGGTGTGACCCGGGTGCCGGACGCAGGTTCGACAGCGTGATCCGTTCGACGACTTCCTTCTCGTCAGCCATGCTCAACTCTCCCCGACCGGCGTCACCTCGATGAGGTGGCGCACCTTGAACAGCATTCCCCGCAGCGAGGCGGAGTTTTCGGCTTCGATCGTCATCTGGTAGTGACGAAGGCCGATCGACTTCAGCGTCCGGTTCATCGACTCGGAATGCCCGATGCCGGAGCGGATCTGCTTGATCTTCAGGCGCTTGACGTCATCACCCGGGATGACGGCAGCGTGATGTGCGGGGCCCTGACGGCCCACCACTGGATTGCGTCCCATTGCTTCAGGCCTCCTGGCGGGCGCGATAGCCGACCTGGTCGACTTCGATGCCGCGCTCGCGCGCGACCCGCTTGACCGACACCATACCCTGCAGGCCGGCCATCGTTGCCCGCACCATATTGTGCGGATTGTTCGAGCCAAGGCTCTTGGTCAGGATGTCGGTGATGCCGCAGCACTCGAGCACGGCGCGCACGGGACCACCGGCAATGACGCCGGTACCGCTGGCGGCCGGCTTCAGCAGGACGCGACCTGCGCCGTGCTCACCGATCAGCTCGTGCGGCACGGTGGTCCCGGTTCGCGGGATCTCGACCATCGACCGCTTGGCCGCCTCGACGGCCTTGCGAACGGCCTCGGCGACTTCGTTCGCCTTGCCCGTGGCAATGCCGACGCGTCCCTTGCCATCGCCCACTGCGACCAGGGCGTTGAACGAGAAGCGACGACCACCCTTCACCACCTTGGCCACGCGGTTGATGGCGACGACGTTCTCGACGAATTCCTTCTCGCCGTCCCGCTCGTCGCGACGATTCCCGCCACGCCCGCCGCCGGGGCCACCACGGCCTCCGCCGCCGCCCTGACCACGACCCCCACCGGCTCCGCCGCGACCGCCCTGACCACGCCCGCCCTGGCCGCGTCCGCCGCCACTCTGGCTCGGCTGGTCGTTGGGTGCCGTGGCGCCGCTATGCGAGGCGCCCAGTGCCGGCGCACGCGGTGCCGGAGCTGCTGGCGTTTCGGCCGGTGCAGCTGCGGGTTCGGTCGGCTCGGCAGCGCTCACCTCGGTCGACTCCGGCGCGCTGGCCTCGGCCTGCTCTGGGGCACGCTGTTCGGCTGCTTCAGGCGCGGGGGACTCGGTTGGCTCCGGCGCGCTGCTGTTGTTCGTGTCGTCACTCATTTAGAACTCCAATCCGCCCTCGCGGGCGCCCTCGGCGACGGCCTTGACGCGACCGTGATACTGATAGCCCGCGCGATCGAACACCACCTTGGTCACGCCGGCAGCCTTCGCCTTGGAGGCGAGCAACTGCCCCACGGCCTTGGCCTTGGCCACCTTGCCGGTGCCATCGATGGCGATCCCTTCGCTGGTATCCGACACGCCGAGCAGGGCCGTGCCCGTCTCGTCGTTGACCAGCTGGGCGTAGATGTGCTTCAGCGAGCGGAAGACCACGAGACGCGGCCGCTCGACCGTGCCGGCCACGCGCTGACGCACGCGCAGGTGACGGCGGTAGCGGCGATCGCCGCGCTTCTTCGGTGCGTGGATCGGACGCATTACTTGGCTCCCGTCTTGCCCGCCTTGCGGCGGACCTGCTCACCCAGGTACCGGATGCCCTTCCCCTTGTAGGGCTCGGGCGGCCGGACATTGCGAATCTCGGCGGCCACCTGGCCCACGAGTTCCTTGCTCATCCCTTCGATGCGCACCAGCGTCGGCGTCTCGCACACGAGGGTGATCCCCTCGGGCGCCTTCACGGGCACCTGGTGCGACAGACCCACCACCAGGTTGATCCCGAATGGCTTCGGTTCCGCCTTGTATCCAACGCCCTGCAGCTCGAGTTTCTTGCTGAAGCCGTTGGAGACGCCCTCGACCATATTGGCGACCAGCGTGCGCGTCAGGCCGTGCAGGGCCTTGTGCCGCTCCTGCTCGGTCGGCCGCGACACCGTAATCTCGGCGTCCTCGACCTTGATGATCATATCCGCCGGCAGGGTGCGCGTGAGCGTCCCCTTGGCTCCCTTCACCGTGATCGTCGCGCCCTTGATCGTGGCGCTGACACCCTTCGGCATCGGGACCGGCTTCTTGCCAATTCGCGACATGGCGGCCTCCTACCAGACGACGGCGAGCAATTCGCCGCCGAGGTTGGCGGTCCGCGCCTCACGATCCGTCATCAACCCCTTGGGGGTCGAGACGATCGCGATGCCGAGACCGTTCTTGACGCGCGGCAGGTCACGGCACTTCACGTAGCGCCGGAGACCGGGCGACGAGACGCGCTGCAGCTCGCGAATCACGGGGAGTTCATTGTGATACTTGAGGTAGAGCCGCAGCGTTCCCGCCGGGCCTTCCTCGAGCACCTTGAAGTCCGCGATATAGTGATTGTCGCGCAGCAGCCGCGCCAGCTCGTGCTTGAGCTTGGAGGCGGGAATGTCCACGCGCTTGTGGCTCGCCGAACAGGCGTTGCGGATGCGTGTCAGCATATCCGCGACTGGATCAGTCATGCTCATGCGTTGCCGTCCCTCGAAATGCCCGTCATCATAGTAGTCCGTCCCCCTCAGGCCACTTTCAGCGCGACAGGAGTCTCGCCCTTGAAGGGCCAGCCGAATTCGCGCAGCAGGGCCATGGCGAGGTCATCGCGGCCTGCGTTGGTCACCAACGTGATATCCATCCCGTGCACGTGCTCCACCTTGTCGAAGTCGATCTCGGGGAACATCATCTGTTCCTTGATCCCGAAGGTGTAGTTCCCGCGTCCGTCGAAGCTCTTGGTCGGCAGTCCGCGGAAGTCGCGGATGCGCGGGATCGTGAGCGTCACGAACCGGTCGAGGAACTCGTACATCCGCACGCCGCGCAGCGTCACCGACGCGCCGACCGGCATCCCGGCCCTGAGGCCGAAATTCGCGATCGCCTTCTTCGCCTTGGTGATCACGGCCTTCTGGCCGGTCATGATCGCCAGCTCCTCGGCGGCCGAGTCGATCAGGCGCGGATTCTTCGCGCCCTCGCCCAGGCCGACGTTGAGCACGATCTTGACGATCCGCGGGACCTGATGCGGATTGACCAGACCGAACTGCTTGGTCAGGCGCGGGCGCACCGTGTCCTCGTAGTGCTTCTGCATCCGGGGCTTCCCGACGCTGGCCTTGGGCTCGGCGTCGAGTGCCATCGGGGCGCTCTTCTCGGCCCGGCTGCCGCCGGTCGGCTTGGAAGCCTTCTTCGATGGGGCGGCCGGCGCCTTCTTCGCGCCGTCCTTGCCCGCGTCCTTCGGTGTCTTCGCCATGATCAGCGGTTCCTCGGGATGGCCACGCCCGACTTGGTCGCGATCCGCTCAACGGAACCATCGGCGCTACGCTTCCGCCGGATCCGTGAGGGTTCACCCGACTTCGGGTCGATGAGCATCACCTTCGAATGGTGCATCGGGGCCGGGAACGTCACGAATCCGGCCTCGGTGGTCTGCGTGGCCCGGCGGCTCTTCTTCGCCAGGTTGAGTCCGTCCACGGTCACGCGGCCGGTCTTCGGGAAGACGCGCAGGACGGTCCCGCGCTTTCCCTTTTCGTCACCCGAGATCACCTGGACGGTGTCGCCCTTGGTGACGTGCAGCTGCTGCCGCACCGGGTCGGCGTTGCGGATCCGCTTCCGCTTCTTGTGCACGAGCGGCTTCATGTCAGAGCACCTCCGGAGCCAGCGAGACGATCTTCATGTAGCGCTTGTCGCGCAGCTCGCGCGCGACCGGCCCGAAGATACGGGTCGCCTTCGGCTCACCCTTGTCGTCGATCAGGACGGCCGCATTCTCGTCGAACCGGATGTAGGAGCCGTCCTTGCGACGGACTTCCTTCGCCACCCGGACGATGACGGCCTTTGCCACATCACCCTTCTTCACCTGGCCCGTGGGGATCGCATCCTTGATCGCCACGACCACCCGGTCACCCAGGGAGGCGTACCGCCGCCGGGATCCGCCGAGGACGCGGATCACCAGCGCCTTACGGGCGCCGGAATTATCCGCAATCTTCAGGATCGTTTCCTGTTGTACCATGTCAGTCTCTCCCCGGCCTAGCGCGCGCGCTCGATGACTTCAACCGTCCGCCAGTGGACAGTCTTCGCGAGTGGTCGCGTCTCCATGATGCGCACCGTGTCGCCAGCCTTGGCGTCGTGGTCGTTGCGCGCCTTCACCTTCTTGCTGCGCGTCACCTGCTTGCCGTACTTCGGGTGTGGCAGCCGGCGCTCGAGGAGCACGGTCACCGTCTTGCTCATCTTGTCGCTCACCACGACGCCCTGGCGGGTCTTGCGACCGTCGCGCTCGAGGGTGGTGGTCGTTTCGTCGCTCATACCGTCTCCGTCGCCGTGCGGCGCTTCTCGCCCAGGATCGTCAGCACCCGGGCAATGTCCCGGCGCAGGGTCCGGAACTGCATCGGGTTTTCGATGGACTCCGTGGCCGAGCGGAAGCCGAGCTTGAGACGCTCGTCCTTCAGTTCGCCCAGCTTGGCCTCGAGCTGCTCCACCGTCAGCTCGCGCAGGTCAGTCGGCTGCATCATGGCTAGATCTCCTCGCGCTTGACGACGGCGGTCCGGACCGGGAGCTTCGCCTGCGCGAGCGCGAGCGCCTTCCGGGCCAGGGTCTCGTCGATGCCATCGACCTCGAACAACACCCGACCCGGCTTGACCACGGCCACCCAGCCTTCGGGGTTGCCCTTGCCCTTGCCCATGCGGGTTTCGGCCGGCTTCTTCGTGATCGGCTTGTCCGGGAAGATCCGGATCCACACCTTGCCGCCACGCTTCATTTCACGCGTCATCGCGACACGGGCCGCCTCGATCTGCCGGTTCGTGATCCAGCCCGGCTCCATGGAGCTGATGCCCCAGGTGCCGAACGCCACCGTGTTGCCACGGGTGGCCACACCCTTGGTGCGGCCCTTGAATGTCTTGCGGAACTTGATCCGCTTCGGTGCCAGCATGGTGCTCAGGCCCCCGTGCTGTAGGTACGGCCCGACATATCTTCAACGATCTCGCCCTTGAAGACCCAGACCTTGATGCCGATCGTGCCGTAGGTCGTCTTCGCCGTGCCGGTGGCGTAGTCGATGTCGGCGCGCAGCGTGTGGAGCGGGACCCGCCCCTCGCGATAGCCTTCCACCCGTGCGATTTCGGCGCCGCCGAGGCGACCTGCCGCTCGCACGCGAATGCCCTGGGCGCCCATCCGCATCGCACTCTGGACCGCGCGCTTCATCGCGCGACGGAACGAGATGCGCTGCTCGAGCTGGGCGGCGATGTTGTCGGCCACCAGCTTCGCGGACGTCTCGGGACGCTTGATCTCCTCGACGTTGACCGCGACTTCCTTGGTGACCTTGAGCTGCTTCTCGAGCACCAGCGCCAGCTCCTCGCGGAGCTTGTCGACTTCGGCGCCGCGCTTGCCGATTACCACGCCCGGTCGCCCGGTGTGAATCGTCACGGTCACCTTGCCGGGCTTGCGCTCGATGTGCACTTCGGCAATGGCCGCGTGCCCGAGGCGCTTCTGGATGTAGTCGCGGATCAGGCGATCCTCGGCCAGCAGCGTCGGCATCTCCTTGCCCGCGTACCAGCGCGACAGCGCCTGCTTCGTGACTCCGAGCCGGAACCCGACCGGATGCGTCTTCTGACCCATTACTTCGCCCCCTTCGCTGCCACGGTGATCTTCACGTGACTGGTACGCTTCCGGATCGGTGTCGCACGGCCCTGTGCCGCGGCCGAGAATCGCTTGAGCGGCGAGCCCATATCCACCTGGGCATCCACCACGAGCAGCGCGTCCACGTCGAACGCCTCATTGGCGTTCTGCGCGTGCTGCTCGGCGTTCGCGACCGCCGACTTCAGCGTCTTCGCGATCTGCTTGGCCGCCAGCTTCTTGTTGAACTGGAGGATCCCGTAGGCCTCGTTCACGTTCTTGCCACGGATCAGGTCCATCACCAGGCGCATCTTGCGCGGCGACTGCCGAACCGAGCGCTGAATTGCATAGCCACGCATATCAGGCCTTGGCCTTCTTGTCCGCGACCAGCTTGCCGCTGTGGCCACGGAACAGGCGAGTCGGGGCGAATTCCCCGAGCTTGTGACCGACCATATTCTCCGACACGTACACGGGAACGAACTTGTTCCCGTTGTGCACGGCGAAGGTGTGGCCGACGAATTCCGGGAGAATCGTGCTCGCCCGGCTCCAGGTCTTGACGACCTTCTTCTCGTTCTTGTCGTTCATTTTCGTCAGCTTGTCGAGCAACGACTGCTGAACGAACGGTCCCTTCCGGACGCTGCGTGCCATTATTTGGTCGCCTTCCCGCGCTTGCGGCCGCGCACGATGAGTCGATTGGAGTTCTTCTTCCGCTTCCGCGTCTTGGTGCCTTCCGGCTTGCCCCAGGGCGAGACCGGCGGACGGCCGCCCGAGGTCTTGCCTTCACCACCACCCAGCGGGTGGTCGACCGGGTTCATCGCGACGCCGCGGACGTGCGGACGCTTCCCGAGCCAGCGGCTCTTGCCGGCCTTGCCGACCGAGAGCAGCTCGTGCTCGCCATTGCCGACCTCGCCCACCGTCGCCAGGCAGCGCTTGTGCACCAGGCGCATTTCCGACGACTTGAGGCGCAGCGTGACGTAGTCGTTCTCACGCGCCACGACCTGCGCGCCCTGACCGGCCGAGCGCGCCATCGCGCCACCCTTGCCGATCTTGAGCTCGATGTTGTGCACCACCGTACCCAGCGGCATCTCGGCCAGCGGGAGGGCGTTGCCCACCCGGACGTCGCTGCCCGGGCCGCTCACCACCGTGTCGCCCTGCTTCAGGCCGACCGGGTGCAGGATGTAGCGCTTCTCGCCGTCGGCATACACGACCAGCGCGATGCGCGCCGTGCGGTTCGGATCGTACTCGATCTCCGCCACCCGGGCCGGGATCCCGAACTTCTCGCGCTTGAAGTCAATGCGCCGGTACTGCCGCTTGTGGCCACCACCGCGATGCCGCGACGTGATGTGCCCCTGGTTGTTGCGCCCGCCCGACTTGGGCAGCGCCTCGACCAGCGACTTCTCCGGCGTGGTCCGCGTGATCTCGTCGAAACCCGAGATGGAACGGAACCGCGTGCCCGCAGTGATCGGGCGGAACTGACGAATGCTCATCCTAGGCCTCGAACACGGCGAGTGAGTCGCCGTCCTTCAGGGTCACGATCGCCTTCTTCCAGCGAGGCGTCACACCGCGCGTCTTGCCGCGGGCGATCGCGTTGCGACGCATCTGCATCGTGCGCACGCTCGTCACGGTGACACCGAAATGCTTCTGGAGCGCTTCCCGGATCTGCCCCTTGGAGGCGTCGGGATGCACTTCGAAGACGTACTCCTGGCGATCCTGCCACGCCGCGGAGCTCTTCTCGGTGATCATCGGGCGGACCACGATCTGGTGCAGGTCGGCCATTACTCACTCTCCTTCTTGGCACGCGGACGCTTGGCCGCCGGCTTCTTCTCGCCGGTGGCAGCGGCCTTCTTGGCGCGCGGTGCGGCCTTGGCCTTCGGGGCCTTGGTCGCGACCGGCTCGGCCTCAGCGCCTTCGGTCGCTACGTCGGTCCCCAGTGCCGCGCTCTCGATCACGAGGGCATCAGCGTGGAGGATGTCGTAGGCCGAGGCGTCGGAGAACGGCAGCACGTTGAGGTGCGGCACGTTCCGGGCGCTCAGGTACACCGACGGCTGGCTGCCCGCCGTGAGGATCAGCGTCTTCTTGCCCTCGAGCGACAGCTTCTCCAGCAGGCCGAGCAGGGTCTGCGTCTTCGGCGCGCTCATCGCGAGGCCGTCGACCACGTGCAGCATCCCTTCACGAGCCCGCGCGTTCAGCGCCGAGCGCCGCGCAAGCTGCCGGACCTTCTTGGGCAGATCGTTGCGGTAGCTGCGGGGCGTCGGACCGAACGCCACACCACCGCCGCGCCAGTGCGGCGCACGCGTGGTGCCGGCACGTGCCCGGCCAGTGCCCTTCTGCTTCCACGGCTTCTGGTTTCCACCCGACACCTGGGCGCGCGTCTTGGTCGACGCATTGCCCTGGCGCTGGTTGTTGAGGAACACCTTCACCGAGAGGTGGAGGACGTCCTCGTTGACCACGCCGTCAAACAGGGTGGTCGGCAACTCGAACGCCTGGGCCTGCTTCACGCCCTTGGCGGAGTAGTGCGGTGCATTAATCATGGCGGCTCTTTCCTCCCTGCTTCGCCACGGTCACGATGCCGTTCTTCGAGCCGGGCACTGCCCCGCGCACGAACAGCAGGTTCCGCTCGGCATCGACCCGGACCACCGTCAGGCCCATTTCCGTGTGCCGCTCGGCGCCCATATGCCCCGGCATCTTCTTCCCCTTGATGACGCGCGACGGGTCGGTACCCGGGGAAATCGATCCCGGCTTCCGGTGCCGCGTGTTGCCGTGGGACGCCGGACCGCCACCGAACCCGTAGCGGTGCACCACGCCCTGGAACCCGCGACCCTTGGTCGTGCCGGTCACCTTCACGAGCTCGCCCTCGGCGAACATCTCGACCGTCACCTGCGCACCGCGCTCCAGCGCGGTCTCGCCGGCCGGAAACGTGCGCACGACCTGCGGGGCATAGTCGAGGCCCGACGCCTTGGCGTGGCCGACTTCGGCCGCCGTGGCGCGCTGCGCCTTCTTCTGACCCCATCCGAGCTGGGCCTGCGACGCGCTCACCTGCAGCACGTGGCACGGTCCCGCCTCGATTACCGTCACCGGGACGGCGCTGCCGTCGGCGGTGAAGACCCGCGTCATGCCGAGCTTCCGGCCAATGATTCCCGTAGCCATGGTCAGTCGACCTTGATCTCGACGTCCACGCCCGCTGGCAGATCCAGCTTGGTCAGCGCGTCCATCGTCTGGGGACGGGAGTCGTGAATGTCGAGCAGGCGCTTGTGCGTCCGCAGCTCGAACTGCTCACGGCTCTTCTTGTCGACGTGCGGCGACCGCAGGACGGTCCACCGCTCCATCTTCACGGGCAACGGAATCGGGCCCGAAACCTGGGCGCCGGTCTTTTCCGCCGTGCGCACGATATCCGCCGCGGCCTGGTCCAGCACCACGTGGTCGAACGCCTTCAGGCGGATCCGGATTTTTCCAGCCATCGCGTAGTCCTTTCGTTTGCTCATCATGTCTCGGGATTGTCCCGGGACACTGCCGCGCGTCCTGCCATCACACTGCACTCACCCTTCACCCGCTCGCGGCGCGCCGTGCGCGCCGTGCGCGCCGTGGATCTCCGTCGTGTCCGAGATCGGGCCGCGCAAGGCCTCAATCGAGGGCCGCGCACGGCACGGCCCCTACTTGAGGATCTTCGTGACCACGCCGGCGCCGACCGTGCGGCCGCCCTCGCGGATCGCGAACCGCAGCCCCTCGT
>JAZJZU010000028.1:0-12752 GCA_040389605.1 Gemmatimonadota bacterium
GCCGGGAGGGTTATCACATCGCCCTTGCGTGGCGCATCGGGGTACCCGCCTGCTGCGACGACCGTGGTGACGGCGGCGGAGTTTCGCAACGACAACTCGGGCAGTGGTTCGCCGCGCGCCGCGGCGTCGAAAAGCGCCGTGAGCCCGCCGGATACCAGGGGCAGCACCACTTCGGTTTCGGGGTCGCCGAGGCGGCAGTTGAACTCGACCACATTGGGCGTGCCGTCGGGGTGGAGCATCACGCCGGCGTAGAGCACTCCCCGGAATGGGGAGCCGCGACGATCGAGCTCGGCCAGTGCCGGGAGCAGCACGTCGCGTTCGATCCTGGCCAGGACCTCTGGTGTCGCGATCGCGACAGGTGCGTAGGCACCCATCCCGCCGGTGTTGGGGCCGGTGTCGCCTTCGCCGAGTCGCTTGTGATCCTGCGCGGCGGGGAGGAGTCGCACGTCGTGACCGTTGGTCACCGCAAGCACCGAGAGCTCCTCGCCTTCCAGGAATGCCTCGATCACGACCACGTCGCCCGCGGTTCCGAACTGGTGCGCCCCGAGCATCGCGTGCACGGCCACGCGGGCTTCATCCCGTGTGGCACAGACCACGGCACCCTTGCCTGCGGCGAGCCCCGAGGCCTTCACGACCAGCGGCTCGGGGTGGCGTGCGATGTAGCCGAGTGCCGCATTGAGATCCCGGAAACTCCTGCTTGCCGCCGTCGGAATGCCCGCGGCAGCCATCACGTCCTTCGAGAAATCCTTCGATGCCTCGATCTGTGCCGCAGCAGCGCCCGGGCCGAAGACCGCGCGACCCTCGGCCCGCAACCGGTCGGCGAGCCCGAGGGCCAGTGGCACCTCGGGTCCGACAATGACCAGGTCGATGGCGTAGGCATCGGCCGCGTCGGCGATCCGGTCGATATCGTCGGCGGGAATGGGAAGGTTCCGGCCCAGCATCTCGGTGCCCGGATTGCCCGGTGCGACGTACAGCAGGTGGTTCGGGTCATCGGCGGCGAGGGCGTGCACCAGCGCGTGTTCGCGGCCCCCGCCGCCGACAACGAGCAGCCTCACGCCGAGCCTTTCGCGCGGGCTTCCTGGTAGGCTTCCTTGGCCTTCTCGCCCGCGCGGCGGGCCGCGCTCTTGAGATTGTCGGCCATCTCCTTGAACTCCGACTTGTAGTGCGCGGCGGCCTCGCGCATATCATCGCGGAGCGGACGATCGGCTTCGGGAGTGCCGCGGCGGATGTACTCGCCGCGAATGATGCGATCGTATTCACCCGCCTGCACCCACCGCTGCACCTCGGCGGCGCGCACCACATTCATCGGGTGCGTGAGTGCCAGCGTGGCCACGATCTTGTAGACGAGATCGAGCCCTTCGTTGGAGGCGGCATACTCGTTGGCTTGCTGCATGAACGGCTCGAGGTTCAAGTCGCCGGGCCTGATGTTCGCCGTGTTGCCGCCACCCGCCATCTTCATGAAGAGCCGCATCGTTGCCGCGAGGTCCTGCGATCCCAGCAGGCCGGCACGGTCGGCCGAGAGCTCGGATTTCCGCGACCACTCGAGGAAGGCCATCTTCACCGGCAGCAGGACGATGCTCGCGAGCACCGGCAGCACACCGAGCGAAACCAGCAGCATGATTTCGGCGATGGTACGGTAGAGGGCGTGGCCACTCATAACGTGACCCAGCTCGTGGGCGAGCAGGACGCGCTGTTCATCGACGTCGAGCAGTTCGAGCGCCGAGCTGTGAATGACAATGAACGGCTTGTCGATGCCGTAAGCGCCAGCATTGAACACCGGCGTCTGGGTCACGTAGACCTCAGGAATCACGTCCCAGCCGAACGTCGCGCAGTTTTCGACGTGGAGTCCCCACAGGGTGGGGAACTGCGTTGGCCCGACCCGGACGGCATTGCCCTGGAACAGCAGTTGAATGCCGCGCTCCCCTCCCAGGATGCCGAGGATCTTGCGGATGACTTCGTCGACGCCGGGAATGGCGCGGAGCGACTGCAGGGCCGCGCGGTCGGCCGGATGTTCCCACGAGACGGCGGCGATCTCGGGAAGGGCGACGCGCGGACGGGGGGCGGGCAACTGCGTCATTGGGTGCTCGGTTGTTGGAGACTCCTAATCTTACGTCCCGTGGCCGCCGGTTGTTTCACGATGCACCATCAGCCGGCCATCGCCTGATCCAGGTCGGCCATCAGGTCGTCGACGTCCTCCACCCCCACGGAAAGCCGGACCAGCGAGTCGGTGAGCCCCATCTCGTCGCGCATCGCCTTGGGGACCGACGCGTGCGTCATCGAGGCGGGATGCCCCACCAGCGACTCCACCCCGCCGAGGGACTCGGCCAGGGCAAAGAGCCGGGTGGCTTCGACCATCTTCCGGGCCCGCGCGACGTCGCCCAGCTCGATTGAAATCATCCCGCCGAAATCGCTCATCTGCCGTGTGGCGAGGTCGTGCTGGGGATGACTCTCGAGTCCCGGGTAGTACACCCGCACCACATCGTTCCGCTCCGACAGCCACTGCGCCAGGCGTCGCGCGCTGCTGCAATGGGCCTTCATCCGGAGTGGCAGGGTCTTGATTCCCCGCAACGCGAGCCAGCAATCGAAGGGGCCCGGCACGCCACCCGCAGCATTCTGGAGGAATCCCAGCTGCTCACCGAGATCGTCGCGATTGGTGACCAGTGCGCCGCCCACCATATCCGAGTGACCATTGAGGTACTTGGTGGTGGAGTGCAGGACGATGTCGGCCCCGAAGGCCAGCGGGCGCTGGAGAATCGGCGTGGCAAAGGTGTTGTCGACCACGAACAGGAGACCCATCGCCTTCGCGAGATCACCGACGGCCTGGAGGTCCGTGAGGAACATCATCGGATTCGTGGGAGTCTCGCAGTAGAGCATTCGCGTCGTGGGTCGCAGGGCGGCTTCGATGTGCGAGACCTCGCGCATATCCACAAACGTGAACTCCAGCCCGAAGCGTTCATAGACGCGCTGCATCAGGCGGTGACTGCCACCGTAGATGTTGGCCCCCACGACGACGTGGTCGCCGCGCGAGAGCAACTTGAGGGTGGTGTCGAGGGCTGCGAGACCGGATCCGAATGCGAAGCCGTGTGTCCCGCCCTCGAGCGCAGTCAGGCAGCGCTCCAGTGCCTCGCGCGTGGGGTTCTGTGTCCGGGCATACTCATACCCGGCGTGCGGCGTGCCGAGGGCATCCTGGACATAGGTGGAGGTCTGGTAGATCGGGGGCATTACCGCGCCTGCCAGCGGGTCGGATTCGTGCCCTCCGTGGACCGCAAGCGTGGCAGGACGGTAGCTGGGCTCGGTCGGGGCAAGACGGGTCATATTTCAGTCGGTCCGGAGGAGGCGGAAGCTTATGTACCGTCGCAAGTTGAGGCAAGTTATCGTTTGGTGTGGGCTGCCCTCCCCAATACCTTCTTAGTCAATGGCCGTGACTTCTCCACTCCCCCCCGGCGCACCACCAGAACGGGTTGTCGTCGTCGACAATGACGAGCCGGTCCGGCGCGTCCTGACGCGGGCCCTCGCCTCCGAGGGTTATGAGACCTTCGAAGCCGAGGGGACGGACGCGGCGCTCGCACTGCTGCGCGAGCTCGGCGGGGTGCCGCTGATCGTCAGCGACATCCATATGCCTGGCCGGAACGGGATCGAGTTGCTGGTCGAGGTACTCGCGACCTGGCCGGATACGGCCGTGCTGATGCTCACCGGTGACGCCGACGTCCAGATGGCAGTCGAGAGCCTCAAGCTGGGTGCGCTCGACTATCTCGCCAAGCCGGTGCTGGTAGAAGAGTTGCGGCAGCGAGTGCGTCGCGCCCTCGCCAAGCGGAAAATGACGATCGAGTTCCGGGAACTGCAAAGCAATTACGCGCACGATCTCGAGCGTCAGGTGCAGGCGCTCTCAAGGAAGAATCGCGAGATGTTCGTCGCCCAGGTGCAGATGGCTGTCCGGATGCTCGAAGCGAAGGATCCCTACACGCGAGGGCATTCCGACCGGGTGGCATTGTACGCGCAGGAGACCGGGCGCGCTCTTGGCCTCGACGCGGCGTTGCTCGAGCAGATCAGGCTCGGGGGGACGCTGCACGATATTGGCAAGATCGGGACACGTGACGCGGTCCTGAACAAGCCCGGGCCGCTCACGGATGAGGAATTCGCCGAGATCCGTCGTCACACCACCGACGGCGAGGAAATGCTGAGTGTACTGCGCGAGGACCATCCGGTCGTGCTCGAGATTGTTCGCTGGCACCACGAACGCCTCGACGGCTCCGGTTTTCCCGATGGGCTGGACGCCGAGGCAATTCCGATCACGGCCCGGATCGTCGCCGTCGCGGACGCCTTCGATGCGATGACCACGACCCGGGCCTATCGCGGCCTCCGCGATCCGGCATCTGCCTTCGAAGAGCTCGACCGGTGCTGCGGCCATCATTTTGATCCCGCCGTGGTGCGTGCGTTCCGGACCGCTTTCCCTGATCCAGCCGTGCTTCCCCTCGACCTGGAGAACGCGTGAAACCGCACCACCTCGCCCGATGAGCGATACCTTGATGATTTCCGTCTCCGGTATGCGGGGACACGTGGGCTCCGACCTCACCCCGGAGCTGATTGCTCGACACGCGGCGGCGCTCGGTGCCTGGGTGCATTCTCGTGGCGGGCGCACGGTGGTGCTCGGCCGGGATGCCAGGACGTCGGGGCCGATGTTTGCGCTGGCCGCGACCGCCGGGTTCCAGTCGGTCGGGATCGACGTGATTGACGTCGGTGTCGTGCCAACACCCACCGTGCAGATGGCAGTCGAGCACCACCACGCCGGCGCGGGCCTCATCATCACCGCCAGTCACAATCCGATCGAGTGGAACGCGCTCAAGTTCGTGGGACCGGACGGCATCTTTCTCGACGCCGAGGCGGGTTCAGCTGTGCGCGCGCTGGCTGACAGTGGCCCGGCCAGAGCGGGGTGGGATACCATCGGTACGCTCCGACACGACGACGACGCCATCGCACGCCATCTGGACGCCGTGCTCGCCCAGCCCGAGATCGATGTCGCGGCCATACGCGCCCGGGGCTTTCACGTCGCGCTCGATTGCGTCCGGGGTGCGGGGAGCCCCACGATGCTGGCGCTCTTCGAGCGCCTCGGCGTGCGGGTGAGCGGCATCAACCTCGAGCCCGATGGTCGTTTTCCGCGCCCACCGGAGCCGGTCCCCGAGAATCTTTCCGAGCTGGCTGCGCTGGTGAAGTCGAGCGGCGCCGACATCGGGATGGCCGTCGATCCTGATGTCGACCGGCTGGCGCTGGTCGACGAGCAGGGGCACCCGATCGGCGAGGACTACACCCTCGCAATCGCCGTCCGTGCAGTGCTCGGGCGTCGGGTCCCGGGACTTCCGCAGGCCGTCGTCGTGGCGAACCTCTCGACCTCACTGGTCGTGGAAGACGCGGCCCGTGAGGGCGGCGCGCGGTTCGTCCGCTCAGCCGTCGGCGAGGCCAATGTCGCGCGAAGCATCGTCGCCGAGGGGGCAGTGGTCGGGGGAGAGGGGAACGGCGGGGTGATCCTGCCGGCCCTCCACGTCGGCCGGGATGCCCCGCTCGGGGCGGCCCTCATCTTGCAATACCTCGTGATGACCGGAAAGAGCCTCTCGGCCCTGGTGGCGGCTTCTCCGCGCTACCAGATCGTCAAGGCCAAGGCTCCCCGCGGAGGCGATCTCGAGGCGCAGTATGCCAGCCTCCGGACCACATTTGCCGACGCGGCCATTGACACGCGCGATGGGCTCAGGCTGGCGTGGTCCGATCGATGGCTTCACGTCCGGCCGTCGGGTACCGAACCGATTGTTCGATTCATTGCCGAGGCGCCGACCGGGCCCGAGGCCGAAGCACTGGTGACGATGGCGCGCACAGCGCGCTGACGGGTCACTCGAGAGGAGCCTGACATTCATGTGCGGAATTGTGGGATATGTCGGACCGAGGCAGGCATCGCCGATCCTGATGGAAGGATTGCGACGGATGGAATACCGCGGCTATGACTCCGCGGGTATCGCCGTGCTCAGTGCCGGGAAGCTCGATGTCCGGAAGGCGGCCGGCAAGCTTGGCGTGCTTGCCCGGGAGATCGACGGCAAGGCACCCGTCGGCACCACGGGGATCGGGCACACGCGCTGGGCCACGCACGGCGGCCCGACCACGCCGAACGCACATCCGCACCTCGACCAGACCGGCCGGATTGCGCTGATTCACAACGGAATCATCGAGAACGCCCCATCGATCAAGAAGGCGCTCCTCGCGCGCGGGCACACGTTTACCTCCGAGACCGACACCGAGGTGCTGGCGCATCTCGTGGGTGAGCTCTACGACGGCTCGCTTGAGGAAGCCGTGGCGGCCGCCCTGCGCGACGTCGATGGCGCCTACGGGATCGCGGTCGTCTGCACCGAGGAACCCGACACCCTGATCGCCGCGCGCAATGGCTCGCCCATCATTCTCGGCATCGGCGACGGCGAGAATCTCGTTGCCTCCGACCAGTCGGCACTGGTGGAACACACCCGCTCGGTGGTCTATCTCGACAACGGCGAAATGGCGGTGCTCACCCCCGATGGGTACCGGGTCCGCACGCTCTCGACGCGTCACGTCGACAAGCCGGTGAACCAGATTGAATGGGACCTCGCCACGATCGAGCGGGGGGGCTACGAACATTTCATGCTCAAGGAAATCTTCGAGCAACCCGAGAGCCTGGCCAACACGATGCGCGGTCACCTGCTCGAGGAGAGCGGCAATGTCCGTGTGTTCGGCCTGAAGTTGTCAGACGATATGGCAAAGAGCATCAAGCGGATCATCATCACCGCGTGTGGCACATCGTGGCACTCGGGGTTGATCGGCAAGTATATGCTCGAGGAGCTGGCCCGCATCCCGACCGAGGTGGAATACGCGTCGGAATTCCGCTATCGCAATCCGATCGTGGATGAGTCTACCCTGGTCATTGCCATCTCGCAGTCAGGCGAGACGGCCGACACCCTGGCGGCGCTGACCGAAGCCAAGGCCCGGGGAGCACGCACCATTGGCCTGGTGAACGTGGTGGGGTCAACCATTGCGCGGGAAGTGGACGGCGGGTTGTTCCTGCGATGTGGTCCTGAAGTGGGTGTCGCGAGCACCAAGGCGTTTACGTCGCAAGTGGCCGCGCTCGCAATGGTGACCATTCGCTTCGCCCGGCTCAAGAATATGTCGCTGCTCGAGGGGCGGCGTTACGTCGAGGCCCTGAACAAGCTGCCATCACAGATTGCCGAAATTCTCTCTCGCGCCGACGAAGTGAAGGTACTCGCTGAACGCTTTGCCGATGCGACCAACGCCCTCTATCTCGGTCGTGGCGTGAACTTTCCGGCCGCGCTCGAAGGGGCGCTGAAGCTCAAGGAAATCTCCTACGTGCACGCGGAAGGATACCCGGCGGCCGAGATGAAGCACGGGCCGATCGCGCTGATCGACGAGAATATGCCGGTAGTGGTCGTCGCGCCGCGCGATGCGGTGCACGCGAAGATCGTGAGCAACGTGCAGGAAGTCCGGGCGCGCGGCGGCAAGGTGATCGCGATCGTCAACGCTGGCGACGAGGAGATTTCGCGCCTGGCCGAGGCGACGTTCATCGTCCCGGAGACGCTCGACCTGCTCACCCCGATTCTCACGGTGATTCCGCTGCAGCTCTTTTCGTACTACGTGGCGCTCAACCGGGGCTGCAACGTGGACCAGCCGCGCAACCTGGCCAAGAGCGTGACGGTCGAGTAGCGCTACTGCGGTGCGGCCGTGCGGAGCACATCGAGCCCCGCGTTCAGGGTGGCGTCAAACGCCCGCTGATACGCGGGGCCCGGCATATCCGAGTCGGTGTTCACGACGCCGATGATCGCCGTGCGTCGCTCGGGATCGAAATAGAGGAAGGCCCGGAACCCCGCCTGGCTGCCAGTGTGCCCGATCAGCCGGCGGGCGCCATCCTGGCGCACGAAGAACGACAATCCCATCTGCTCCATCCCTGCCTGTACCACCGGCACCCACATCTGCTCAACCGACGCGCGCGGCAGGATGCCCTCGTAGCGTGCCGCGCGGCCGCGCTCTCCCGCGCTCGTGCCCATCAGGAATCCGGCCCAGGTGGCGATATCACCAATCGGCGCATTCCATCCGCCGTTGGGAATCGTGATACCCGGATTGAAGTCCCGTCCGTTGGCCTTGAGCGTGCCATCCTTCTGCACGGTGTAGTTGTTGGAGCGCCAGCGCGCGAGGTGATACGGCGTACTGCCGAAGTAGCTCGTGGTGATCCCCAGCGGTGCAAAGAGATTCTTCGTGACGTAGCCCTGCCACGGATCGCCAGTGATCTGTTCGACCACGCGCGCGAGGTAGATGAAGCCGGGGTTGCTGTAGCCGTAGCGTGAACCGGGCGCAAACACCAGCTGCATATAGGGCATCATCGCCACGAGCTGCGACCACTCGGTCGGCTCGAACGGCTCCCACGACTCCCCCTTGGTCCAGGGCCAGGTCGGGTTCTGCAGCCCGGACGAATGCGACATCAACATCCGGATGGTGATCTGGTCCATCGATCCGAAGGTGCTGTGCACCTTGCGGAGCTCCGGGATCCATCTGGTGATCGGGTCGTCGAGACGCACCCGCTGCCGTTCGATCTGCTGCATCACGGCAATTGCCGTGAGCGTCTTGGTGATCGAGCCCCAGTGCCAGATCGTGGCTGACTCGGCCTTTTCGCCACGCTCCTGGTCACCGTACCCCACATAGTGCTCGGCCACTACCTTGCCGTCGCGTACGAACGCAATGCCTCCGCCTACGAGGTGCTGGCTCGCGGCAAAGCTGTCGAGAGCGGCCGTCGCCGCGGGCCACGCCGAGGGAAGCGCTGCGGCCTGCGGACGTTGTGCCGACAGAGGTGCCGCGAGGAGGGTCAGAGCAAGCCAGCGCATACGTCGTCCTGATGATGAGAGATCTCCCAAGATCCGTCTAGCGCGGCATCCCGGCAAGCGTGACGCCGACCTGCAGCGTGGCGCGACGAGCGGACCGGATGCCATACCCCTCCGGCAACTCCTCCGGGCGGAAGAGCGAAGGACCGGCGAGCAACTCGCCACGGAGTAATCCGGCCCAGTGCGCGCCAAAGGGCACATTGAGTTGCAGGGCACCGCGAGCAGCGGCGCGCCACCGGGAATCACCCCCCGTGACATCGAACGACCATCGTTCATAGACGGCACCGACCGAGCCCCAGAGCGATGACCCGTCACCTCGCCCGGCAATCCGTCGGCCGACTTCGGCGCCCAGCCCCCAGGCCGAGAGCGCTCCACGGGTCGCGAGTGTCGTGGAAGTGCTGCGGACGGCGAGATCCGCGGTGATCCGGCTGCCGTCGACGGCAATCCGCCACCCGCGCCGCTGGCGCGCCACGGCCAGCGACCAGTTCTGTGGCCGATCGGGAAGAATCGCGGGCTGGTCCTGGTCCACCGGATCGCGGGAATGACCGGCCGTCGCCGACCAGCCGGTGACGAGCGAGAGTTGCCACTGGGCAGTGGCTCTCGCGGGCGAGAGGGAGGCGAGCAGCAGGAGGAGCGGGAGAGCGTGACGCATCGTCATCGTGGCCTCGCGAGAGAGATGAATGATTCTGGGGCTGCGGCATCAATTCCTCATCAAAACATCCGGCTCGCCCGGTACCCCTGCGGGGGCCCCATCTGCCGCTCCCATCTGTTCCGGCACGGGTTACCTTGTCCGGATGCGAGTCGTCCTGCAGCGAGTGACCGAGGCACGGGTGGAGATCGAGGGCGCCGTGGCGGGGGCCATCGGGCGCGGCTATCTGTTGCTCGTGGGCTTTCGTCCCGGCGACACCAGTCGAGAGGTGGCCTGGCTCGCCGAAAAGGTGGTGGGGTTGCGGCTGTTCGCCGATCGGGACGGCAAGATGAATCTCGATCTCGCCGCGGTGCAGGGGAGCGTGCTGGTCGTATCGCAGTTCACGCTCTACGGCGATGCGTCCCGCGGGCGCCGCCCTTCCTTCATCGATGCGGCCCGCCCCGACGAAGCCATTCCCCTTTACCAGCAATTCATTGCGGAACTCCGTGTCACGGGTGTTCCGGTCGCGACCGGCGAATTCGGCGCCGATATGCAGGTCACCCTCGTGAATGATGGTCCCGTGACCCTGGTCCTGGAGCGCAACGCGCCGTGATGCCTACCCTGGTACTCGCCTCGGCCTCGCCGCGGCGCAAGCAGCTGCTGGAGCTGATCCACTTGCCCATCCTGGTCAGCCCCGCAAACGTCCAGGAAATTCCGCTGCCCCGGGAAACCCCGGCGGCGTATTCCCGCCGGCTGGCGCGGGACAAGGCTCGTGCGGTGCCGGGGCACCTCGTCCTCGGCGCCGACACCATCGTCGTGCTCGACGACCGGATTCTCGAGAAGCCACTCGATGATGACGATGCGCTCCGGATGTTGCTGGAACTGCAGGGCCGGACCCACACCGTGGTGACCTCGATCTGCCTGATTGCCGATGGCCGCACCTTTGAAGCGGCCGACCAGACACAAGTGACCATTCGCCCTGCCACGGCGGAGTATCTCCGTCGGTACGTGGCGACGGGCGAGCCGCACGACAAGGCGGGCTCGTATGGCATTCAGGGATACGGGGCCGCGCTGGTCGAGCGCGTGGAGGGCGACTTCTTCAGTGTGATGGGACTGCCGATCCGGCTGGTGGTGCAACTGCTTGAGGAGGCCGGACACCCCTATCGCTTCGGCGAGTAATCGAGGCTAGCGCGCTTCCGCCGCAAGCCTGAGGGCGCGCAGCACGGCGGCCGCCTTGGCCTCCGTTTCGCGCAGCTCAAGTTCCGGTACGGAATCGGCCACGATACCCGCTCCCGCCTGCACCGAGGCGCAATCGTCGACAAATGCCACCGTGCGAATCGCGATCGCCGTGTCCATCGTCCGCGCGCCGAAACCGACATACCCCACCGCTCCGGCATACGGCCCGCGTCGGGTTGGCTCAAGGGAATCGATGATCTCCATCGCGCGGACCTTCGGGGCGCCGCTCACGGTCCCGGCCGGGAAGGTGGCTGCGAAGGCATCGAGCGCGTCGAGTTCCGGCCGCAGGGCGCCGCGCACTTCGCTCACCAGGTGCATCACCTGCGAATACCGCTCCACCACCATCTGCGCCACGACCCGGACGCTGCCGTACTGCGCAACCCGCCCGACGTCGTTGCGCCCGAGATCGACCAGCATCAGGTGTTCGGCGCATTCCTTGGGGTCGGCGCGCAATTCGGCCTCCATCGCTGCGTCGTCGTCGGCATCCGTCCCGCGAGGACGGGTGCCCGCGATGGGCCGAACGGTGACCTCTTCGCGTTCGACGCGCACCAGTACCTCGGGGGAGGCCCCCGCGAGGGTCAACGCGCCGAGCCGGAGGTAGTAGCAGTACGGGGCGGGATTCAGCGCCCGGAGAAACCGGTAGGTCAGGAAGGGATCGGGCGCTGGCCGCACATCGAGTCGACGCGACAGGACGATCTGGAAGGCATCGCCCGCGGCAATGTGCTCCTGGCAGCGTGCGACATCGTGCCGATACGCCTCCGCGGGATACGGAGCGACGGCATCCGCCGCTGTGCGCGACGCGGGAATCCCGAGGGGGATGAGGGTACTCGGATGTGCGAGTCGACTCAGCCACTCCGCTGAGCGTGCCTCGGCCGCCGCGATCCGTTGCGCGAGCGCCGTGTCGTCGAGATCGGCCGACACGGTCACGTTCGCGATGACGATGGCGCGGTGAAAGAGGTTGTCGAGCACCAGCAGGGTGTCGACGACCATCGCAATGGCATCGGGCAGGTCGCGATCCGCAGCCGGGGCATCGGGGAGCCGTTCGAGCGTGCGCACGACATCGTAGCCCCAGAACCCCACCGCACCACCAGTGAAGCGCGGCAGTCCATCGACTTCCACCGCCCGATCCTTCCGGAGCAAGTTCGCGAGGTGATCGAGTGGAGCCGCCTCACCCGCTGGCTGCCAGAGGCCATCGGCGCCGAGTCGCTCGACGCCACGACCGCGATAGCGGAAGACGGCCTCTGGTTCGGTCGCAAGAAAGGAGTAGCGAGCCCAGCGCTCGCCTCCCTCAAGTGATTCCAGCAGGAATCCGTAGTCTCCACGATGCAGCTTGGCGAACGCCGACACCGGTGTATCGCCATCGAGTACGACTTCGCGAACGAGGGGAACTCGCGTGAAGCCGCGGCGGGCGGCATCGCGACAGCGTTCGAGGGCTTCGCTCACCGAGGTGCCGCGAGCAGCCACGTGCCGGTTGCGCTGACCGGAAAGCGGATCATATCCGCAGCCGGTCGCTGGTTCACGACAAACTGCACCTGGCCGGTCGGAAGCACGAGAAGCGGCGCCGTGGCCTGTTCGAACTGCCCCGGGGTGGGATACTTCGTCGTGGCCTCGCTCGGCTCCTGGAAGTGTGTTGCATACGAGAACGTCAGCTGGATGCCCGCGCCGAGTGAATCGGTCGAGCTGATGGTGACGCCATAGCGCCCGGGCGAGGGAGAGAGCGAGATAGTCGTACTGTCGCCGCTCCGCGCTGTTGTTGCCGCCGGCGGAATGGAGAGGATCGCGAAGATCGCGTTGTCGGGCGCGCCGTGACGCATCACGATGGTGCGCCCCTCGGATGCGCGAAAGGTGACCGTCGTGTCCGGCGGTGAGGCCCCCGACCGTTCCAGGATCCAGACCGCCGAGGCCGCGATGGGAGTGGTGTTGACCTTCGTGCCGGCCGAGGCCGCTGTGCCCGCGGGTGCCTGGAAGGACACCATCACCTCTTCGGGGAT
>JAZJZU010000028.1:12762-13742 GCA_040389605.1 Gemmatimonadota bacterium
GGGTGCAGCTGTTCGCCGAGGCCTATGAGATTTTCAACCGGGTACCGCTCGACGCGGAGCCGGAGGTGCGGCGGTCTGCAGGAGCGGACTGGTGGATTACGCCGGCAGACTTCACACGCCGCGAGCAGGAAGAGCAGGGCGATGCCTATCTTCCGGAGATGCGCGTTTCCGCCGTGTTCCTGCTGGTTCTCCTCGCCCCTCCCGCGGCTGCCCAGTCTGCCTGGCAGCGGGGCGATTCGCTGGAGCTCATCCGGCGGGCGGCCGACCATCGGACGCGCCGAGACGCCGACACCCTGCTGACGACGTGGCGCGCGGTGGCGCGGGGAGTGGTGCGATTCGCTTCGGAAGTCGATCACGGCAGTGGACCGGTTGAACGAGTGATCAGGGCCGACGAGCTGCTGGTCGAAGTGTACGGGGAAGCCCCGAACCGGAGCAAGCAGACGATCCTCGCGTGGCGGGATACCTCGTTCCTGCTCAATCGGGTCAATTATCACCGCGATCACCTCGGGATCGTCGCGAACGACTTCGGCGGCCTGATCCGACTGGGCGACGGGGAGGAGGTTCGGGATGTCGTGCATCCGTTGTCGGCCTCCGGACTGTCCCGCTACGAATTCCGTTCCGGCGACACCCTGATCATCGCGAGCGGGCGTCAGCGCGTGCGGGTGGTGCGGGTTGACGTCCGCCCGATCGATCCATCGGGCGCCGCTGCGGTGGGCACGCTCTATCTCGACGTGGATCGGGCGGCACTGGTGCGTTTTCGGTTCACGTTCACGCCGGCTTCATATCGCGATCCCACAGTCGAAGGGATCACGGTGACACTCGAGAATGCCTTTCTGGAAAACAGCCGCTGGCTTCCGTGGCGGCAATCGATCGTGATCCGGCGTGGGACCCCCTGGCTCGATCTGCCGATTCGCACCGTGCTTCGAGCCGACTGGTCGATCGGGGACTATGTGTTGGGTGTCGCTGTCCCGGCCGGGAGG
>JAZJZU010000028.1:13752-14111 GCA_040389605.1 Gemmatimonadota bacterium
GTTTTCGGGGCCCGCGATCGCGGGAATGCTGCGCCCCCGCAGCGATTCGAGCTGGGACACCCCGCTGGCCGATCGCCTCGATCAGCTGCCCGCGACCGATGCCGATGTCGCGGCTGCCGAGGCCGTGGCGGCTCGCGCCCTGAGCGGTCATTTGATTGACGGTCTCCCGGCCGTGCGACTGTCCGCGCGCGGTGTCAGTGAAATGGTGCGCGTGAATCGGGTGCAGGGGATCACACCGTTTGCCGGAGTGCGCGTCGCGCCGGGTGGAGGATTGACGCTGCTCGCGCTCGGCGGCATCGGGACCGCAGATCACCAGGTCGTCGGCGCACAAGCCCGACACGAGCGCGAGGATGCGGCCG
>JAZJZU010000028.1:14121-15663 GCA_040389605.1 Gemmatimonadota bacterium
AGGTCGTCGGCCGTGTGACGGCGAGTCGTCAACTTGGTCCGGCGACCGCGACCCTGCGCGCGGAGCGGATGGTGGAGGACGCGGGCACCACACCAGTGATCAGCGGCGCGCTGAATTCACTCCGGACCGCATTCACCGGCGTCGACCGGGGTGACTACTACGGGGTGGACCGACTCGCGATCGAGCTCGGATTCGCTCCGGGCCAAACCCGCGTCACCCTCTCCATCGCGGCAGAAGAGACCAGGTCGCTCGTCACCTCTTTTGCCTCATTGAACGGCACCCGCGCCCCGAACCCCGCCTTGGGTTTCGGCCGTGCCGCCCTGCTTCGGGGCTCAGTGACCCACCGCACACGGGCCGGTGAGGGCTGGACGCTCTCCCTGGAAGGGGGGGCCTCCGGGGGAGGTGACTGGGTCAGGGCCGACCTGTCGCTGCGCGGAGAGAAGCCGGTCGGGCCGGGTGCGTTGCAATGGCGGGCCCAGGGTGGAATTGCCACGCGCGAGTTGCCTGCGGCGCATTCCTTCCTGCTGGGCGGGCGGGGCACGCTTCCCGGGGTGGCGTTCCGCGCGCTTGGCGGCCGGCGTGCCGGCTGGGCTGATCTCGGCTGGCTGGTTCCGGTGAGCATCCCGACGCCACCCGTCCCTGGTGGGAACCGGATCGCACTTTCCAGCCGGATCGGGCCCTTTCTGGCTGCGGGGATCGCAGGCGGCCAGGTCACCGCGCCGTGGCAGGCGACGGGGAGGCTCGAACCCGTGGCCGGGCTCCGACTGGAACTCTGGGGGCCCCTGCTGCGGTTCGAGGCAGGTACCTCGCTCCGTTCTGGTCGCGTCGGTGTCACGCTGGACGTCCATCCCGACTGGTGGCCGCTCCTGTGATCACAATCTGGCGCCGGACGTGGCTCCAAGTGCCGGAGCCGCATAGATTTCCGATGATTTTCCTGAGCGACCCCGACCCCCGACGAGGGTGCGCGTGACGAGCTTCAATGATGAATGGCTGGCGGCGATCGTGGGACCCCTCCTTCCGGCGGGGGCGCTTCAGCAGGTCCTGACCGGAGATGACAGCAAGAGCACCCTCTGGGAGCGCCTGCTCGATTCGCGGCTGCTCCCCGAGAGTGAAGTGCTCACGGCGCTGTCGACGCGTTGCCGGTTGCCGATCGCCGACCTGGCAGACGCCACCCCGGCTGCGCGCGATGCCCTCCCTGAAGGGCTCGCCCGCCGGTACAGCGTCGTGCCGTTGCGCGTCAACGACGCACTCCTCGAGGTCGCCACCTCCAATCCATTCGACGTCGGTGCCGAACAGGCGCTCGCCTTCGCGACCGGTCGGGAAGTACGGATGGCGCTCGCGTCGCCGCCCCGGATCCGCGAGAAGCTCGAGGCGCTCTACGGCCCTGCAGCGCCCGAACACCAGATGGCCGACTTGCTGCTCGGGATGGAATCGGGTGCCGTCACGGAAGTCGTCGACGAGTTCGACGACCCCGACGCCGAACTGCTCGCCTCTGAGGCGAGCTCCCGCCCGATCATCAAGCTGGTCAACGTGCTGCTCGAG
>JAZJZU010000029.1:0-10323 GCA_040389605.1 Gemmatimonadota bacterium
AGACAATCGCATTGCGATCGAGGGTGACCTCCTGGTGGCGAGCGCCCTGGCCAGCGCCCGTGTGGGCGCCGATTCTCAGCTCGCGGCGCTCGCCGACAGCGGGCGGCTCGACCTTCCCGACCTCCCCCTCGCGCACGGCTGGCTCGCCCAACGCTGGGCCGTGCGGCAGGGCGCATTGATCCGGCTCACCGTGCGTGCCACCCTCCGCGCGAGTGATGGGACCCTGCTGGGTGCGCGACGACAGACCCTGCTTATCGGACGCGTGGCTGCCGATACTGTGCGGGTGTCAGGGTACCGACCGCGCTACTGATGGAAGTGTGGCACGGGGAGTGCGCTCCTGATGGTTGACCGCCGGGGTTTCGACTCCGGTTCCGTGCCGGGGGCAGCAGGCGTAAGTGGTCCTCGGACAACGGGTTGGTGTGCGGTGCCTCGCTTGACCGTCCGGTCGGGTCGGTGGTACCATATAGCAACCCTCCTCGCACAATCCGGGCTCCCATGGCGCTCTTCCCCCGCGCGCGATCGACGGTCGGTCTCGACATCGGCAGCGGATTCATCAAGGTGGCGGTCGTGAACCACGCGTCAGGGCAGCCTGTCCTGGAACGGGTCGCGATTCAGCCTGTCGCCAACGACGCGATCGTCGAAGGCGAAGTGATGGATCCCACGCTGGTGGCCAGCGCCGTCCACGAACTTCTCGCGCGCCTCCAGATCAAGACTCGCGATGTCGTCGTCGCCGTGGGTGGGCGCGACGTCATCATCAAGAAGATCACGATGGACCGGATGAAGGAGGCGGAAGCCCGCGAAGTGATTCGCTGGGAAGCCGACCAGCACGTCCCGTTCGATCCGGAGAATGTCGAACTCGACTTCCAGATCCTCGATCCCGATGCCGATGGCCTGCAGATGCAGGTCCTTCTGGTGGCGGCCAAGCGCGAGCTGGTGGAGTCGAAGCTGGCGCTGCTGGCCGAGTGCGGGCTCGATGCGTCGGTCATCGATGTCGAGGCGTTCGCCCTCCACAATGCCTTCGAGCGCAACTATCCCGAGGCGATGCGCGGTGTGGTGGCACTGGCCAACATTGGTCACGAGACCACGACGGTGAATCTGCTCGAAGATGGCGTGCCGGTGCTGACCCGCGATCTCGCGGTCGGCGTGCGCCGCCTGCGCGAGGATCTTCAGCGGGAACGCGGAATGCCGGCTGATGCGGCCGATCGCGTGGTGCGGGGCAGCGATCTCGATCCCGCCCTCGCGCCACACGTCGCCGCTCGCGGCGAAGAGATGGCCCTCGGCATCGAACGCGCCGCGGCCTTCCTGCAGACCTCCAACCGGCCGGTCGGGGCACTGGTTCGCCTCTACCTCACGGGCGGCGGTTCGCGTGTGCCGGGCCTTGCCGGTGTGCTGGCCGATCGGTTGCGCGTGCCGGTGACCCAGGCCCATCCCCTTGAGCGACTCGACGTTGCTCCCGATGCTTTCGGAGGATTGGTGGTCGACGACGTCGCGCCACTGTTGATGCTCCCAGTCGGTCTCGCCCTGCGGTCGGCGGCGTGAGGAGGCCAGCGCGATGATTACCATCAACCTGCGGCCTGGCGCGCGACGCCAGACAAAGCGCGGGAACGCCTTCGCCGGATTCGGCGAGCGGATCACCGTCATCACCTCCAAGGTCAAGGAGCCGTGGCTTGCCGTGGCCCTGGCCTCCTGGGTCCTGGTGCTCGGCTTCCTCGGCTTCGTCCTCGTCTCGACCACCGCCCGGATGAGTTCGCTCGAGCCCAAGCTCGAAGCGGCTCGCACCGAGTATGCGCGGTATCAGGACTTCGTGAAGCAGAAGCGTCGCGAGGAGAACGTCCGCGACTCGATCCTGGCGCAGATCGGCACCATCACCGGTGTGGATCAGCAGCGCTACACCTGGCCGCACATCCTCGATGACATCGGCGGAGCGCCGCCCTTGGCTCCTAGAGCCTTGGCGGCGGGGTCTTTGCCATCATCGACGGGAGCGGCTTCGTCTATCTCGCCAGTGGCGATCTGCATGACGCGAACAGCATTGCCGATGACATCGGCGGGGCGCTGCCCGACTTCACCTGGCTCACCGAAGTCTCGATGCTGCCGCCGGCGGCCGGTGCCGTGGTCGACAGCACCTTCGGCGGCCCGGTGAACCTCCGGATCGTCGGGCGCACCAGCGACCTGCAGAACTACACCGCCTTCCTCCGCCGGCTCGAGGAAAGCCCCTGGCTCACGAATGTGCTCCCGGTCGAGGCGAAGACCGTGGTCGAGGACAACCGTGCGCTCACATCCTTCATCATCCAGGCCTCGTACAACCGGGCCGACTCGGCATACATCCGGACCGTGCCGGTCATCGAATCGGTGGTGAGGTAGCTATGGGCGATATGCCGAAGTCCACGCCGGTGATGCTCGCCCTCGTTGCCCTGCTGATCGGGTATGTGGGGTACACGGGAACCGGGTTGAACACGGTGGGAATGAGCGGCCTGAAGGCACGCCAGGAGCGCGTCACCCTGATGGCCGACAGCCTGACGCAGATCCAGGCGCAGATCGACACCGCGAAGCGCGATCTCGCGCGCGGCTCCGTCGAGGAGCTGCGCAAGCGCGTGGAGGCCTACAAGGCGTCGCTCGGTGTGCTCCGCACCCTGGTGCCCGAGCAGCGTGAAGTGAACAACCTGCTCGACGACATCCAGATTCGCGCGAAGGTGCGCGGCGTGACCTTCTCCGGCTTCTCGCCGGTGCCACCGCAGGTGGGTCCGGCGCCCTACGATACCTACAGCTACAACCTGGCGGTGATCGGGCACTACCATCAGGTGGGCCAGTTCCTCACCGACATCGCGTCGCTGCGGCGGATCATCGTGCCGGGCAATGTCGTCATCGGCGCGGCCAATACCGCGCAGGCCCGCGCACTGGGCGACACCACCGCGATGCTCGAGGCGAGGTTCACCATCAAGACCTACGTGAAGGCCAAGGCGGCGGAGGACTCCACCAATGCGCCGTGAGTCGCTCGCCTCGCTCGCCCTGATTGCCCTGATCGGCTGTGGCGGTGGCACCACCACCGTGACCACCGATTCCACCACGCTCAAGTCCGACTCGGCGCTTGCGGCCGGTGCCGCGCGCCGTCAGGCCGCCGCCGAAGCCCAGGCCGAACGGATGCGCAAGTTTGCGGTCGATACCATCGCCGCCGCGGGCGACCGTCCGCTGATGCGCGAGACCTACAGCTACCAGGGCGCCGCACGGGATCCGTTCCGCTCGGTGCTCGGCATCGTGCAGCGCGGCCCCGAACTGCCCGACCTCCGGCTCACGGCGATCTTCTACGACGATCGCGATCCGGGCAACAGCATTGGCGTCTTCCGGGACGTCGGCAGCAATCGCCGCTATGATGTGCACCCCGGCCAGCGCATCGGCCGGATTTACGTGGCCAGCGTGGGCCGCAAGGATGTCACGCTGCGTCTGGACGACTTCGGCACCGTCCGTGAACAGACCTACTCGTTGCGCAGGGCGGAGGACGAAAGGCAATGATGAAGCGATCACTCTCCTGGATGCTGGTGCCGATGTTCCTTGGCACTCCGGCAGCCACACTGCGCCCCGCTCCCGACGCGCAGGTCACTGCGATGTCGCTGACGAGCAGTGGCGGCACCGCCCGACTCGCCATCGCGGTGAGCGGCACCGTGACCGTGAAGGACGTGACCTATCACGATCCTGACCGGCTGGTGCTCGACCTCGTCGGCGCGACCCTCGCCGATCTCGACAGTTACGATGGCCGCCAGCGCGGCATCGTGACCGCCGTGCGGCAACGCCAGCACCTGCCCAACGTGGTCCGGGTGGTGCTGGAGTTCGACCGCCTCCCCACCTTCACGGTGGATGAGACGACGCCGGGTGTCGTGACCGTCGCGTTCGCCGACAGCCCGTTCGACGCCTGGTCGGCCGGCAGCGGCAGTGGCGGCGCGAAGGCCGTGGCCGCGTCGGAGCGCGTGAGCGCACCGGTCGATGCGGTCCAGACGCCCTCGACGGCGCGCGGCAATCGCGTCGGGCCGCTGGCTCCTCGCCCCGACGATCCGCGCTTCTCGGTGACGTTCGACAAGACGCCGATCGAAGACGTCATCTATTCCTTCGCCAAGTCGGGCAAGCGCTCGATCGTCACCGGCAAGGGGATCACCGGCACGGTCAGTATGACGCTCGAAGACCAGACCTGGAGCGATGCCTTCGAGGCGTTCCTCGCGACCCAGGGACTCTCGGCCGTCGTGATGAAGGGTGGCATCATTCGCGTCGATGCCCCGGGCGAACTCGCACGGCTCGACTCCATCGAGGTGCTCGAGACCCGCCAGGTGCGGCTGAACTACGCCAAGGCCGCCGAGATGGCCAAGTCGGTCGAAGGGATGATCACCAAGAATCGTGGCAAGATCATTCCCGATACCTCCAGCAATTCGCTGATCATCACCGATTCGCGGACCCGCATCGAGTCGATCGTCGACTTCGTGCGCGCGCTCGACATCCGGACGCCGACCGTGGCCATTCAGGCCAAACTGATCTTCGTCGATCGGACCGACCTCGAGCAGCTCGGACTCAAGTACGACATCGGTACGGGCCAGCAGTTCAGCAACCGGATCATTCAGCGCACCGATCCGACCACGGGCCAGCCCTACAACCCGAACACCAACGTCGTGAACCTCGGCGGCAACGCGGTGTCTGGCGTGGCCAACGCCGACGCACTCATCTCCGGGTCGGCGCTCGACCTGGTGTTCTCGACCGCCATTGGCGGCTTCTCGGTAACGTCGTTCCTCTCCGCGCTGTCGCGGGTGGAACTGACCGATGTCGAGGCCGTGCCGATCATTCACACGCTCGACAACCGCAAGGCGAACATCCTCTCCGGTGAAGAAACGCCGGTACGAGTCATCGACGCCTCCTCGTTCGGCCAGGTCAACCAGGCGCCCCGCGCCAACGTGACCTTCAAGGAAACCGGCATCAAGCTGGTTGCCACGCCGCACGTGACCAACAATCGCCAGATCCTGCTCGACCTCGAGGTCGAACGCTCCTCGATCCAGACGCTGGCCGCGGCCGACCTCGGCTTCACGATCCCGAAGCAGCGGGCCGAGAACCACCTGCTGGTCAATGACGGCGAGACCGCCGTGATCGGCGGCCTGACCGTGACCACCGTGACCCGCAACCGCTCGGGCATTCCGCTCCTCTCCTCGCTGCCGTTCGTCGGCAACCTCTTCTCCTACACCGAGAATCGCGAGAACCGGAAGGACCTGATCATCCTCGTGATGCCCCGGATCATCGACGATCCGACGCCTCCCTGAGGCTCTGGCAGCTCGCGACCCCGGTCGCGGGACCGTGATTCCAGGAGGCGCCCGACGCGAGTCGGGCGCCTCGCCTTTTAGGGCGGGGCGATCATATTGGACGGGGGGCAATTCAATGCTGCCCGCGACCCGTGGTCGCGGGTCGTTTCACGGAACCCGGGGAAACACGGATGTTCAGGTTCACGACCGCTGGCGAATCACACGGCAAGGGACTCGTGATCATTGTCGAGGGCGTCCCTGCGGGGCTGCCCATCAGTGCTGCCTGGGTGGATCACGACCTCGGTCGGAGGATGCAGGGGTACGGCCGCGGTGCGCGGATGAAGATCGAGCAGGATCGCATCGAGTGGCTCGCTGGCGTGCGCGCCGGCGAGACCCTCGGCTCGCCGATCGCGATGCTGATCCACAATCGCGACTGGGCCAACTGGGAAGATGTGATGGCCGCCGAAGGGAGCGGGGAACTCCGTCGCCGCAGGGTGACGCGCCCGCGTCCGGGCCACGCCGATCTCGTGGGCGTGCTCAAGTACGACCGGCTCGACGCCCGCGACATTCTCGAGCGCGCCTCCGCGCGCGAAACCGCGGCGCGCGTGGCCGCGGGGGCCGTGGCGCGACGGCTGCTCGATGAATTCGGCATCGAGATCGGCTCGCACCTCGTCTCGCTCGGCGGCATCCGCGCCTCGGCGCCTGCGCCACTCCCCACGCCACTGAATGCCGCATCGGATGCCTCCGCCGTGCGCACCCTCGACGCCGCGGCCGAGGCGGAGATGATCGCGCGGATCGACCGCGCGAAGAAGGACGGCGATACGCTCGGCGGGGAAATCGAAGTCGTAGCTCGCGGGCTTCCCGTTGGGCTCGGCAGTCACGTGAGCTGGGACCGCAAGCTCGACGGCCGGCTGGCCGGAATGCTGATGTCGATCCCGGCAGTCAAGGGTGTCGAGATCGGAATGGGTTTCGAGGCCGCGCGACGACCGGGATCCGCGGTCCACGATCCCATCGTGGCGGAGGGCGCCGACGTAGGGGCGCACCATGCTGCGCCCATACGCACGGCGCCCTCCGCACACGGGGGGTTCCGTCGCGTCGGCAACAACGCCGGTGGTTTGGAGGGTGGTATGACCACCGGCGAGCCGCTGGTGGTGCGCGTTGCGATGAAGCCGATCTCCACGCTGATGTCGCCGCTCAAGACGGTGAACCTCACGACCGGCGCCGAAGCGAATGCCCAGAGTGAGCGTTCGGATGTCACGGCCGTTCCCGCGATGGGGGTGATCGCCGAGGCGCTGGTGGCGCTCGTGCTGGCGGAGGCAATGCTTGAGAAGTTCGGGGGCGACTCCCTGGGCGAGACTCGCCGCAACGTCGAGGGTTACCTCGCGGCGGCCGGGCAGCGCTGGGCAGCCCTTGCCGGGGAGCCCGACCTGTCGGAGGACGGCTGAGCGGCCCGCGGCCGGTTGTCCTGATCGGCCTGCCGGGGTCGGGAAAGACCACCACGGCGCAGCGGGCCGCTGAGATCCTGGGTGCCCCGTGGCACGATCTGGATGCCGCGATCGTCTCCGCTTCGGGCCAGAGTGTCCGGGAGATCTTTGCGGAGCGGGGCGAGCCCCACTTCCGGGCCCTGGAACGCTCGGCGATGGATATTGCCCTGGGCCAGCCGCAGGTGATTGCGGCGGGCGGTGGCTGGGCGGCGGAACCTGGTGGGCTGGAGGCCGCGGAGCTGCGGGCTCTCATTATATATCTGTCGCTTTCCCCCGAGATTGCCGCCGAGCGGCTCCGCGGGACTACCGATCGCCCGCTGCTTTCCGATGCTCCACACGTAGAACGGCTCACTCAGCTCCTGGCCGCCCGGGAGTCGCGCTATCGGCTGGCTGGGGTAGAGATCGCCGTGGGGTTACTCTCCCCCGAGCGGGCCGCCCAGGCGGTCGCGGCGGCCGCAAGACATTACGGCGGCTGGTAAAACCTTGATTGGCAAGGAGTTGCGGTAGCGCTGGTTGCCGGATTCGCGACCAGCGGGTATTAGTGAAGTCCCCGCCAGCGAGAGGTGACGAGTCGTTCGTCTCCCTTTCACGGGTGGCCTGACTCCCAGGGAAAGACTTGATGGCGACCACGAAAAAGGCCAAGACCACGAAGGCGAAGAGCCCTCGGACCCGCGCGGCGGCCACGTCGAAGGGGGGCGGGCTGGGCACGTCGCTGGTCATCGTGGAGTCGCCCACCAAGGCGCGGACCATCCGCAATTTCCTTCCCGACGGCTTCACCGTGGCGGCCTCGATGGGCCACATCCGCGACCTCCCCGGCGACGCGAAGGAGATTCCGGCGAAGTACAAGGGCGAGGAGTGGGCCCGCTTCGGGGTGAACGTCGCCAATGATTTCGAGCCGCTCTATATCGTGCCGAGCGACAAGAAGTCGGTGGTGAAGGAATTGAAGGATCTGCTCAAGGACGCCGACACCCTCTACCTCGCGACCGACGAAGACCGCGAAGGCGAGAGCATCTCGTGGCACCTGCTCGAAGTGCTGCAGCCCAAGGTGCCGGTGAAGCGGATGGTGTTCCACGAAATTACGAAGGAAGCGATCCGCGAGGCGCTCGAGCACACCCGCAATGTCGACCAGGATATGGTGAGCGCGCAGGAAGCGCGTCGCATTCTCGATCGCCTCGTGGGCTACACGCTCTCGCCTCTGCTCTGGAAGAAGGTCGCCTTCGGGCTCTCGGCCGGTCGCGTGCAGAGTGTCGCAACCCGGCTGATTGTCGATCGCGAGCGCGAGCGGATGGCATTCCGCACCGGCTCCTACTGGGATCTCTCGGCCACGCTCGTCCACGGCGGCTCCGAGTTCGAGGCCGGGATGGTGGCGCTCGACGGCAAGCGTCTCGCCACGGGCAAGGATTTCGACGAGCAGACCGGCAAGGTGGCCGCCGACAAGGATGTGCTGCTGCTCGACGAGGCCACGGCACGCACGCTGGTCGAGACGCTGCAAGGCGCCAGCTGGAAGGTGCTCTCGGTGGAGGAGTCGCCGCGCACGATGCGGCCCTACGCCCCGTTCACCACGTCCACGCTGCAGCAGGAAGCCAACCGCAAACTGCGCTACAGCGCGAAGCAGACAATGCAGACCGCGCAGAAGCTCTACGAGCGCGGCTACATCACCTATATGCGAACCGACTCGGTGGCGCTCTCCGACCAGGCCATCACGGCGTCGCGCGAGATCGTGCAGCGCCTCTACGGCGGCGACTATCTCCCCGACTCGCCCCGGCGCTACGCCAACAAGGTCGCGAATGCGCAGGAAGCGCACGAAGCGATCCGCCCGGCGGGCTCCCACTTCCGCACGCCGGAAGAGACCGATCTCGAGGGCAACGAGCTGGCGCTCTACGACCTGATCTGGAAGCGCACCGTCGCATCACAGATGAAGGACGCGAAGAAGACCTCGACCACCGCCGAAATCGCGGTGCAGCAGGCCACCTTCCGCGCCACCGGCCTCCGCACCGACTTCGCCGGCTTCCTGCGTGCCTACGTGGAGGGATCCGACGATCCCGAGGCCGCGCTCGAAGATCGCGACAAACCGCTGCCGCCACTTTCCAAGGGCGATACACCCACCTGCGCCGCGCTCGAGCCGGTGGGTCACGAGACCAAGCCGCCTGCCCGCTTTACCGAAGCGTCGCTCGTGAAGGCGCTCGAAGAGAACGGCGTGGGCAGGCCTTCGACGTATGCGAGCATCATCGGCACCATTGTCGATCGTGGCTACGTGGTGCGCCAGGGCCAGGCCCTCGTGCCGACCTTCACGGCGTTCGCGGTGACTGACCTGCTAATTCGCCACTTCGGTCACCTGGTCGATGTCGAATTCACCAAGGGGATGGAAGACCGGCTCGACGAAATTTCCGAAGGGCAGCGCGATATGCTCGCCTACCTCAAGGAGTTCTATCTCGGCGACGAAGGGCTGCAGCAGCAGACCGCCAACGGCGAGCGCGACATCAAGCCGGCCGAGGCGCGGCAGGTGGCGATCGACGGGCTCGGCGCCACGGTGCGCATCGGCCGCTTCGGGCCGTATGTGGAACGCGAGGGCGACGAACCCCTGCGCGCGTCGCTTCCGAAAGACGCAACGCCGGCCGACCTCGATGCCGAACGCGTCGAGACGCTGCTGCGCCAGCGTGCCGAAGGGCCGGCGTCGGTGGGCACGCACCCCGAGACCGGTGACCCGATCTACGTGATGGAAGGACAGTACGGCCCCTACGTGCAGCTCGGGTCACAGGAAGAAGGGAGCAAGGTCAAGCCGAAGCGCTCCTCGCTGCCCAAGGGTGTGAAGCCCGACGATGTCACGCTCGAGATGGCGGTGGGGCTGCTGTCATTGCCGCGCCTGCTCGGTGAACATCCCGAGAGCAAGCGGCCGGTGAAGGCCGGGCTCGGCCGCTTCGGCCCGTACATCCTGCACGACCTCGGCAAGGGAGAGGCGGAGTTCCGCTCCCTCAAGGCCGAAGACAACGTGCTCACCGTGCAGCTCGATCGCGCCCTCGCACTGCTCGCCGAACCCAAGGCCGCACGGCGTGGCCGGGCCGCGGCCACGCCGCTGCGCGAGATCGGCGCGCACCCCAAGGATGGCAAGCCGGTGCAGCTGTTCGATGGCAAGTATGGTCCCTACGTGAAGCACGGCGACCTCAATGCCTCCGTGCCGAAGGGTACCGACCCAATGACATTCCCGCTCGACGCGGCCGTGACGCTGCTGGCTGAGAAGGGGAAGGCGCCGAAGGCCAAGCGGGGCGCTGCCGGGAAGCGGCGCACCGCGAAGTCGTGAGCAGCGCGGGCCGCCGCGCCACCGTCGTGGGCGGCGGGCTGGCCGGATCGGAAGCAGCCTGGGCGCTCGCCGAGCGCGGCATCGAGGTCTCGCTCGTCGAGATGCGCCCGGTGGTGAAGACCGCCGCGCACCAGACCGACCGCATTGGCGAGCTGGTCTGCAGCAACTCCTTCAAGTCAGTGGAACTCGAGAACGCGCACGGCCTGCTCAAGGCCGAACTCCGCGACCTCGGCAGCATCCTGCTTCCCATTGCCGATCTGGCACGCGTTCCCGG
>JAZJZU010000030.1:0-1282 GCA_040389605.1 Gemmatimonadota bacterium
TCAGGGTAAACACCTGTTTTTTCGGTGCCTTTCCGGGAATTTTGCCCGCGCAAAGCCGCACTGCTACTGAGTTTTCGCGTCTGACATCCTCCGTTCTCAAGCGCGAAAATCAGGGGTTTACCCTCGTTTCCTTTTGCGCCCCTCCTGCCTAGACTCCGGCGTCCCCGAAAACTCGCAGTCACGGGAGTTCGCATTGGCCGCAGGCGATCACCGCATCTCGCTGGCGCAGGCCCAGGCCTGCACCCACGCCTGGCAGAAGGGGAACCCGCGCGGGCGGCACGCCTGGATGCTCCCGCGCGAGATCATCGACGAGATCCTGGCGCAACCCGGATGCACTGGCATTCGCGTCTACGTCGGCAACACTCCCGACGACAAGCGACTCGTGTGGGTTGGCACCGACACGAAGGGGAATGACCTCACCGGTGGCGCCATCGCCCAGGAGTGCTGGCCGTGCCCGCCATTCTGCCCCGACAACTCCCAGCTCTGCGTGCCCTCCTCGTGACGACCGGCTTCCTCTTCGCGGGAGGCCCGATCACGCAACTGGCCGAGGGACTCAGCCTCGGCAGTGCCATCGTGTCCATTCCACGCGCGGGTCGCTCCAAGGGAGCCGCGATCTTCTCGGCGTGGCTGGTGGTCAGTGCCATCTCGACAGTTGTGGGAACGTACGCGGTATCCCGAGGGATTCATACCAACCAGATCTACCAGTGGTACCGTCTGCTCACCGTGATCCTGCTCACTGCCGTCTGCGTGCGGATGGTAGCCGATCCTCGGCCACGACAACTGATCATCGGCGTCGCAGTGGCCTACCTCCTGCTCTGGCTCGCGGCGGTGCTGCGCCTCGAGGCCGGCGCCCCGTTCTCCAACTTCTCCTATCCAGCAACACAGGCGGTTGGCTTGCTGGTGGGAATTCTCCTGGTGCGCCAGGCGCTGAGGCGAGACGACCTGCTCCCGTTCCGGCAGGCAGAGACCTGGCTTGGCATCGGACTCATTCTGGCCTGCTCGACCGGGATGATCCGTAATCCGTTGCTGGCCATCGCCGGGCCGGACCATCGGGCACTCAGCGGCAAGATCTATCACCTGACCGGCCTGTTCAATGATGTCTCGCTGATCCTCTACTGTATCGCCTTCTGGGCGCGGAGCATCATCTGGACCCGATAGTCTGGCTGTTCGTCCTGGCAGCAAGCCTCGGCGTGGTCGTGACCATCGCGATGCTCTGGGCACTCGGATCGGTGCAGCGCGAACGCACTCGCGCCGCGGTGGCGTGGGGTCGGCGGCTGCTCGA
>JAZJZU010000030.1:1382-9772 GCA_040389605.1 Gemmatimonadota bacterium
GAGGCGATCAGCAACGCCCGACGCCACGCCGCGGCCACCCGCGTCGAGGTGATCGCCGACGAACAGGACGGCGCACTGGATCTGGTGATTCGTGACAACGGCCGCGGCTTCGTAGTGATTCCCGATGCCAGGCTGACATCGCTCGGCCTGCGTTCGATGCGCGAACGCGCCTCCGCGCTGGGTGGCACCGTCACGGTCACCTCGATGCCAGGTCAGGGAACCACCGTGCGGGCAATGCTCCCAATGGCAACCGCCCCGTGAACACCACCCTGTCCGGGCGGCGAGTGCTGATCGCCGATGATCACCTGCTCTTTGCGGAGGGGCTCGCCGCGCTGCTGCGCGATCAGGGCTGCGAGAGCGACATCGTGACCAGCCTCGCTGCCATTGAACCGGTCATCGCCGCATTCCCACCCGACCTGCTCGTGCTCGATCTCGCGTTCGGCAGCGCGAGCGCAATGCCGCTGTTGCGCGTGCTGCGCACCTCGCGCCCCGCACTCCCGATCCTGGTGATTACCGCGCTGGAAGAGAGGGTGGTCGTGGAGCGGGTGCAGGAGACCGGCGCGGCCTACCTCGCCAAGAGCAAGGCCGGAGCGGATGTTGCGACGATCGCAACGGCATTGCTCGATGGCAGCTACCGTGCGCCGGTTTCGCGGATGCGCCGCACCGGAACCGCCGCCTCACGCGACATCGGAGGCGTGCACCTGAGCCGCGCCAGGATCGAGGTGCTGAAACTGGTGCGGCTCGGGCTCACCAACCCCGAAATTGCCGAACGGATCGGGCGCACCATCAAGACCGTGGAGGGGCATATGAGCGAACTCTACTCCCGCCTCGGCCTCACCACTCGCGGTCATCTCATCCGCTGGGCCAATGAACACGCACGCGAGCTCGGCCTGCCGAGGGATGGCAGCTAGCACAACACGATGGGCGATGGGCGATGGGCGATCCCTCCGATGTCATCCTGAGCGTAGCCCGCGTAGCGGGCGGAGTCGAAGGAACGGAGCTCAGGCTCCTTCGACTTCGCGGACCTGCGGTCCGCTACGCTCAGGATGACAGACGATGAGTCCGATCCTCGCCCATCGCCCGTCGCCCATCGCCCATCGCCCATCGATCATCTCGGCAGTACGTCCGGCACATCCGCCAGCAAGTATGCCATCGCCGCCATCGTCGCGATGCACTTCCGGAACTCCACCGGATCGATGACCGTCATCCGGTCGCCCTCGGTGTGGTGATACCAGAAATACTTCGATGCGTCGACATCGAGCGCGAAGCCCGGAACGCCCTCACGCAGAATCGGACCGACGTCGGCCTCGCCATCGCCAAACTCCACCCGCGTCGAACCTGTCCGCTGGAGCAACGCTCCCAACTGCTGCGCCAGCCTGAGGCCTGCGGCGCTGCCCTGGAATCGAAAACCAAGGGGCCGGAAGACACCATTGTCGGATTCGATCGCGGCAACGTGGTTCGCGAGTTCGCTCTTGTGCGCATCGCGATAGGCGAGTCCGCCGCGGGTGCCGTTCTCCTCATTGGTCCAAAGCACCACCCGAATGGTGCGCCGCGGCGTGAGCCCAAGCTCCTTCATCAGCCGGACCGCTTCCCACGCGGCGACGGACCCGCCGCCGTCATCCATCGCCCCCTGCCCGACGTCCCACGAATCAATGTGTCCGCCGAGCACCACGACCTCGTCGGGACGCTCACTGCCACGAATCTCGGCCACCACGTTGCGCGACGGCGCATCGGCCTCGGTGTGCGCCTCCATCCGGAGCGTGAGCCGGATCGGCTCACCCCGGCGCTGCATCCGGTGCAGCATTTCGGCGTCCTCCACCGTGACCGCGGCGAAGGGGATTTTCGTGACGGCATCATCGTACCGCGTTCCGCCGGTGTGCGGTGAGGCGATCGATTGCGGCGTGAGCGAGCGCACCAGTGCCGCGACCGCCCCGACTTTCGCCGCAGCGATTGCCCCGGTGCTCCGATAGACCTGCACGGCGCGGTAGGCCTCGAGCGGTGCCTTCGTGGTGTCGAATGGCGCATCGAAGAGCACGATCTTTCCTTTCGCCTCCCCGGCCCGCGCGGTGAGTTCATCGAACGAACTCACCACCAGCACCTCCGCCGTGATGCCGTCGCGTGGCGTCGCGACCGAGCCGCCGAGTCCGAGGATGTTCATCGGCGCCCGGCGCGGTGTGAGCAGAGTCGCCGACTCGGCGCCTCGGACCCACTTCGGGACCATCACCGGCTCACCTCGCACGGCGCTGAAGCCGTCGCCCTGCATCGTGGCGAGGATCCAGTCGATGGCGCGCTCGAGCGAAGCCGACCCACTCAGCCGATGGCCGAAGGTGTCAGTCAGCTTGGCCAGTCGGGCATAGCCCATCGTGTCGGCGAGCGCAGCGGTGATCAGCTGGTCGGCGGCGGCGCGAGTGCGGGGTGGAATGGTCTGGGCCGGGAGCGAAGGCGGTGCGGCGAGGAGCACCACGGCGGCAACACGGAAGCGTCGCATAGTCATCACTGGAAATGGGTTGCACCCAAGGTAACCGGCCCGAAATGCGAACGGACTCCGCGGCTCGCCACTGCGGCGAACCGGGAGTCCTGCGGGGGGATGGTACTGCGGAGACCGGCGATGAGGCTGCAGCTCCGGTCTACCGATATAGATGCCCTGCTCCCGAAAAGCGTTGCAGCCGGGCTCGCGTCTAGCTCAGTTGGCGCCGGCGTCGTGAAGCCACCCCACCAGAAACCCCAGCACGTCGTCGCGGAAAAGGGCGTGGCCATTGCCCTGGAGAAAGCCGAACGCAAAATTCGGGGTGTCCGAGCCGACGACCTCCCAGAATCGTTCAATGCTCCTCCGCGTCCGGATCTGGGTGTCCCTCCCGCCATAGAAGAACACCACCGGCCGACGGACCTGCTTCCAGAAGCCGACAGGGTCGAAATCACCAGTACTCCGAATCCACTTGTACGCCCAGTGTGTCGAATCGGTCGGCAGCGAGCGGAGCGCCGACGCAAGCGGGGCACTTCGACTCCCCGCGTGGGCAATCGAATCGCTGAGGGCGCCCCACCCCTCGCCACTTTGAGCAGCCGCGAACGCCTGGCGATAGACTCTTCGAAGGATGAGCTCATCTGGTATCGCAAGCGGAGCCTTCGCCAGCTCGGCCTCAATCACCAGTTCATCGACGGTCTGATCCAGCAGCGTTGCGACCCCTCCGGACACCACTGCAACCAGCTTGCACGACGAATCCTGCGCGGCAACCACCGCAGCCACGTATCCACCCTGACTGAAGGCGATCACCCCGATGCGTGCCGTGTCAACGTCCGTTCGCTTCCTCAAGAGTGCGATCCCGGCGGACGCATCCGTGGCCAACTCCTGAAATGAGGAGGTCTTCCAGCTGCCACCGGACTCGCCGCTTCCCCGCTTGTCGGGGTAGAGCACGACGATGCCGCGTGACGCAAGCGCATCGGCATACGCCGTGGTCCAGGGGTTCGATCGATCGCTGTTGCCCGATCCGTGAATGACGACAAGGGCCGGGTGGCGCCCGGGGAGGACTGGTCGGAGCAGTGTGGCGGCGAGTTCGATGTTGGCGTTACTGAATCGAACCGCCTGCCGCTCAACCTTTACGGTGTCGTGGGTCGCGAGCGCGGAAACCGCAAAGCCCAGGGCCAGGAGCGGCGATAAGGACACGAGACACTCCGGGAAGGTGAAAGGCAGTATGGAACCCGCAGGACGAGCGCGGGAACTACGACCGTCAGCTCAGAAAGGTTCTGGCTACCCCGCCCAGGCAATGGTTGCAACGGTTCAGGGCGTCAGGCGGCTGATGGGCGTGAGGTCGAGTCGCCGGAATTCCACCTCAGACCCTTCCGACTGGATCGCGATCTGGCCGTGATCAGCAGTGGCCCCCGTGCCGGAATTCACCAGCGTGCCGTTGACCCAGACCTTGACCGACCGCCCGACCGCCTCGACCACCATCCGGTTCCACTCGCCCACCGGATGTTCCGAGTCGTCGGTCAGGTTCTTGATCCGGCGCGCCTTCCCCTCCGTGGCGCCCCACGTCTCCTTCGGCCCGCGGCGCGCGACCATATCGGGCACGGTGATGTCTTCGAGAATGCACCAGAAATCACCGGCATTGCCCGACTCCATCTGCACCTCAATCGACTGCGGAAACATCTTGTAGAGGGCACGCGGCGTGGAGGCGTGGATCAGCACGCCCGCATTGCCCGGCTTGCCCGTGAAGCGGTATTCCACCTCCAGCCGGTAGTTGCGGAACACCGAGTCGGTGATCAGGTGGCCGCCCGGGGTACCCAGCGTCACCAGGTGGCCGTCACGCACGATGAACGGGTTGCGGGTGGTGTCGTTGCCGTCCATCGCCGGGACATCGACGTGCCAGCCGCCGAGGTCGTGGCCGTTGAAGAGAGGGTGGGGGGCGGAAGGGAACGCGCCAGCCAGAACCAGTGCGGCGGTCATCAGCAGGAGCTGCTTCATCGAAAGGGCCTCGGCAAGCGTTCTGGAAGCGGGAATGGATCCCAATGATAAGTCCGGATTCCCTGGGCTGGGGATGAGCTCCTCGGACTTCGCCCATCGCCCATCGCCCATCGAGCCCCTGCAACCTTCTCCCGCCTCGCTCCGTCTTACACCCATAAGTAGCTTAGGCATTAGGCTCTCACCCCTCATCCCGACCGGATACGCCGATGACCCGCCCGCCGATGATGCTGCTCAAGGGGACCCTCGATGTCCTGATCCTCAAGACACTGAGCTGGGGTCCGACCCACGGCTATGCCGTGTCGCGCTGGATTCAGCAGGTCACCAGTGACGAGCTGAAGATCGAAGAGGGCGCCCTCTACCCCGCCTTGCGCCGGCTCGAAGAGAAGGAACTCATCGACGCCACCTGGAAGACGACCGCCACCGGGCGTGAGGCCAAGGTCTACCGCCTCACCGCGGCGGGACGCGCACAGTTGCAGGTGGAGGTCGGGGCGTGGAGTCGCTACGTGTCCGCAATGTCGCGCGCCCTCGAGGCGCGCCCGAACGGAGCGATCGCGTGAACTCCCCGGACGACGCACTCCCGCTCTCCAGCCAGAAGCCGGTGGACGAAGACGTCCGGCTGGAGATTGCCCAGCATATCGAACTCCGGACCGAGGAGCTGATCGCCGAGGGAATGGCGCCGGCGATGGCGCGGGCCGAAGCGCTGCGCGCGTTCGGCAATGTGGACGATGTCTCGCGTGAATGCCGCGAGATCACCGTCCGCGCGCGAAAGGGGAAGCGCCGCGCCGAGCGCTTCGGTGCGCTCAAGCTCGACCTCACCTTTGCGCTGCGCATCTTGCGTCGTTCTCCCGGCTTCACCATCGGCGCCGTGCTCACGCTCGCGCTGGGCATCGGCGCGAACACCGCCATCTTCTCGGTCGTCAACGGCGTGATCCTGCGGCCGCTCCCCTACGATCATCCCGCGCAGCTGATCGACCTGCGCGAGAAGCACGAAAAAGGCGGCGAATCCGACGTTCCCTGGCTCAACCTGTTGGACTGGCGCGAGCGCTCTCGTTCCTTTCAGGGGATCGCCGCCTACGGCAGCAGCGTCAGCACGCTGCTCGGCGCCGACGTGCCGTCGCGCGTGCGCACTGCCTCCGTCTCGGAGGACTTCTTCCGCGTGATGCGAGTGCAGCCCGTTCTCGGCAGGCTCCCCGGCCCTGACGACCACAAGCCCGGTGCGCCACCGGTTGCGGTGGTGAGCTACCGGTTCTGGCAGGACCGGCTCGGCGGCACTCGTGATCTTGCATCGCGCCGGCTCCGTACCGAGTTCGACTTTCAGGTGATCGGCGTGCTGCCGCCACGCTTCGGGTTCCCGAACGAGAGTGACGTCTGGTTCCCGCTCGATCTCTATGGTTACAACACCAGCCGCACGGCACATAACTGGTCCGTGGTGGGCCGCCTCAGGGATGGCGTGACAGCCGCCGACGCCGATCGCGAGCTCGATGCCATCACGCAGCAGATGCGCCCTGGCCTCCTGCCCGACTTCGATGCCGTCGGGGCCACGGTCTCACCGCTGCAGGACGTCCAGACCGGTTCACTGCGGAAGCCGCTGATGATCCTGCTGGCGGCCTCGACACTGCTGCTGCTTGCCGCGTGCACCAACCTCGCGAGCAGTATGCTTGCCCGGGGAACCGCGCGGGCGCACGAGCTCGCCATTCGCGCGGCCATTGGCGCCGGTCGAGGACGCCTCGTGCGCCAGATCTTCACCGAATCGCTGGTGATCGCCGTGCTCGGCTGCGTTGGCGGTCTCGCCCTCGCGTGGATCCTGATGAAGAGCCTGCTGACGCTCGCACCCGTCGAAATGGTCCCGGTCGACGGGGCACGGCTCGACGGTCGAGTGCTGGTGTTCTCGATGGTGGTGACCTTCCTCACCGCGGCGCTCTTCGGCCTGCTGCCAGCGCTGCGAATGTCGAGCGTGCGACCTGCCCGCGCGATGCGCGAAGGCACGCGACACAGCGGCACACGCCGGAGTCGCCAGCTCTGGTCGACACTGGTGACCGTGGAGGTGGCACTCGCCGTGGTCCTGCTCTGCGGTTCGGGATTGCTGCTGCGCTCGTTCGCCGCGATCACGGCCATCGACCCCGGCTTCAGGCCCGAAGGCGTGCTCACGACCCTGATCGACCTGCCCGAGGTGAGCTACCCCGATGTGGGGCAGGCGGTCGCGTTCCACGATCGGCTCCTCGCCGACCTGCGCAACGTGCCTGGCGTGGTTGCGGCCGGCATCACCAACCGGCTGCCGCTCGAGGGCGACAATCCGAGCGGCGGAATCCAGGTGGAAGGCAAGCCACTGCTGAAGGCATTCCCGATCACCGGCTACGCCATCTACCGCACGGCGAGCCCGGGATACTTCGAGGCGATGGGAATGCGGATCCTGCGCGGGCGTGACATCCAGTGGAGCGACAACGCCACGGCGCCCCCAGTGGTGGTGATCACCAAGTCCCTGGCCGATCGGGAGTGGCCCGGCGAGGATCCCCTGGGACGGCAGATGCGCGTGCTGGGAATGGACGACGGCGACTTGCGCCCCTATGCGACCGTGGTCGGCGTTGTGGCCGATATTCCGCACGGTCCGATCGTGGGAAAGCGGAGTGAGGCGTACTGGTACCCCTACCAGCAGATGCCGAAGCGGACCCGCTCGATGTCCCTCGTGCTCCGCACGACCGCGGCGCCCGCCTCCTTTGCACCGGTGGTCACGCAGCTGGTGCACGCCATCGATCCGACCATTCCGCTCGAGTTCCGCACAATGGCAGAGCGAATGACGTCGTCGATCGCCGATCGTCGCTTCACGATGCTCGTGCTGCTCTCGTTCGCCGTCGTGGCGCTGCTGCTCGCAGGCGTCGGAATCTACGGCGTGGTGTCGTACACAGTAGCGCAACGGACCCGCGAGATCGGGATCCGGATTGCGCTGGGCGCTCGCCCGGCCGCGATGCAGCGCCTGGTGCAGGGCGGCGCGATGGCCGTGGTCGGTCTCGGAATCGTCGTCGGCGGGGCAGGAGCCGTCGCGGCCACCAAGCTGATGCGCTCGCTGCTGTACGATGTAGAGCCCGGCGACCCGACCACCTATCTGCTGGCCATCATCGCGCTCGGCGTCGTCGGCTTCCTCGCGAGCTGGGGCCCGGCCCGCCGCAGCACGAGGGTCGACCCGATTACCGCGATCCGGAGCGAGTAGCGCTGACACCATTGGGGTAGAGGCGCCGTATGTCCGGGAGCGTCTCCCCCCGCAAAACACTCCGTGGCGGTGGACTTCTGGGTAATTTGATCGAGTTTCCGCCACTGAAGGAGCACCCTGTGCGTCTCGGCATCTCCACCATCGGCCTCATCTTCGCGCTGCCACTCGGCGCGCAGACGCTCGTCGTCGCGAATATGAACGACACCACCGCACAACTGCTCGACATCTCGACGGGCACCGTCCGGGCGACCTTCCCCACCACGTCGGTGCCGCACGAGGTGGCCGTCTCACCCAATGGCAAGTGGGCGGTGGTCACCGACTACGGCGCACAGCAGCCCGGGCGCACTCTCACGCTTATTGATGTCGCGGCGGGCAAGGTGGCGAAGACCATTTCATTCGCTCCGTACCAACGGCCGCACGGCGCGGTGTTCCTCAACGACAATCGCACCCTGGTCGTGACGGCCGAGCGGGATTCGCTGCTCGTGCTGGTCGACGTGGAACAGGGGAAGATCACCGGCACGAAGCGGGCCGGACAGCGTGTCGGTCATATGGTTGCGATCCCGCGTGATCAGCGCACGGCATTCGTCGCGAACATCGCTTCGGGAACATTGTCGATCGTGGATCTCGCCGGCACGGCGGAGCCAGTGGTCGTGCCCGTGGGAACGCAGACTGAAGGGATCGCCGTCACGCACGATGGGCGCCAGGTCTGGATGGGAAGCAACAACA
>JAZJZU010000031.1:0-416 GCA_040389605.1 Gemmatimonadota bacterium
CCGGAGGTCGGATCACTGGCGCCTGACTTCACGCTGCCCTCGACGAGCGGCGGAACGGTCACGCTTGCCGATTTCCGGGGGAGGCGTTCGGTGATTCTCGCATTCTTTCCGTTGGCCTTCACCAGCACCTGCACCGCCGAGCTTTGCGCTTTTTCGGACGATTATGCTCGGTTCGAAGCGGCCGGAAGTGCGGTCCTGCCCATCAGCGTGGACTCAATCGCCACGCTCCAGGCCTGGAAAGGACAGCCGGAGGGGCGGTGAGGCGCGTCGCCGTCGAAAATCTCAGGCACCGAGCCGAGCCCTCCCTCGGACACTCGGTCCCGGAAGGGGAGCAGGACGTCGGCCAGGCGGGTCTTCGTCAAGCCGGCGATCTTCGCCGGCTTCCGCATCGCGGTGCCCTACGCCATCGGCGCCAA
>JAZJZU010000031.1:426-2643 GCA_040389605.1 Gemmatimonadota bacterium
CGAGGGACTGACGGTCGAGCTGCTGAGCGATTTCTTTCGCGTGGTCTCGACGCTGTACGGCGTGTTTGTGGAGGCCAAGAACCGCTCTGCCCGCGCGTATATCCTGATCGACCGCGCGGGCGTGGTTCAATGGACGTGGGTGGAATCCGAATCGGGGCAGCGCCGGGAGAACGACGAGCTGCTTCAGCGGCTCGCCGTGCTGACGTGACTCCGTGAGGGTGCACACACGCGTCCTGCTGTTGACGCTCCTGACAGGTTGCCAGTTCGAGTATCGCGCGCCGAGCGGCTCGCGGGTCGAGGATGCCGCCCTGCAGGGAGTTGCCACTTCGTTTTATGGCGCGCTCACCCGTCACGACACCGCAACGTTTAACCGCGTCGCGTGGCCGACCGCCACGGTGCTGCTCGATGGCGGGCAGAATGCTCCCACCCTTGTCCCGCTGCGCACGCTACTGGAGCTCCGGGGGCAGCGGAGCGAGCGGAGTGGAGTGCGGCTCGTGCGTTCCGATCTGCGCGCCGACGGCGAACTGGCGACCGCGCGATTCGTGATCGCGGCTGCGCCGTCGTCGGGGCAGGGGGAATACGAGGCCACCGACTTCCTGACCCTTGCCCGGCACAACGGGAGCTGGCGCATCGCGCACGCGGTGCTCGGCGCCTGGCGTCCCAGGACGGCGCCGTGAACGAGCCAGGGCGCGTCCCGCCGCTCGCCGTGATTGCGGCGGCCGCTCGCGCGCTCGGCGGGACGGCACCCCCGTCCGATCGACTGCGCACCGTGTGCGAACAGCTGCGCACGATGCTGCCCGCGCGAGAGGTCCGGTTGCGGGCTGGTTCGCGCCGCGCAGACGAAATCTCGCTCACCGACGGCTCCGCCGACTCCTCGACACCCTACACCGTGACGGTACCGTGGCGCGGCGATCGGCACGCGCTCCTTGAGGTGGCAGGAACCTCGAGGCCGCCGGCCGAACTCCGCCCGATTCTCGAAACGGTTGCCACGCTGCTTGCTGCGGTGCTGCCAGCGTTCGAGCTTGGCACCGAAGACAGCGCACAGCTGGAGCGCCGGCTGCACCGTCTGACAGTCGACTCACTCCCCGTCGGGCTGTATGTCGTGGATGACCAGTTCCGGATCGTGCTCTGGAATCGCAAGCGCGAGACCGGAATGCAGGGATTGCGCCGGGAGGACGTACTCGGCAGGCCGGTACACGAAGTGCTCTTTCGACAGCCGGCGGATTCGCTCCGGGCCGAGTTCGAGGGTGTCTTCGCCACCGGAGAGATCCACGAGAGCGAGCAGGACGTCCAGATCGCCGACGGTGATCCACGCACGTACCGCACGTCCCGGCTCCCGATGCGGCTCGACGGCGACCGGGTCACCCACGTGATCAGCATTGGTGAAGATGTCACGGAAACCCGGATCATCCAGCGGGCGATGCACCAGACCGAGAAGCTCGCGGCCGTGGGTCAGCTTGCCGCCGGGGTGATGCACGAAATCAACAATCCCCTTGCCACCATTGGCGCGTGCGTGGCGGCGATCTCCTCACGACTCGGAAATGCGGCAGAGCCCGTGGTCCGGGAGTATCTCGACATCATCGAGAGTGAAGTGATCCGCTGCACGAACATCGTCGATGGGCTGCTCGATTTCTCGCGAGCCGGCCGGAGTGGCGGTGCCTTCGAACCGACCGACCTCAATGCGCTGCTGGAGCGGACGCTCTACCTGCTCAAGCATCACCAGCGGTTCCGCCGGCTCAAGGTCACCCGGGAGCTCGAGGAGGGGCTGCCGCCGGTGCTCGGAAATAGTGAGCGACTGGTGCAGGCCGCGATGGCCATTCTCCTCAATGCCGCCGATGCGACCAACGGTCACGGGAACGTGACGGTCCGCACCTGTCGCGAGGGACAGCAGGTCGTCACTGAGTTCCAGGACGATGGCCCGGGGATTCCTCCCGACGTGCTGCCCAAGATTTTCGAACCCTTCTACACGACCAAGGGTCCGTCGCGTGGCACGGGGCTGGGGCTCGCAATCTGCTACGGCATCATTGCGGATCATCGCGGGCGGCTGGATGTTCGCAGTGAGCAAGGGAAGGGGACCGTGTTCCGGATGGCACTCCCGGTGGCCAAGGACGGAGGCCCGCAATGAAGCTGCTGGTGGTGGAAGACGACAAGACCGTCGGCCAGTATGTGAAGCGCGGCCTCGAGGAGCAGCAGTACATCGCCGACTGGGTCGGCGAC
>JAZJZU010000031.1:2653-3811 GCA_040389605.1 Gemmatimonadota bacterium
GGCGACGGCACCGAAGCGCTCAAGATCGCATCGAGCGCGCATTACGATCTCATCATCCTCGACCTGCGCCTGCCCGGGATGACCGGCCTCGAGGTGCTGCGAACCCTTCGGGACCGCGGCCTGACCACGCCCATCCTCGTGTTGACAGCGCAGGACAGCGTCGAGTACAAGGTCGACGCCCTGCGCGCGGGGGCCGACGACTATGTCACCAAGCCGTTCGCCTTCGAGGAACTGCTCGCCCGGATCGAGGCAATATCGCGGCGTCCTCGCGTCCTCTCGGCACGTTCGCTCCGGGTGGCCGACCTGGAGCTCGATCTCGATGCCCGGGAGGTCACGCGCGACGGCACGGCCATCGAACTGACGCCCAAGGAGTACGCGGTACTCGAATACCTGATGCGTCACCCGGGACGCGTGATGTCGCGGACGCTCATCACCGAGTACGCGTGGGATTACCATTTCGACCCTGGAACCAACATCGTCGACGTCGTCATCAACCGTCTGCGCAAGAAGGTGGACGCCGGCTTTGCCCAGAAACTCGTTCACACCGTCCGGGGTGTGGGCTACGTCGTGAAGGGGTAGATGCAGTCGATTCGTGGCCGGCTCACGATCTCCTACACCATCGCCCTGACCGCGACCCTCGTCGTGTTCGGGGCGGCGCTCTATTGGGAGCGCCGGCAGTCGTCGGCGCGCGAAGCGGAACAGCAGCTGGAGGTCCGGCTCACCGAGGAAGCACGCTTCGCCATCCGTTGGCTCACGGAGCAGGCCCGCGGCGGGCCGGTGGTGGTCGCGCTCCCCAACCTCGGGGCCCGTGACAGCACCTACGAGCTGGTGAGTGATGCGCGGACACTCTTCGAGGGAATGCGGGACTACCTCTTCGTGGCCGATGGCCTCGGCCGCCTGGTGTATGTCTCCCCGCCGGCACGGGACTTGACGCCCGAGGCGCTCGTCGAGGTTCGCCGCATCATCCTCAGGCAGCCCGTCGTGACGCGTCGCGGTCAGCTCGCGCTCCTCGCCGATGAATCGACCTTTCGGTACCTGCTCGAGCCGGTGGATTCGGTCAGTGGCGACCTCAGTTCGATTCTCGTCGCGGCTCAGCCGATCACGGAATCCAACGGCCCCGCGCAACGGAATGCCGCAGGCGTGGAACCAAGCAAGTGT
>JAZJZU010000031.1:3821-30011 GCA_040389605.1 Gemmatimonadota bacterium
AACGGCCCCGCGCAATTGCTCGTCTCGATGATCCTGGTCGCACCGATCATCCTCGTGGCATCCACGCTGGTGGGCTACTGGCTCGCTGGGCGTTCGCTCCTGCCGGTGGAGTTCATGGTCGCGGAGCTCGAGGCGATTCAGGATGGACGGTCGCTCCACCGGCGCCTCGCGGTGCCCACGGGGGATGACGAGCTCTCGCGCCTGGCGCAGAAGCTCAACGCGATGCTCTCGCGCGTGGAGCAGAGCTTCAACGCGCTCCGCCGCTTCACCGCCGATGCATCGCACGAACTCAAGACTCCGTTGATGGTGCTCCGCGCCGGGGTCGAGCGCTCACTCACCGATCCCAAGACGCCGGACGACGTCGTGGGCGCGCTGGATGAAACCCTCCGCCAGATCAACCAGATGTCGGAACTGGTTACGAACCTCCTCACCCTCGCTCGCGCCGATGAAGGGCGCGCCAGCCTCGTCCTCGTGGAGACGGACCTCCGGGAACTGGTGAGGGAGGGGCTCGAGACGGCGGAGATTCTCGGAACCGACCAGGGCATCGCCGTGCTCAGTGAGCTCCCTGATGAGCCGGTGATGGTGCCGCTCGATGCGCCGAGGGTCCGGCAACTCCTGATGAACCTGGTGACCAATGCGGTGAAGTACACGCCCGCGGGGGGGCAGGTGAGCATCCGGCTGGCTCACGAGAACGACACGGCCGTCCTCTCGGTGGCGGACAGCGGCATCGGGATCGCGCCTGGGGACACCGAGAACGTCTTCGAGCGATTCTGGCGGGCCGATCCGGCCCGGTCCCGGACCGGAGACCGCCCCGGAACGGGCCTGGGGCTGGCGATCTCGAAGTGGATTGCGGAGGCCCACGGCGGTACGATCGAGGTGCAGAGTCGGCCCGGACGAGGTAGTATCTTTACGGTGCGCTTCCCCAGCGGTGCAGTTGAGTCGCTCCGTGACGTCCCCCCGGAAGAGGCGTAGCATCGGCTAATCCAGTTGTCATCGAATTGTCATCTCACGGTGAGGCCCCCGCGAACTCGTCGGGTGAGATTACCTCCCGACACACACAGCTGTGCATCGTCCCATCAGCGGAGGTTCGTCCGCGTGTTCGAAAACCTGATCGAGTCGAAGCCCAAGAAGGAGCAGTCCACCGGACAGTTGATCCTGTCGGTGATTTTTCACGTGCTCCTCATCTTCGGCGCCGTCAAGGCCACCCAGGGGGCGGCCGAAACGGTGAAGAAACTGCTCGCGGACAGCACTGCCGTCTTCATCAAGCCGCCCGACCCGCCGCCACCGCCGCCGCCCGACCAGCCGCCGCCCGACCAGGTCGTGGCCCGGAATCCGCCGCCGCAGGGCTTCCAGACGATCGTGCCGCCGAAGGAGATCCCCACGGAGATCCCGCCGGTCGACCTGAACCAGAAGTTCAATGCCAAGGACTTCTCGGGTAAGGGCGTCGAGGGCGGTATCGCCCGCGGCGTGGTGGGTGGAACAGGGCCGGTCGATATCGTGAGCGGCGAATCGTTCACCGTGGACCAGGTCGACGATCCGGTCCAGTACCTCGACGGCCCGCTGCCGGCGTATCCGCCGGTGTTGAAGACCGCCGGGATTGAAGGCAAGGTCTCACTTCGCTTCATTGTCGGCACGGACGGGCGCGTCGAGGGAGGCACTATCCAGGTGCTCAGCAGCACGAACAAGGCGTTCGAGGCCCCGGCGATCGAGGCCATCAAGAAGTCGCGGTTCAAGCCCGCCAAGATTCGTGGCGCGCCGGTCCGCCAGCTGGTCGATCAGGCTGTTCGATTCTCGTTGCAAGGTTGACGGCGCCTACGCCGTAATAGCGGGCCGCGCCGTCGCGGCCGGAACTCTTCACTCAGGAAAGGTCATCCAATGAACACCAGTATGCTGAAGCTGTGGCAAGACGCCGGTCTCTTTGCCCGTGGCATCGTCGTGGTACTGGCGATCATGTCGGTCTACTCCCTGACGATCGTCATCCAGAAGCTCATCAAGATCAAGAAGAGCGAGGCGGGCACCCGCAAGTTTGCGCCGCAGTTCTCGCGCGCCATTCAGGAAGAGAATCTTGACCAGGCCATCACGCTGGCCGAGAAGAACAAGGACTCGCACGTGGCCCGCGTCCTCGGCGGAGCACTCGCCGAAGTGAAGCCGCTGCTCCGTGACCGCGCGACGATCACCGCCGCCGACATCAACTCGGCGGAGCGTGCCGTCGAGCGCCAGATGATGATCACCCTGGCCGAGTTCAAGCGCGGCCTCGGCATCCTGGGCACCGTCGGTTCCACGGCACCGTTCGTCGGACTGCTCGGCACCACGATGGGTATCGTCAACGCCTTCCAGGCGATGTCGTCTGGCGGCGCCTCGGGCGGCCTGGCCGGCATCGGCTCCGGCATCGCAGAAGCACTGATCACGACCGCCTTCGGCCTGATCGTCGCGATTCCGGCCGTGTGGGCGTACAACTACTTCACGACCAAGGTCGAGAACCTCGCCGTCGAGATGACCTACACCTCGAAGGAGCTGATCGACTACCTGATCAAGAGCGTGGGGAGCGAGTTCGGTCGCTCGATCTTCACCAAGGAGTTCCAGGCGCAGAAGGCGGTGAGCGGCAGTGGCCATATCCACGGGTAGTTCCGGCAAGGGGAAGGTGAATGCGGACATCAACGTCACGCCGATGATCGACGTGATGCTGGTCCTCCTCATCATCTTCATGATCGTCACCCCGGTGCTGGCATCCGGTTTCCAGGCGACGATGCCCAGCGGCCTGAATGTCGATCAGCGCACCGAGGAGGATGACGAGATCACCCTCGGTCTCGACAACGCCGGGAATTACTTCCTGGATATGAAGCCGATTGCCAAGGATCAGGCCGAGGCCGCGCTGACATCGATGTACGCCACGCGCACCAAGGACAAGATCCTGTTCTTCAAGGCCGACGTCGGCCTGCCATACAGCAAGGTGCAGGAAGCGGTCGAGATGGGGCGCCGTGCGGGCGCCCGCGTCCTGGTGGCGATCACCGATCGCAAGGGTGGCCTCTCGGGCGCCACCAAGGACAAGGAGAACTAGCCGATGGCGATGGCTGCAGGGAGTTCCGGGGGCGTCAACTCCGACATCAACGTGACGCCAATGATCGACGTGCTGCTGGTGCTGCTGATCATCTTCATGATCGTGCAGGCCCTCAAGCGCGCGGCAATCGACATCCAGATTCCACCGGTCGAGACCGGGGTGGCCAACTCGGCACCCAGTACGCAGATCGTGCTGCAGCTGAAGGATGATGGCAGCTACGTCATCAACGGCACGCCGTACGCGAAGGCCAATCTCGAGCAGGCCTTCCATACGATCTACGATGCCCGGCCGGCGAAGCTGCTGTTCGTGAAGCCCGATCCGAATCGTCCCTACGGCGAGATCATCGAAGCGATCGATATCGCGCGAGGAGCGGGAGTCCAGATTGTCGGCTTCACCCCGATCGAGGCGAACTGAGCCAGGGTTGACGTCCGGGCCTGAAGACCGCGACGCGGGCGCTCCCCCTCAGGGCGCCCGCGTTCGTGCCTTCCTGCCGGTTCCCACCGAGCGGAGTCGCACAGCGATCGTCGTCTCGGCGCTGCTGCATCTGCTCCTGATTGTCCTCCTCGTCCGGGTGACCGCCTCCGTGGTCCAGCCCACCCATTCCCCGATCGGCGATGCCTTTCAGATTGCCATTGGGGGCGGCGGAGGTGGAGGGAAGGGAGGTGTCACCATTACGGCACCACCGGTCACTCGCGCGCCGGAGCCGGTAGTTCCGCCTCCACCTCCAGTTGCACCAACCGTCGTCCCGCCGGCGGTGATTCCGCCCGTCGAGACACCGGCACCGAAGACGGAGCCCGCGCCCGCGCCCGCACCCGCCGCTCCGGGCGCCGGCACCGGAGGCGGCTCGGGCGGCGGGACTGGGACCGGCAAAGGGCCGGGTACCGGAAGCGGTGTCGGGCCCGGAAGTGGAAGCGGCACGGGCGGTGGCAACGGCACTGGCGGATGCCCGACAGCTCCGGAAGGCCGACAGATGATTCTGCCCGCACCTGATCCACCGAAGCCGGATCGCGGAAAGGAAATCGACGTCACGCTGCTGGTGGATTCGACCGGGAAAGTCACCAGCGTCTCGCTCAAGCCGCAGATTACGGATCGTAATTACGCCAGGAAATTCGAGGAGCTGATGCGAGGGTATAGCTTCCTGCCTGCCCGCGATTGCAACGGGCGCCCCATTGCTGCCACTACCGTCGTCACCGTCACGGTGAATTAGGAGCCCGATGCTCACTCAATTCTTCGCCCGGAAGCCGATCACGGCCGAAACCGAACGCGGGCTCATCCGCTCACTCGGCGCGGGTGACCTGATCATGCTGGCCATTGGCGCGGTGATCGGCGCCGGCATTTTCTCGTCGCTCGGCACGGCAGCTGCCGGTGAGATCGCGCGTGACGGCACCGTGATTCGTGCCGGCGCCGGCCCGGCCCTGATCCTTTCGTTCCTGCTGCTCGGGGCGGTTTGCGGTCTCGCCGCCCTCTGCTATGCCGAACTGGCGTCGATGATCCCGCAGGCCGGTTCCGCCTACGCCTACACCTACGCCACCCTCGGTGAGTTGCTGGCGTGGATCATCGGCTGGGACCTGATTCTCGAGTATGCGGTGGGCAATATCGCGGTCGCGGTGGCGTGGAGTGGATACTTCGTGTCGCTGTTGAGCGGCTTCGGCATCACCCTGCCGCCCTGGCTCACGCACGGCTATCTGCAGGCGTCCACGAGCAGCGATCCCGCGCTCCACGGCCTGCTCGAGACGGCACCGCATATCGGAAGCGTGCCGATCATCCTCAATGTCCCCGCATTCGCCATCGTGGCACTGATCACCTGGTTGCTGCTGCGCGGCGTCCGCGAGAGCGCGCGAGCGAACAACATCATGGTGGCGATCAAGCTTGCCGTGCTCGCGCTCTTTGTCTTTGTGGGGATGCAGCACATCGACACGGCCAACTACGTCCCCTTCGCACCGAATGGCTTCCGCGGCATCCACCAGGGCGCCGCGATCGTCTTCTTTGCCTACATCGGATTCGATGCCGTCTCCACGGCCGCTGAGGAGACGAAAAATCCCCAGCGGAATCTTCCCATCGGCATTCTGGGTGGGCTGGCGATCTGTACCCTGATCTACGTGATCGTGGGAGCCGTGGCCACCGGCATCGTGCCCTATCAGCAGCTGGCTTCGGCCGATCCGCTGTCGCGGGCACTGGAACTGGCAGGCCTGCACAAGACCAGCTGGATTGTTGCCGCGGGTGCCGTGGTCTCGCTCTCCGCCGTGCTGCTGGTGTTCCAGTACGGCCAGCCGCGGATCTTCTTCGGAATGGCGAAAGACGGGCTGATGCCGCGCTGGGCGGCGAAGGTGCATCCGAAGACCCGCGTTCCCCACGTCACGACCATCATCACCGGGGTGTTCGTCGGGCTGGGAGCCCTGCTGGCAGAAGAGAACATGATTTACGACCTGACCAACATCGGCACGCTGGCGGCCTTCGCCCTGGTCTGCATTGGCGTGCTGGTGCTGCGCGTGCGCGAGCCAGAACGCCCGCGCGGCTTCAGGGTGCCGTTCATCTGGGTCGTGGCGCCGCTCGGCGCGGCAGCCTGCATCTTCGTGATGAAGGGCCTGCCGCGCACGGCGTGGGAACGTTTCGGGATCTGGCTCGTGATCGGCGTGGTGCTGTACTTCGCGTACGGCTTCAAGCACTCGGTCCTGAAGACCGGGCGCGAAGTCGTCACCGACCAGATCGACTAGCTACCCCTTGCGCGTCCCGGCAGCGAGAAACTGCTGCTGGGTCGTGGCCTGGTCGATCATTTCGAGCGCCGTGCTGAATGCGCGGTCGCGGCCCACCTGGCGCCGGAATGCCTCGGCGTCACCGAGGGCCAGCCCCGCCACCTGCGTATCGAGGAGGCGATTCACTACGTCCGTGGCACCGTCGAACTGACCGCGTGTCACGGGAAGCTTCGCCCGCTCAACCCGTGCAAAGAGCGAGTCCCGCCAGGCCGGCTGGACGGTGAAGCCGGTATGCACGCTCGGCTGCAGCTCCCGCGCGACCTCATACACGGCGTCCTGAAACTCCACCTGCCGGTTCCCGAGCGCGCGCGCCAGTTCCTGTTCTCCGGCGGAGACGGAATCGGGCGGCACCAGGCGCTCCGGCGTCACCCCACCCCCACCGATCACTTCGCGGCCGCCGTCGGAATGGAAGATCGGCCGCGCTCCCGAACTGTCGGCTTCCACAAATCGTTCATCCCCGAATCCACCGTGATCGGCCTGGATCGAGCGTCCACTCGGTGTGTACCACTTGCCGGTCGTCAGGCGCAGTGCCCATCCCCCGGGAAGGATGCGCTGGGTCTGGACCAGCCCCTTGCCGAACGTGCGCGTGCCGATCACGAGTGCGCGATCGTGATCCTGCAGCGAACCCGCCACGATTTCCGAGGCCGACGCCGAGCCGCCATCGACGAGCACGGCAATCGGCGCCTGGCCAAGCGGCAGGGTCTGGCCGGCGTTGTAGAGCACGGGATCAAGGCCGCGATGCTTCACGCGCGCGACTTCCTGGCCTGGCTTGAGAAACAGCCCCGCCATCGCCGTCGCGGCGTCGAGGTCGCCACCGGGATTCCCGCGCAGATCGAGGATATACCGGGTCGCACCATCGCGGGCCAGTTGAGTCACGGCGGCCGCGACGTCGAGCGCGGCGGTCTGGTTGAACCGCTGGATTGGCACGTATCCCACGTGGTCGGCAAACATCAGCGTGAACGGCACGGCCGGGATCCGGATTTCGTCACGATGCACCACCGTGGTTCGCGAAGTCGCTTCCGGGATTCGCTGATACACCACCCGCACATCGGTCCCCGGTGGTCCGAGGAGGTATGACGTGACCTTGGCAACGGGGAGCCCCGACACATCAACGCTGTCGACCGTGAGGATGCGATCACCTTGCCTGAGCCCTGCCTTCGCGGCGGGGGCATCGCTGTAGACCCGGAACAGCGTGACGTGCTGGCCCTGGCTGCGAATCTGGGCTCCGATGCCGGCGTAGCGATTGCCGATGCTGTTGCGCTGGAAATCGGCGATCTCCTTGGGGGAGAGCAGGGCAGCGTAGGGGTCGTTGAGCTGAGCCACGAGACCGCGAGCCGCCCGCTCGTAGAGGGAGTCGACCGGCAGGGAATCGACCGCCGTCTCGGCAATCATCCCGAAGACCTGGCCGAAAAGCTCGCGAGGCGTGCTGCGGGTCTGGGCTGGCATCGGGGCAGCGAGAAGCAGGGTCAGCAGGGGCATCAGCAGCTGCGAGCGACGGGTCACGAGGAGATCCTCAGTTGATTTCAAGAAGGCGGAACAGGTCACAGGCATACTACGCACGATGCGCGACGGCCGATTCAGTCGCAGGTACGAGAGGCGTCAGCCGCGTTCGGCCAGCACGACGGCCCCGCGACAGGGATCGATGGCGCGGCGCGAAACCGTGGCGCCGTGCAGCCGCTCCAGCGCGCCTGCCACCGGTTCCCGCAGGGCGCGATCGGGGGCGAGCAGTCCCCCGGAAAGTGCCACGGGGAGTGGCCCGGCACCGGCCGCCACGGCAATCCGCACGAGCCACCCGACCGCCTGTTCCCGGATGTCGGCGGCCACGGGATCGCCCCCATCGGCGCACTGCAGCACGGCCGGCGCGAGCGCGGCCACGTCGGCCGAGGTTGCCTTGACGGACCAGCGAATCAGGCCGGCGATTCCCGGGACCCTTGCGGCGACACAGAGCGCCTCGGGCAGGCGGGTCGCTGGGCCGAGGCCATCGTGCATCGCACCCACGGCTTCGAGGGCGCGGAGGCCGATCCAGTGTGCTGAGCCCTGATCACCCATCCTCCAGCCTCGGCCCCCCACCCGTCGTTCCTGACCAGCACCATCGCGCGAGAGTGCGATGCTCCCGGTGCCGGCAATCAGCAGCACGCCCGCGCCGCCCGCGAAGGCCGCCGCGCGCGCGAGCTCGGCGTCACTGGTGACCTGAATTCGCCAGGCGAGCCGTTGCCGCTCCAGCGCAAGCTGGAGTTCGGCCTGTTCCTGGCTGCGTCCCGCACCAGACGCTCCCACCACGAAGGCATCGGCCCTGACGCTCCCGGCACGGTGGAGCAGCGGCCGGGCCAGCTCGGCGAGCGAAGCCGCGAGGCGGTCGCCCTCGCCAGCGCGCATCGGCCCACCGGGACCTTCGGCGCGGCCGCGCTCGCTCTCGCCATCGTAGAGCACCACCCGGGATGCCGTACCCCCGACATCGGCGCCGAAGACGATCACGCGGCCATCGCTCCGCGACGCAGCCGTGATGAAATCATTGCCACTGCCAGGGTCAGGCAGAGTCCCATCGGGACGTACCACGGCCAGGCAAGGGTGCCCAGTGGTGTCAACCACGTTGCGCCCATCAGCGCGAGCTGTTTGGCGAAGATGGTGACCAGCATCACGGTCATCGTGACGCACGCGGCCCTGATGACGTCAACGCCAATGATCCTGGAGCTCGCACCGCTGAGGAAGTAGACGCCCAGCGTGGCGCCGTAGGTAACCGAAGCGATCGAGAGGGCCAGGATGACCACCGGCGTGTTGCTGCCGTTGGCGTACCAGTCGAACGCGAGTGCCGCGCCCAGCATCGCGATGCCCCAGAGCACCGACACGATTCGCCCGACGCGCAGCAGCCGCTCCGGATCGGTCACACCGGTGAAACCGGCGTAGAGGTCGTGCGTGACGGATGACGCGAGGGCATTGATGGATGAGGCCTGCGTACTCATCGCCGCAGCCAGCACACCTGCGATCACCAATCCGGCGAGACCAACTGGCAGGTGCTGCAAGACGAACGAACTGAACAGCGTGTCGGCTCCCACGTCGGTGGGTGCCAGTTGCGCGGCCCAGAGCGCCGTGCCAACCAGCAGGAAGAGGGCGAACTGCAGGATCACCACGACGCCGGAACCGACCAGCGCGATCCGCGCATCGCGCAGCGATCGCGTTGCCAGCAGTCGCTGGACAATCAGGTGATCGGTTCCGTGGGACGCGGCGCTGAGCAGCGCGCCGCCAAGCAGCCCGCCGAGGAAGGTATACGGCGTGGTGAAATTGAAGGTAAAGTCGAACACGCGCAGCTTGCCGGCAGCCGACGCAAGGGCGTGCACGTGCTCGATTCCTCCACCGAGTTGCACGGCGATGATCAGTGCCGCAATGCCGCCAGCCAGGTAGACGGCGAGTTGCACCACGTCGGCGTAGATCACCGCCTTGATTCCGCCGAAGTAGGTATAGATCAGGGTGATGGTTCCCATCGCGACAATGGCGGCGGGCGTACTCCATCCGGTGAGCAGCGCCAGCGGGATGGCGCCGGCATACACGCGCACGCCGTCGCCGAGGAAGCGCGTGACCAGGAAGATCAGCGAAAGCAGCCGGCGGGTGGAGGTACCGAACCGCGACTCGAGTCTGGCGTAGGCAGTTTCCTGCTCGCCACGGAAGTAGCCGGGCAGCAGCCAGAGCGCGACGCCGATCCGGCCGACGAGGTAGCCGATGGGCAGCTGGAGGAACGTGAGATCCCCGCGTGCACCAACGCCGGGAATCGAGATGACGGTGAGCGCCGACGTTTCCGTGGCGACGATCGAAAGCAGCACCCCCCACGCCGGGAGATTCCGGGCGCCGAGGAAATAATCACTCGACGAGCGTTGGCCACGCGAGACCCAGAAGCCGATCCCGAGCGTTGCAACGAAGTAGACGAGGATGACGCCGAGGTCGATCGGATTCACGCGCCCGTCCTGTTGAGCCGTTGAAGAGAAAAGGGCTCCCTCAGCGGAAGCCCTCGGTCCTGGCAGTCAACCGTCGCGGTCAACGGATGCCCGCACACTCAGGCGTTAAAGCTGCTCCCGCAGCCGCAGCCACCCGTGGCGTTCGGGTTGTTGAACGTGAAGCCGCTCCCCTGCATCGAGGAGGTGTAGTCGATCGTGACGCCCGTGAGGTACTGAGCGGAGAAGGCATCGACGAATACCCGGACGCCGTTGATCTCGGCGGTCATATCGTCGTCGGCGGGCTTGTCTTCGATATTGAGGGAGTACTTGAACCCGCTGCAACCGCCAGGGAGCACCGACACGCGCAGACCCGCCGTATCGACCGGTACGCCCTCGGCGCTCACGAACTTGGCCACCTCGCTGGCGGCCTGATCGGTGATATTGAGAACAAAGCCCTCAGGCAGGGCCTGGGTTGTGGCATCGCTCATTGTGCACTCCTGCAACTGGTTTGGTCCCAAAAACTTAGGTCCGGGAGGCACCCGGGGTCAATTCGTGGAACGCCTGCCGGTATGGGAGGGTTCCCGTGGTGGAGCTCCCGGAAAGAGGGCCCGCATCACCGCATCCGCCACGGTGGGCCGGATCAGCCCGAATCGGGGGGTATCGCGGGTCGGGTGCACCCGATTGGTCAGGAGCACGATCACCACCTCGCGAGTGGGGTCGATCCAGATCGAGGTGCCGGTGAACCCGGTGTGCCCGAACGACCGGATCGACATGATCGTGCCCGAACTGCTCAGTCCCGAGGGGGTGTCCCAGCCGAGTCCCCGCGACGAGCCCTTGGGGGTGTCCTGCGTCACCGTCCAGGTTGCGAACTCGCGCGGTGGCTTCACGGTGACTCCGGGTGCCAGCTTGCCCAGCGAGCCGGCCAGGGCCCATTCGCCAAAGCGGAGCAGGTCCTCGGCTGAAGCAAAGAGGCCGGCGTGACCGGAGACGCCGCCGAGACGACCAGCGTTTTCGTCGTGCACTTCGCCGCGCAGGATGTGACCGCGCCAAGGGTCGTTTTCGGTCGGTGCGATCTCGCTTCGCCATCCTCGTGGTGGGAGGTAGCGCATCCGGTGCAGGCCGAGTGGACCACTCACGCGCTCGGCAAAGAGTGCGTCAATCCGCTTGCCATAGAGCTTCTCGAGGATCGTGGTCAACGTGATTGCACCGAGATCCGAATAAACCATCTGAGTTCCCGGGGGTGTCACCAGGTCGCTCGTGATGGTCCGCAGGATCGCGCCCTTCCGATTGAACGTCTCTTCCCAGAGCCGGCGGTGCGCCGGCAACCCACTGTCGTGGAGCAGCAGGTCGCGCACCGTGACACGGGATTTCTCGCCGGTGCCGCGGGCGAAGTCTGGAAGGTACGAAACGACCGGTGAGTCGAGGTCGAGACGCCCTTCCTCGACGGCCTCCATCGCGACCGTGGTGAGGACGATGACCTTGGTCAGCGAGGCCATATCGTACATCGTGCTGCCATCAGGGCGGTGATCGTCGCCGATGCCGAGTCGCCCGGTGCCGTAGACGAAATGTTCACCACCAATTGAGACCGCCAGCACGGCGCCGGGAGCGGCACCCGCCGAGATGGCCGAATCGAGCACGCTTTCGACGGGTGCGAGTCGCGCCGCGAGTGACGCCGACACCGGCAGTGGTGCCGTTCGCGGCGGATGCGAGACGCAGGCGCCGAGCGCGAGCGCGACAGGGGCGAAGAATTCCAGGGGCCTTGGCATCAGAGCGGCAAGCCCTCGGTAGGCTGCCTCGGGCGGTCGGGCTCGAGGCGCAGCTTCCGGCTCAGGTCAAACGGCATTCCCGGGACGAAGCGCGCCGGTCGCGGTTGGGCGCTCGCCCCGCGCGAGGGTTCGCGCCGCAGGCCGCTGTGAATTGGAAACAGCGGTGGAATCGGTGTTGGAGTCGTTCCCGTGATTCCGATCTTTCCGCTGAGCGCCATCCCGACCGCGGTCTCGGCTACCGGAGTGTTGCTCCACGCGATCAGGTAGCTCCCCGCCATTGGCACCTGGCTGATGATATACGGCGATCCGAACGAAACCAGCAGTGTCGGCTTGCGCGAGGCGAGGCCGGCGAGCAGGGCGGCCGTGGACGGATTGAGCCCGACGGTCCCCTTGTACGAGCCCCAGCGCACTGCCGTGGCAAGCACGGTGGTGTTCGCGGCCGCGATGGCCTGCGTGGCGCGCTCCAACTCCTGGGGCGACGGTTCGGTAGGAATCGTCACGGTGGTGACGGTGTGGCCGCCTTTCCGCATCTCCGCCGCGAGTGCGGTGCCCAGGGTGGTGTTACCATCGGCCACCGTAATCAGTGCGACTCGCGAGGGACCTGCGCGCAGTGAATCGACGGTGCCGAGAGAATCTTTCAGCAGGACGAGTGAGCGCTCGGTGATATCGCGTGCGATGCTGCGGAATTGCGATCGACCCACGAGCTCGGGGACCTTCGCGAGGTCGACTTCCCGGTGCTGGAAGAGGCCCATCCGCTCCTTGAAGTCGAGCACCTTGCGAACCGAGAAGTCGAGGCGTGCGAGGGAAATCCTGCCGCTCTCGACGGCGGCGGTCATTGCCGTGATGGCATCGGCTGGGTTCGCGGGCATCAGCAGGAGATCGCTGCCGGCTTCGAACGCGCGGATCACGGCTTCGCTCGGCGAGATTTCCTTCGCGATGGCGCCCATATCAAGGGCGTCGGTGGTCACGAGTCCCTTGAAATGCAGCGAGTCGCGGAGGATCCCGGTGAGGATCGCCGGTGAGAGCGTGCCGGGGCGCGCGATGCCGTTGTCGAGGCCGGGCACCGCAATGTGTGCCGACATCACGGCATCGACGTTGGCGGCAATGGCCGCGCGGAAGGGCACGAACTCGAGTGTGTCGAAGCGCGCCCACGGGGCGGCGATGGTTGGCAGTGAGAGGTGGGAGTCGGTGTCGGTGTCGCCGTGACCCGGGAAGTGCTTCGCCGTCGACAGAATGCCACCATCGCGCATTCCGCGAATGGTCGCGGTCACCAGCGCTCCAACCTCCTTCGGGTCGGCGCCAAAGGACCGGGTGTTGATGATTGGATTATTGGGATTGCTGTTGACGTCAGCGACCGGCGCGAACGCGAGGTGCACGCCCACCGCCCGCCCCTCGATCGCCGTGATGCGGCCCATCTGGTAGGCATCGTCCACATTGCCCGTGGCACCGACTCCCATCTGAGTCGGGAACGCCGTGCCCGCGGCCATCCGCATCACGGTCCCGCCCTCGAAATCGGCCGAGACCAGCAGGGGGAGTGGCGCCCGCCGTTGCAATGCATTCAACTTCGCGGCGATATCATACGGGGTGCCGGTCGAAATGATGATGCCCCCGACCTGCAGCGAGTCGACCCACATCGCGGCCCGGACCATCGTCGGATCGTCGCTGGCGACGTAGTCACCGAGCAGCCAGGGCATCACCAGTTGCGCCACCTTCTGGCGAACCGTCAGCGACCGCAACAGGTACGACACCGTGTCACGCCGGGCTGGTTGCAGGACGATCGGCTGCCGATCGGGCACCACCGGAACGGGCGACGGACGCGGAGCAGGGGCAGTCGCGCAGGCCGTGAGGCCGAGGATCATCAGCGAACGACAGGAGAGGGAATGCAGAGTCACAGGCGTGTCGTGTGCAAAGGGTGGCTGGTGGCGCTGCTGCTTCCGGCGTGCCTCGGCTCGTCACAGGCACTGCCCGGTCCGGTTGCTCCGGCGGTGGTGCGTCCAGGGCTGGAGGTCCTGCTCAGCGATTCAATGGCGCTGGTCGCCGGCAAGCGCGTTGGCTTCGTCACCAATCTTGCGGCCGTCGATTCGCGTGGCGTCGGTGCCATCCCCCGGCTCCGCGGGGCTGGCGTCCGCCTGGTGGCGCTGTTCGGCCCCGAACACGGCCTGAGTGTCAGCGCGGCACCGGGGGAAGAAGTGACCTCCACCGTCGACACAGCGAACAACATCCCAATCTACTCACTCTACGGAGCGACTGCGGCGCCGACAAAGGCGATGCTGGAAGGGATCGACATCCTGCTCATTGATCTCCCCGACGTCGGGGCGCGTTACTACACGTACATCGCCACTGCAGTGCACGTGATGCAGTCGGCCGCGGCGCAGCACATACCGGTGGTGATTCTCGACCGTCCCAATCCGATTGGCGGGGCGGTCCAGGGGAACATCCTCGATCGTGCGTGGATTTCTGCCGTCGGGCGGCTCACTGTTCCAATGCGGCACGGGCTCACCCTTGGGGAAGAGGCGCGCCTCGCCGCGAGTGACCTGGCGATCCCGGTCGAACTGCACGTGGTGCCGGTCGCAGGGTGGCACCGCGATATGCTCTTTCCGGAAACCGGGCTGCCCTTCCGCGCACCGAGCCCGAATCTTCGCGATGTCGAGGCGCTCTTCCACTACCCCGGAACCTGCCTGTTCGAAGGCACGGCGCTCTCGGTTGGGCGAGGGACAGAGGCGGCCTTCACCCAGGTCGGCGCGCCCTGGCTCGATACCACGCAGGTGCTGGCGCGGGTGCGCGCGGCGCACCTTCCCGGCGTCAGCTTCCGAGGGGTGCGCTTCACCCCGGTCAATCCTGGCGACCGGAAATTCGCGGATACTTCCGTGGTGGGGATCCGACTCGTCCTGACCGACGCCCGGGTCTACGATCCCACCCGGACCGCCGTGGTACTGCTCAGCGCCGTCCGTTCCGTGCATCCGGACCGGGTCCGAATTGGCGGGTCGTTCGACCGTCTCGCAGGAGGTCCTGCGCTTCGGCTCGCCCTCCTTGGCAGTGTCCCACCCGACTCGATTGTGTCGGGATGGACGGCCGAACAGGCACGATTCCGGGAGCGGGTGAGACCCTTCCTGCTCTACCCGTAGGCGGTTCCGCGTTGCTCCGTTCACCGCCGCTTGTTACGTTCTGACCCTTCTCCGCCGCCTCCTGAGGGCACTGGAGCCGTTCCGACGACTTGGGGGCAGGGGGCACGTGGCAGAGCTCGTTCCAGAGTCAGTCAAGCGGGTGTATCTCGGCCTGATGGATCCGGTCGTTGGCGTCCTGCTCCGTGCCGGGGTGACGCCCAATGCCCTGACGACCGTCGGGGCGGTGATCATCCTGGCGTCGGCAGTGGCCTACGGGACCGGGGCGATTCAGCTCGGCGGCGTCCTGCTCCTCGTGAGCGGGATGGTGGACACGCTCGACGGGCAAGTGGCCCGGGCGAGCAAGCAGGCCACGAAGTTCGGCGCCTTCTACGATTCGACCCTGGACCGGGTTGGCGACGGGTCGACCTTCATCGGCATTGCTGCCTATCTCGCGAGGGCACCCGAGGTGCGCTGGCGCGAATTCGCCGTGATCGCGTGTATGCTGGGGATCCTGTCCACCTCGCTGGTGTCCTATATGCGGGCGCGGGCGGAAGGGCTCGGGCTGAGTGGAAAGGTCGGGATGGTGCAGCGCGCCGAGCGGATCATCGGACTCGGCCTGACGACTGCCATCCTGGGGGCAGGGGAAGGGGGAGTGGTGCTGACGGTCATCGTGGTCGTGCTCACCGTGTTGTCGTTCATCACCGTTGGTCAGCGCTTCGCGCACGTTCAGCGTGAAGCCGCCGAGGCCGACGTCAAGTAGAGGGGATTTCCGTGGCAGACTCGAAGGCTCGGCCCGTTGCGCCGGCAGATGGCAAGCTTGGTGTCCTGTGTGTTGGTCTCGGCGCGGTCGCGTCGACGTTCATCGCCGGCGTGGAGCTCGCGCGACGGGGGATGACGCAGCCCTATGGCTCGCTCACCCAGCTCGCGACGATCCGGCTCGGCAAGCGGACCGAAGGTCGCACGCCGCTGATCAAGGACTTCGTCCCCATCACGCCGCTCTCGGACATCGTGTTCGGTGCCTGGGATCCGGTGCCGGACAACGCCTACGAGTCGTGCCTGCACTGCGGGGTCTTCGACAAGCACGAGCACGTGTATCCCATCAAGGACTTCCTCGAGACCATCAAGCCGATGCCGGCTGTGTTCGACCAGCACTATGTGAAGCGCCTGGTCGGAACCAATGTGAAGAAGGGGAAGACCAAGCGCGACCTCGCCGAGCAGCTTCGCCAGGACATCCGCGACTTCAAGGCGAACAGTGGTGCCGCCCGGTGCGTGATTGTCTGGTGCGCCTCGACCGAGATCTTCATTGTGCCCGGCCCGCAGCACGCGACGCTCGAGAGCTTCGAGGCGGCAATGGACGCCAACGACGTCGCGATCGCCCCGTCGATGCTCTATGCCTACGCCGCGATCATGGAAGGGGTGCCGTTCGCCAACGGCGCACCAAACCTCTCCTGCGACATTCCGGCCCTGGAAAAACTTGCCCGGGACAAGGGCGTGGCCATCGGCGGCAAGGACTTCAAGACCGGCCAGACGATGCTCAAGACCGTGCTCGCGCCGATGTTCAAGGCGCGGATGCTGGGCGTCGCAGGATGGTACTCGACCAACATCCTCGGCAACCGTGACGGCGAAGTGCTCGACGATCCGGAATCGTTCAAGACCAAGGAAGAGTCGAAGCTCGGCGTGCTGGAGTTCATCCTGCAGCCGCAGCTCTACCCCGACCTCTACGCGAAGATGTACCACAAGGTGCGGATCAACTATTACCCACCGCGTGGCGACAACAAGGAAGGCTGGGACAACATCGACATCTTCGGGTGGTGCGGCTACCCGATGCAGATCAAGGTGGACTTCCTCTGCCGCGACTCGATTCTCGCGGCGCCGCTGGTGCTCGACCTGGCGCTCTTCTTCGATCTGTCGCAGCGCGCCGGAATGTCAGGCGTGCAGGAGTGGCTCTCGTTCTACTTCAAGAGCCCGCAGACGGCCGAGGGCCTCTACCCCGAGCACGATCTGTTCATCCAGCAGACCAAGCTCAAGAACACCCTGCGGTGGATGATGGGCGAAGAGATGATCACCCACCTCGGCCAGGACTATTCGCAGGACTGACGTCCGTGCAGGATGGCGGCTTTCGGCCGGCCGACAGGTGCGACCCCGCGGGGTCGCACCTGTTTTGCTTGCCGAGTGTCGTGTTGGCCGGTAGCTTCCCCTCTCCCATGCAATACTTCCATCGCACCCAGCTGCCACCCGATTCGGTCATTGGCGCCGCCACGGCGTTCTTTGCACCACATCTCGCGCCCACCATCGAAGCTCCCCGGGAGCGTGCCTTCAAGGGCGCGCTCGGCGGCGTCACGGTCACCGTGCGCGCCGAGGGCGGCCATTACACCCTGGTGACCGTGGCGACCGACCAGCCCGGCGAGAGTGAAGTCGACCGCCTGGCCAAGCGCTTCCTGGGCGAAGTGCACCGCCTCGCCGAACCCGCGCACGTCCTGCGCGGCGCCTACTGACGACCCCTACCGGCGCACCCATCCCATGGCCCTGCACCTGCTGCCTCGCGACGAAAAATTCTTCGAACTCTTCATCGACCTCGCCACCCGGTCGGTGGAGGCCTCCCGCCATCTGATGGAGCTGTTCGCACGAAACGACGAGGCCCGCTGGGACCTGGTCGAGGTCATCAAGGGACTCGAACACGAGGCCGACGGCGTGACGCACACGCTGGTCACCCGGCTCGACCGCTCCTTCATCACCCCGTTTGACCGCGAGGACATTCACGAGCTGGCCTCGCGGCTCGACGACGTGATCGACCGAATCGACGGCACCGCCCGGCGCGCCAAGATCTTCCGGATTGCCGAAGTGCCGCAGGGTGCGGTGCTGCTGGCCGAAGTGGTGCACCGGATGTCGGTCGAGGTCCTGGCTGCGGTCCGGGGAATGGAGAAGGGTCCCGCGGCAATCACCCTGCAGTCGTGTCGCGAGATCAAGCGGCTCGAGCAGGAGGGTGATGCGATCTACCACGACTGGCTCGGTCAGCTCTTCCGCGATCACACCGACCCGATCGAAGTGATCAAGTGGAAGGAACTCTACGACACACTGGAGAAGACGCTCGACAGTGCCGAAGATGCCGCGAACGTGATCGAGTCGGTCACCATCAAGCACGGCTGAGCCACGATGGACGCCTCGGTGACGTTTGTCCTGACGGTCGTGGCCGTGGCCCTGGTCTTCGACTTCATCAACGGCTTTCACGACAGCGCCAACTCCATCGCCACCGTCGTCGCGACCCGGGTACTCACGCCGGGGATCGCCGTGATCTTCGCTGCGGGCTGCAACTTCCTCGCGGCTTTTGTCGTGGGTACAGCCGTGGCGAAGACCGTCTCGAAGGGGCTGATCGACCCGAGCATCGTCACGCCCACGCTGCTCTGTGCGGCGCTCCTGGGTGCGATCACCTGGAATCTGGTCACCTGGTGGCTTGGTCTCCCCAGCTCGTCGTCCCACGCGCTCCTGGGTGGCTTCGCCGGGGCGGCCATCGCGAAAGCCGGCACGCAGTCGATCATTTTTTCCGGCTGGGTCAAGCCGCTCATCGCGATCGTGGTGTCGCCCCTGCTCGGGATGATCCTCGGATTGCTGCTCTCGGTGATCCTCTCGTGGTCGCTCTGGAAGCGGGACGCCCGGACGATGGAGGCGCTGTTCCGGCGACTCCAGCTGGTGAGCGCCGGCCTCTACTCGCTGGCCCACGGCTCCAACGACGCGCAGAAGACGATGGGGATCATCGTGGGACTGCTGGTCTCGGCCCAGGCGCTGTTCGCGGGCGAGAGCGGCTTCCTCGCGCACTTCCATCTGGTGACGGCCGACAAGGTCCCGCTCTGGGTCGAAATGGCCTCATACTCGGCCATCGCTGCGGGGACGGCGATGGGAGGCTGGCGCATCGTCAAGACGATGGGCACCGGGATCACGAAGCTCAAGCCATTCGGCGGCTTCTGTGCCGAGACCGGTGGCGCGATGACGATCCTCTTCGCGTCGTACCTCGGCGTCCCCGTGAGCACCACGCACACCATCACCGGTGCCATTGTGGGCGTGGGCGCGTCCAAGCGCCTCGGCGCCGTGCGCTGGGGGGTCGCCGGGCGAATCGTCTGGGCCTGGTTCCTGACGATTCCCGCGAGCGCGCTGGTCGCGGCGCTGTTCTTCTGGCTCCTGCCCTCCTGAGTCTCCGGAGTAGCCCGCCCAACAACGCCTGCCTGCTTGACGCAACTCACTGGGGCGTCGAAGTTTCCGCGCGTCCTGACCCGCTTCCGAGGCCTCGCTGACGGCATGGCAGTACCCACGATGACTTCGCCCCCGGCGATCCCCAGCGGCCTCACGCGCGAACAACTGCTCGAGCTCTACCGGTGGATGCGGCTGACGCGCACCCTCGAAGAGCGACTCGTCGCCCTCTATCGCCAGACCAAGGTGGTGGGCGGCCTGTTCCGATCGCTGGGGCAGGAGGCCTGCGCTGTCGGCAGCGCGTTCGCACTCGAACGGCGCGACGTCCTCTCCCCGCTGATCCGCAATCTCGGCTCGATGCTCGTCAAGGGCGCCGAGCCGGTGGAGATCCTGCGCCAGTATATGGCCAAGGGCGACTCACCCACGCGCGGTCGTGAGCTGAACATCCACTTCGGCGATGTCGTCGACCGCAACTTCGTGGGGCAGATCTCCCACCTCGGCGATATGGTCCCGGTGATGGCCGGTGTCACGCTGACCTTCCGGATGCGTGGCGAGCAGCGCGTCGGGCTGGTCTATGTCGGCGACGGCGCGACGAGCACGGGGGCGTTTCACGAGGGGATCAACTTTGCGGCGGTCCAGCGCTGCCCGCTCGTCGTGGTCGTCGAGAACAACGGCTACGCATACTCGACGCCAACGATTCGCCAGACCGCGGCGGCACAGTTTGTCGACAAGGCGATCGGCTACGGTATCCCGGGCATTCGCGCCGATGGCAACGACGTGCTCGAGGTCTATCGCGTGACCCGCGACGCGGTCGACCGCGCGCGCAACGGTGGCGGCGTCACCCTGCTCGAACTGCTCACGTACCGTCGGAAGGGTCACGCGGAGCACGACAACCAGAGCTACGTCGCGCCGGGCGAAACAGAGCACTGGGCGGCGCACAACGATCCGATTGACCGCTATATCGCTCGGCTCACGGGCGAGTTTGACGTGCCGATCGAGACGCTCGCGCAGATCGACGACGCGGTGCGGAGTGCTGTCGATCAGGCGACCGACCTTGCCGAAGCGTCCCCGCCGTGTGATGGACCCGATGCGCTGCGTGGCGTGTTTGCCGACCCTCCGGCGATGCCGACACTCTGGTATCGGGACGGCGAGGCCTCGGCAGTGGCGGAGCACGAGCGGCCCGCGAGCTGGGGTACGCACGATGGCTGAGATCACCTTCCTCGAGGCCATTCGCGAGGGGCTGGCCGAAGAGATGTCCCGCGACGATTCGGTCTTCCTCCTGGGCGAGGATATCGGAGGATTCGGTGGCGCCTTCAAGGTGACTGAAGGGCTTCAGTCCCGGTTTGGCGAACAGCGGGTCATCGATACGCCCATCGCGGAGGCGGGCATCATCGGGGCCGCGGCCGGCGCCGCGCACTACGGAATGCGGCCGGTCGTCGAGATGCAGTTCATCGATTTCATCTCCTGTGGCTACGATATGCTCACGAACTACGTCGCCACCGCCAGGTACCGGGCCTTCCTGCCCTGTCCGATCGTGGTGCGAGGCCCTTCGGGTGGGTACGTTCGCGGGGGACCGTTTCATTCCCAGAACCCCGAGGCCGCGTTCCTTCACACGCCAGGGCTGAAGGTGGCCTATCCCGCGACGGCCGAAGACGCCAAGGGGATGATCAAGGCGGCGATCCGCGATGAGGATCCCGTGCTCTTCTTCGAGCACAAGTATCTCTATCGCCGGATCAAGGGTACGATGCCTCCGGGCGACCACGTGGTGCCACTGGGGAAGGCCCGGGTGGCCCGGGAAGGGACCGATCTGTCGATCGTGACCTACGCGGCTACGGTGTGGAAGTCCCTCGAGGCGGCGGAGCAGCTGGAGCGCGAGGACGGGCTCTCGGTGGAGGTCATCGATCTCCGGTCGCTGGCGCCGCTCGACGATGAGGCGATCGTGGCCACGGTCAAGAAGACCAACCGTGTGCTTGTTGTGCACGAGGATACCGTCACCGGCGGCATCGGTGGCGAAATTACGGCCCGGATCAACGAGCTCTGCTTCGAGTGGCTCGATGCTCCGGTCAGGCGGGTGGCAGCGCACGACGTGCCACTCCCTTATGCTCCACCCCTGGAGGACTTCGTCCTCCCGCAGACGTCCGACATCGTGCGAGCGAGCCGCTGGCTCGCCGCCTACTAGACCAGCTTTACCGAGGAGCAGGGATGGCACGCATCGACGTCATCATGCCGCAAATGGGCGAATCGATCACCGAAGGCACGATGTCGCGCTGGATGAAGCAGATCGGCGACACCGTGAAACGGGATGAGCCCATTTTCGAAATCTCCACCGACAAGGTTGACGCGGAGATCCCGGCGCCGAGCGCAGGCGTCCTGGCCGAGATTCTGGTCAAGGATGGCCAGACGGTCGAGGTCGGCACCATCGTGGCCCGGATCGAGACGGAAGCCGGCGCTGCTGTGGCAGCGCCGGCTTCCGCCCCGAGCGCAAGCGCGGGGCCTCCGCCAGCCGAGCCGGCGCCTGCAAAGGCCCCCGCGGCAACTGCGCCCGCTTCTTCTCCAGCGCCCGCTCCAGCTCCCGCCGCCACCCCAGCAGCCCCAGCAGCGGCCGCGCCGACTGGCGACGAGTCGGCCGAGGATCGGCTCAAGCGGAAGTCGACTCCGCTGGTGCGGAAGATGGTCGAAGAGCACGGCCTCGATCTCGGCGCGATTCCAGGCACTGGCTCCGCAGGCCGAGTGACCAAGTCGGATGTCTTGAGCTTCATCGAATCGGGACCAGCGGCTGGGAGTGCCGCGGCTCCGGCCGCCGCACCGGCCCCGGTTGCAGCAGCGCAGACTGCTGCGCCCGCGCCAACGGGGGCCGCTACCAGCTCGACCACGGTTCCACCCGGCGCGATCGTGCCGGCGTGGGATGGAGACCGCGTGGAGCCGTGGAGCCGGATCAGGAAGCTCACGGCCGACCATATGATCATGTCTCGCCGGGTGTCGGCGCACGTCAATTCGCTGATGGAAATCGACTACACACACATTGCCGGCATCCGGAAGCGGCAGAAGGCCGCGTTCGCGGAGCGCGGGGTGAACCTCACGTACCTGGCGTTCATCGCCAAGGCGATTGCCGACAACCTTCGCAATCATCCCGTGATCAATGCCGCGGTCTCAGGCGACAACACCATCTATCGCCGTGACATCAATCTCGGGATCGCCGTGGCGCTCGACTGGGGACTCATCGTTCCAGTCATCCGCCACGCGGATGAGCTCTCGCTGCTCGGGGTGGCTCGCAGCATTCAGGATCTGGCCGAGCGCGCGCGAACCAAGAAGCTCTCGCCCGACGATGTGCAGCGCGGAACATTCACCATCACGAACCCCGGCGGATTCGGCACGTTCGTTGGCACGCCGATCATCAATCAGCCGCAGGTTGCGATCCTGGCCGTCGGATCCATCGAGAAGCGGCCCGCTGTTGTCACGCTCCCCGATGGCAGCGACGCCCTCGGGATCCGGACCAAGGGGATGTTCTGTCTCGCCTACGATCACCGGGTCGTCGACGGTGCCGATGCGGACCGCTTCCTCGCCGACGTTCGCCAGACGCTCCACCAGTTCCCGGAAGAGCAGGGATAACCAAGGGGCGGCCGAGCGGGAGGGTCTCCCCTGGGAACCGTGAAGGAGGGTACGTGGCACGAGTCATAGTGGAGCCGTCGGGTGTGCGCTGGTCTGTCGGGCAGAGCGGGCACCACACGCAGTATGGCGAGGACGAGACCTCGCTTGAGTTCCGGCGGCTCGATGGCGATGAATCCGACCGGCGCTACGCCAGGTTTTCGCCGCGTGGTGCCAAGGCGGCCGAGATGGCGCTGGAGGAATTGAGCGACCGCGCGCTGCTCGCCCTGCTGGGAACTGCTCAACCCGCCTGGACCTCGCCCGACGGGGATTACGCCGGCACGGCGTGACGTGATCGACCTCCACTGCCACTCCACGGCGTCCGACGGACTCCTCGCACCTGCAGAGGTTGTGCGCGCAGCAGCCGAGATCGGACTCAAGGCCATCGCACTCACCGATCACGACAGCACGGCCGGGCTTCCGGAGGCACAGGCGGCCGGATTTGCCCTCGGCGTGCGCGTGATCGGCGGTTGTGAGTTCTCGGTCGGGGTCGAATGGGGCGAGATGCACCTGCTCGGATATTTCATTCCGACTGATGACGCCGACATCGAACACTTCCTGATCGAAGCGAGGGGCGATCGAGTGCGCCGGGCGCACGAGATGATTTCCCGGCTCATCGGTCTGGGCCTGATGATCCGATTCAAGGACGTGGAGCGTGAGGCCGCGGGCGGGGCCATCGGCCGTCCTCACCTCGCGCGGGTGCTCAAGGATGCCGGGCACGTTCGCACCGTGCAGCAGGCCTTCGATCGCTACATCGGAAGGGGCAGGCCGGCCTACGTCGACAAGCACCTTCCCACGCTTCGCGCGGTCGCCGACCTGGTGCACGAGAAGGGCGGGGTCGTGTCGGCCGCACACCTGAAGTCGCTCGGGACACTGGCCAACCTCCGGCAGTTGCAGCGCGACGGACTCGATGCCGTTGAAACGCGGCACCCGAGCCAGGACGGCGAGATGATCGCGACCATTACCGAGGCGGCGATGACTCTCGATCTCGGACGGTCCGGCGGGTCGGACTGGCACGGCGAAGTCGACGCCATCGGCACCCACGCTCGCCTGGGATCGCAGCAGGTGCCGGATGAGTGGTTGAGCGACCTTGAGGCACGACGTCCGTCACCCGGCGTGCGACGCTGATGGAACTTCGCGGCCGCGTGGCACTCGTGACCGGGGGGGCCCGCCGACTGGGGCGCGCCTTTGTTGAGGCACTTGCCGGGCGTGGTATGCGCGTGGCGATTCATCACGGGGCGTCAGCTGCGGAAGCCGAGGCCCTGGTCGCGTCGTTGCGGGCGAGCGGACACGATGCGACGGCGTTCGGGGCTGACCTGCGGAAGGCCGAGGAAGCGCTCGCGCTGCCCGCACGGGTGGTCGACGAGTTCGGGCAGCTGGACGTACTGGTGAATTCGGCTGCCGTGATGGAGCGGCTGCCGGTGCCGGAGACAACGGTCCAGCAGTGGGATGACGTCATCGACCTCAATCTGCGCGCCCCGTTTCTGCTCGCGCAGCAGGCAGCACCGTTTCTCGCCGAGCGACGCGGAAAGATCGTCAACATTGCTGACCTCGGCGGCATCGAGCCGTGGCCGAACTATGCCGTGCACTCGGTCAGCAAGGCCGGCGTGGTGATGCTCACCAAGGTACTCGCGCTCTCGTTCGCGCCTGACATCACCGTGAATGCGATTGCGCCCGGAACGGTCCTGGTGCCTGAGGACTACGACACCGAAAAGCGGGACTTCCTCACCGAGACCACGCCGCTCCAGCGACTGGGAACACCCGATGACGCCGTGCAGGCGCTGCTGTACCTGCTCGAGCACGGTGACTTCGTCACTGGGGAAACGCTGGTCGTCGATGGCGGCCGGTTGCACCGACGGTGATCACGCTGGGCGAGGTGGCCATCATGGGCGGCGGCTGTTACGGCACCTTCTACCTCGGCCAACTCGAGCGTGCCCTCGAACGTGGTGCCGTGTCGTATCGCTCCATCCTGGTCGTCGATCGCGATCCCGCCTCACAGGCTGCGCAGCTTCCACCCCATCCTCGGCGTCGACTCGTGGTCTCGGACTGGGGTGCCTTTCTGGACGGCTGGCTTGAGCCGGGTGCGCGTTCCGTGGGCGAGGGAGATGACTGTGTCGTGCCCACGCCACTGATGCCGCACCTGCTGGCTGACTGGCTCGAGCGGCGTGCGCGGCAGAGGTGGCCCGCTCGGGAGGTGGCACGCATCACACCCGAGCGAGAGATGGGCACACCGTATGACCGCCTGCACACTGACGGAGTGCGCTATGTCTCATTCGCCGACTGGCTCTGTCCCGTGCACTGCATCGAGCCCGCAATTTGCCCCGCGATTCGTGCCCCCCGGACCTGGGAAATGGGCGACACCGTGACGGACTGGAGCGACCAGCTCGCGCAGGACCATCCAACGGCCGCACCAGCGCTCTTCACCTGCCGGCACACCGTGTACGGCGTGGGGATGTTTCCGGCCAGGCTGGCCTTCGAGGGGCTGGAATCGCTCGCGACGGTGGCCGACACGGCAACTGGCGGCGACCTGGTGATCGGGTCGATTTCCGCCTGCCACGGCGCGGTGGCCGTGCTCCGCGTGGGTCCGGCCCCGACGGGGTAGGCGGTGGGAACACTACGCGAGGCCAGGCGTTCTATATTCGCGAGCATCTGATCGACCCAACTGGAGCTGACCCGATCGTGACCACAGCCAATGAATTCGACGTAATCATCGTGGGCGGCGGACCCGCTGGCCTCTGCGCAGCGATGTATGCGGGGCGCGGAATGCTCAAGGCGCTCCTGCTCGAGCGTGGACTCACTGGTGGAGAGCTGCTGAACACCGAGAAGATCGAGGACTACCCCGGATTCATCTCGATTCTCGGGCCCGACCTCGCCGTGAAGATGACCGAGCACGCGGTTCACTTCGGTGCCGATATACGGACCGAAGAGGTCACCGCCATCACGCGGGGTGATGACGAGCTGTTCACCGTGACGGCCGCTGGCGGTGCCAGCTATCGTGCTCCCGCCGTGATCCTCACGGCAGGCGGTACGCCCACGAAGTTGGGCATTCCCGGTGAACAGGAATATGCGGGCCGCGGCGTGTCGTACTGCGCGGTCTGCGACGGCGCCTTCTTCAAGGGTGAAGTCATCGCGGTCATCGGCGGCGGCGACGCGGCGGTCGAAGAAGCCGACTATCTCACGCGTTACGCGAGCAAGGTCTATCTCATCCACCGGCGCGACACCTTCCGGGCTTCGCGACTGGTGCAGGAGCGTACGCTCAGCAACCCGAAGATCGAAGTCATCTACAACACGGTTGTCCGCGAGATGGTGGGCGAACCGTCCGGCCTCAAGCGACTGGAACTCGAGAACACCGTGACCGGCGCGTCGTCGCAGCTCGACGTCTCCGGCGCCTTCGTCCTGATCGGATTCAAGCCCAATACGGGGCTGGTCACCCAGCATTTCGAGCACGACGCGAGTGGCTACATCATTACGAATGACCGGATGGAGACCTCGATTCCGGGGCTCTTTGCCGCGGGTGACCTGCGCGTGCAACTGACTCGCCAGGTCACGACGGCTGTCGGGGACGCGACGACCGCCGCGATCGCCGTCGAGAAGTTCCTCACCGAGCGGAAGGCCAGGTCGGCGAGTGTCGGCGCCTGAAGTCCTCGGGATTCCCAACGGGAGCTTCGCAGAAAATTGCTGGCTGCTGTGGGATCCCGCGTCGCGCGAGGCCGTGGTGGTCGATCCCGGTGAGGACGCGGAACGCATTCTCGCGGC
>JAZJZU010000031.1:30021-30285 GCA_040389605.1 Gemmatimonadota bacterium
AGTGCGGGAGCGCGGCCTCTCGGTGCGCCAGATCTGGCTCACACACGCTCACATCGATCACATCTGGGGAGTCGACGCGGTGCGAACCGCCACCGGGGCCGCTGTCTGGCTCCATCCGGCCGAACGGCGATGGTACGATTCGCTTGTGGAACAGGGAGAAATGTTCGGCCTCGAAGGCCTTCCGCGACTGAAGGCGCCGGATCATCAGCTTGCAGCCGGCGATCGTCTCACGGTCGGTCCGTACGAGTTCGAGGTGCGCCACAC
>JAZJZU010000032.1:0-5795 GCA_040389605.1 Gemmatimonadota bacterium
ACTGCGTGGTGATCTTCGTCGTTATGGGCGCAGCATGCTGCGCCCCTGCTGCACTGCGTTGTGATCTTCGTTATGGGCGCAGCATACTGCGCCCCTGTTACGTCGTTCCGAACCGTTTGTTGGGGCGCATGTTGGGGCGCAGCATGCTGCGCCCCTACTGCGCCCCTACCGTCTCTTGACACAACGCGCCGGGCACGCGGAATCCCTCCCGCCGGCCCGGCGTCCGTGGACGCCTGCCTCCGCGTCCGATCCTTCCGTCCTGCCCGACCGTGTGGACTGGCCACGCGACCGGCCCCTCAGAGCTCGCGATCGGGATTGAACCGATGACCTCATCCTTACCAAGGATGTGCTCTACCAACTGAGCTACGCGAGCGATCCACAGAGCGGGCGACGAGACTCGAACTCGCGACCCTCAGCTTGGAAGGCTGATGCTCTACCAACTGAGCTACACCCGCCTGAGCTACACCCGCAAACGCGCGCGCCAACTTCACATGGTGGGGGTAGGATTCGAACCTACGTAGGGCGTAGCCCGGCAGATTTACAGTCTGCTGCCATTAGCCACTCGGCCACCCCACCGCGTTCTGCCCTTCCGAGCCACTTCGACTGCTCACTGGAGCTGACGGCGGGAATCGAACCCACAACCGCCTGATTACAAATCAGGTGCTCTACCAGATTGAGCTACGTCAGCCAAAATGCCCGGTCCCCCGGCAGACTCCCAACTTACAGGGAGCGCAAGTCGGCGTCAACGGGGGAGTTACCGCGAAAATGGGGGATGGGTGACGGGTCATTGGGAAGGGGGTTCGTTCTGTCACCCTGAGCGAAGCGAGGGGGCGGAGTTCCGGCTCCCTCGACTTCGCCCGCTTCGCGGGCTTGCCTGCAACAGCAGCGGGGCAGGCGCTCAGGATGACAGCCTTCTGGCGTCTTCTTGCCCTGCTCCTTCAGTTTCTCGGGCTAGGCCCGGGTCAGTTCCGTGGTGCCGTCCTTGTTGTCGCGCACTTCCCAGCCATTTTGGGCCAAAACGGCCCGAATTCGGTCCGATTCGGCGAAATTTCGCTCTTTTTTGGCCAAAACGCGCAGTTTGGCCCAGTGCGTCGCCCATTCCACCTGCTGCACGGGCTGTGAGGGGTAGAGTTCCTGCCACGCGGCACCTCCTCCCGGGCCCTGCTCTGCCCCGATCGCAATGGCTTCGGCCGGTTCGGGGAGCACCTGGAGCACCCCGGTGGCCCGGTCCCACGCGGCCCGGAAAGCAGGGCTCACCGCCGAGCGGGCGTCGAGCAGGCGATTGCCATCGCGGGCGGCCTCGAAGAGGGCCGCGAGCGCGCGCGGGGTATTGAGGTCTTCGTCCATTGCCGCAGCGAAGTCACGGGCAAGCCGCTCCCCCGCAGCATCGAACTCCGCACTCTCCCCTTCGGCTGTCTGAGCGAGCCGCTCCTGGAATGCTCCCAGTCGCCGCGAGCCCTCGCGCGCAGCATCGAGCGCCTGGTCGGTGAAATCGAGCGGCTGGCGATAGTGCGTGGTCGCGAACAGCGTCCGCACCGTGCCGGCATCGACGCGCTCTTCGCGAAGATCACGGGCGGTGAGAATGTTGCCGAAGCGCTTCGACATCTTGGTGCCCGACATCGTCAGGAACTCGCCGTGCATCCAGACGCGCGCGAAGTCCTGCTCCCCCGTGTGGGCGCAGCTCTGCGCGATCTCGTCCTCGTGGTGCGGAAAGATCAGGTCGACCGCACCGGCGTGAATGTCGAGCACATCGGTACCGAGTCGCTGCTTGATGAGGTCGAGCGCCATCGCGGAGCACTCAAGGTGCCAGCCGGGCCGGCCGCGTCCGAATGGCGCATCCCACGCGGCAGCGACGACTTCGTCTTCCGGGCGCACCGACTTCCAGAGCACGAAGTCACGCGCGTCTTCCTTGGCATATTCGTCGGCCGACACGCGCCCACCCGCACCACTCTTGAGCTCGCGGGTGTCGAGCCGCGACAGTTTGCCGTATGCCGGGAAGCGCTCGATCGAGAAGTACACCGAGCCGTCCTCGCCACGATACGCTACGCCCTTCGCGAGCAACGATTCCACAAGCGCGATCTGCTGCGGGATGTACTCGGTCGCGCGCGGGTAGGCATCGGCCGGGAGAATGCGCAGGTAGTCGCGGTCGGCGAAGAATGCCTCGATGAACGGCACCGCCAACTCCGCAATGGTGATCCCCTTGGCCGCCGCGCCCTTGATCATCTTGTCGTCGACATCGGTGAGATTCATCACGTGGAAGACGTGATAGCCGCTCGCTTGCAGCCAGCGCTTGAGGACATCCTGAAAGAGGAAGGTCCGGAAGTTCCCGATGTGGGCGTAGTTGTACACCGTCGGGCCGCAGGTGTAGAGCGACACATCGGGTGCGTTGAGCGGCGCGAAGTCTTCCGCGGCCCGCGCCATCGTGTTGTAGAGTCGGAGGGTCACGCGCCACCTGCCGCGGCGATTTCGGGGCCGACATCGTCGGGTGACACCGTCTCCGGCGCACCGGCGCCGGTGTAGCGCACGTGCACCGTGCGCTGCGGGAACGGAATCTCGATCCCTTCCGCATCGAGCCGCACCTTGATCCGCCGACGGAACTCGCGTGCGACTTCCCACTGCATCCCGGGCTGCGTGCGCAGCATCACGCGGATGCTCACGGCATTGTCGCCGAGGTCCTGCACGCCGGGCACTTCGGGTGCCGTGTCGAGCTTCCCCTTGAAGTTCTCGTCGTCGGCGAAGAGGCGTGCCTCATCGCGGATGACCTCGAGCGCGTGGTCGACGTCGGCCGCGTACCCGATGCCCACATCGATGATGGCGCGCGACCAGCCGCGGGTCCTGTTGGAGACTGTGGTGATCTGGCCGTTCGGGATGGTGTGCACCACGCCCTCGACGTCACGAAGGACCACCACACGCAGGGTCATCGCCTCGACTCCGCCGGCTTTCCCCGCGACCTCGATCACATCGCCCACGGCAAACTGGTTCTCGACCAGGATGAACGTGCCCGCGATGATGTCCTTCACCAGTGACTGGGCGCCAAACGAGAAGGCGAGCCCGAGGATGGAGGCACCCGCGAGCAGCGGCGTGATGTCCATGAACTGGCGCAGCGAGAGCAGCAGGGTGAGGACGAGGATCACGACCCAGCCCACGCTGCGAAGCAGCTGGGCCACGGTCTGGGCCCGCTTCTCGTTCATCGAGAGGTGGTTGTCGTCGCCGTCGTCGGCCCGGGCAATGATCCGGCGCGCGACCAGCTGCACCAGTTGCCAGCAACCCCACGCGAGCAGCCAGGTCACGACCAGCGCGAGTGCCGCCGAGCGGGCCTTGACGACGTCGGCGCCGAACAGCTTCAGGAAGCGGTCGACCGAGTCCATCAGCTGGAAGAGCGGTGAAATAATGGCCTTCATAGTTGGCAAGTTGGGCCGCTCAGCCGAACGGGTCAACCACCAGTATTCGTTCGCCGCCCCTCCCGTCACGTCTCGATGAGGCGTGATCGGCGGATCGGGACCCCTTCCGCGAGCAGGATGGCCAACGCCTCCTCGGCGCTGGTCTCACCCAGCGGGACCGCCGCCTGGCCGTCGGGGAGGGGCAGCAGGATCAGTGGCGCGATCCGGGGGGCGACCGGAGCGGCGACGGCGAGATCGAGCAGGAGGAGTCGGCGGCGCGGCATCCCGAAAGCAAACGGGCCCCGCTCTCCGATGGAGAGCGGGGCGCCGCCACGACCGGCCCAAAAACGCGGCCTCAGTGATCGTGTTCCATCTCACCCGGCTTGTCGATCCGCTCGGCGGCCGGTGTCATCCCGAATTCGTCGTGGCGGATATCCCCTCCTTCCCAGGCGGTCCAGGCGAGCAAAGTGGCGGTGACGCCGAGTCCGAGGAGGACGCCGTAGACGGCCTTCTTGTTGGGGGCCTTCCCCCCGCGCGCCATCACCAGCACCAGGAGTGCGAGGACGCCGGTGGCGATGCCGGCAATCTCGGCCTTCTCGGCGGCCTCTTCGTGCTCGTGGATAATGTGCTCGGAGACCCAGGCGTACTTGCCGTCCTTCACGTCGTCTTCGGCCTTGCCGCCAGTGAAATCGGCCAGCCAGGTCGCGCCGCCCATCAGGACGGTCGCGATCAGCGCCAGCCGGATCATTCCTTCGTTGACCTTCGTGAGACCCCATACCAGCAGGATGGCAACCATCGGCACGCCGATGATGGGGATGTGGTTGATCAGGACGTGCCAGTGGGCGGGTGTGATATTCACGAGAACGCTCCAGGGAATAAATGATTGGGTGGTCTCGGGTCACAGCCCGGGATGATAGACTCTTTCCGTGTGCCCCTTGAGCTGGCTGGGATAGAAATACACCTCGCGCAGCGCGCCGGTGGCATAGCGCTCGGCCTCATCATTGAAATGCGGTGAGGCCGGGTTGCCACTCTCGCCACCCGCCGTCACCGCACGCGCGCGCACGCTGTCGCCGAATTCCACGACGGCCACGAAGCTGTTGCCGCTGGTGCCGTACCACTTGCGCGTGTTGGGGTACTGCTGCGATCCGTAGGAAGCGAGCGAGCCCCACAGTGCCGACGTGAACGGCACGGCAATGCTCGGCTTCGTGTCATCGAAGCGGGCTTCGATGTTGTCATCGAGTCGCTGGAAACGATTGATCTCGCCCCAGGGCACCTGCCAGCGGACAAAGTCAGTGGTGAGCTTGGCGCTCGCCGTCGACAATGCCGCGAGCAGGTCGGCGCCAGCGGCACGCTCGGCCACGTACTGCTCGAACGGCAGCCCGGTGCGCCGCATTCCGCTGGCGAGCCGGGGGTACAGCGCAGTGCCCCAGAAGACCGCGAGCGATGTCTCGACCGAGCCAGCACCCCAGCGGTAATCCCAGCTGCGCAGGCGCGCGACCTGTTCGGCCACGCGATTGCGCAGCGAGTCGGAAGCGGGCGCGGCGTCGAAGGCCTTCAGCAACGCCGGTATGGTGATCGCGAAGCCGGGTTGATAGGAGTCGAACGCCGCGGCGGTGAGCGAACTCATCGTGAAGTCACTCGTGTTGCTCAGCACCCGCAACGCGTGGAGCCCTCGCATACTCTCACTCGACCCCCTCTCGACGTAGCGGGGGAAATCCTCGCGACGTGGCGAGGCCGATCCAGCCGCCGACCAGGGCCAGTTGTTGCTGTTGTAGGCCCACCCCGTCGCCGGGTTGATGGCGTTGGGGGTCTCCTGCAGCGAGAGCACCCCGTGGTAGTCGCTCTTCGTGGCGCTGCCGTCCACCGGCTGGCTCCAGTCGAGCGTGGAGTCGCGGCGCGGGATGTAGTTGGAATGCAGGTAGGCGATGTTGCCGCTGGCGTCGGCGAAGAGGGTGTTGTTCGACGAATTCGTGTGCAGCTCCATCACCTTGAGAAATTCCGGCAGCGAGTGCGCCTTGGTGCGACCATAGGACTGCATCAGCGCGTGCATCGGATCGTTCATCAGGCTGATGGTTACCCACTTGCCGTCCACCGAGCGCACCACCGGCCCGTGCGGCGTGTACCACGCCGTGAATTCGCGCGTGACAAGACCCTTCGCCGTGCGGTACGGCACGGCGATCCGCCGCGGGCCTGGGGCCTGGGGAGGTGGTGCGTTGGTCGGGATGAAGCTCATGCGACCCACTCCTGACGCCGGAACCAGTTGGGCGCCTGCCATCCGAAGTACTTGCCGTGGCTGGTGTCCATCGGCACACGCTCGCCGTTCGGGTAAGCCACGGTGTAAACATGTGAGTACTGATCGGGCGCGATCTCCGACGCGGCTACCGTACAGAACTTACACGGAATCCCCTGCGTCAT
>JAZJZU010000032.1:5805-8325 GCA_040389605.1 Gemmatimonadota bacterium
GCGGTACGGCACGGCGATCCGCCGCGAGGTGAGCGGCAGCGAACGCGTACCCCGGCGATAGAACCACTTGCCGTCGCGCTGCACCACGGTCTCGAGAAACTCATCGATGTTGTCGACGCCGCTGGAGGTATGCATCCAGCCGGCCTTCGCGTTGAAGCCCTGATAGATGAAGAACTGACCCCAGGTGACCGCCCCATACGCATTGAGCCCAGCGTCGCTGCTCATCTGCAGCTCGGAGCGGAAGTAGAACGATGTATGCGGGTTGATCCAGAGCAGTGCGTGGCCGTTGGCGGTCCGCGCCGGGGCGATCGCGATGCCGTTGGATCCTCCCGGTTCGGGAGGCGGGCCGTCGCCACTCGGCGCTGCCGGCGTGGGAGCGGTGCCCTTGGGATCGTAGAACGCCTTGAGCTGCGCGAGGTTCACGCGCTCGATATCGCCGCCGATGCTCCCCTCGCTGAACGAGAGCGCCATCCAGGGCTCGAATCGCGTGATCACCCGCGGATGCACATCGGGATGCTTGTAGAGGTAGTAGTTGAGTCCGTCGGCGAAGCCGTTCATCAGCGCACGCAACCACGGTGGCGAGGCAGCGTACCGCGCGCGCAACTCGACCGGATCGATGAAGAGCTTCATCCGCAGGTCACGATAAAGGGCCAATTCCCCCTCGGCCTCCGCGAGGCGGCCCATCGCATTGAGGTAGTTCGTCTCGATCCGGTTGAAGTCGTCCTCGGCCTGCGCGTATTCCATCCCGAACACGGCATCGGCGTCACTCACCCCGTGGACGTGGGCAATGCCCCAGTCGTCGCGGGTGATGGTCACGCGCTTTGCCGTGCGCTCCCAGCGCGCCACGTCGGCGGGAGTCTGGGCGGCGGCGGACAGGGTACCGAGGAGAACGGCCGCGACGAGTGCGGGGAATGCGAGCTTCACGGGAGGTCCTGCGGTCAGGGAAAGATCTCTTCGAGGATGTCATCGACGAGGCCGTCGGGATCGAGCATCACGATGCGGTCCCCGACGATGGCGTAGGTATAGCCCGTCTCGGGTGGCGGAACCAGCGCGAGCAGGTCGGGTGCCAGCGCCACACGTACCACCCCCTCAGGCAGCGGCTTCCCGCGTACCACCAGACGCGCGACCTCGGGCCGGAGTGGCTTCAACACCAGATGGTGCGTGCGGTAATAGTTCCGGAAGATGCCACGATCGCCAACACGGAAGGCGTGATGGACCCTGGCGCGCGCGACCGGATGCGCTCGCCGGGCCGGCGCGCGCCGCTGGGCGGCGAGGGGTGCCACAACCACGGCCATCGTGGCCAGGAGCAGGAATGGTGTGCGAAGGGTGATTGACACGGCGACTCTCCGGGTTGGAGGAACGCGGCTGAGGGATCAAGATTAATCTATCGTCTTCCGGGGATCCCCGCCCCGCCTGCCAGAGGAGTGCCTGCACGATGATTCATCCAGTACTCGTCACCCTCGAAGGGCACAGGGTCCGGCTTGAGCCGCTTGCCGCATCCCACGAGGACGCCCTCACCCTCGCGGCGTCCGACGGCAAGCTCTGGGAACTCTGGTATACCTCGGTGCCCGCGCCCGAGGGCGTGGCGGCCTATATCGCCCTGGCGCTCGCTGGACTGGGTGAGGGGCATATGCTGCCCTGGGTGGTCCGCGATCTCGCATCGGGAGATGTCGTGGGCACGACGCGGTACCACGATATCATTGCGGCGGCGGACCGGGTGGAGATCGGCTGGACCTGGTACGCCGCACGGTGCCAGCGCACCCACGTGAACACGGCCTGCAAGCTCTTGCTGCTGGAGCACGCGTTTGACACGCTGGGGTGCGGTGTGGTGGGCCTGCGCACAGACAACTTCAACTTCCGGTCGCAACGCGCCATCGAGGCGCTCGGCGCCAAGCGTGACGGCATCATCCGGCATCATTTCCTGCGCCGCGACGGCAGCGTCCGCGACAGCGTGGTCTACAGCATCCTCGCCACGGAATGGCCCGACGTGCGGAAGCATCTCGAGGCGCGCATTCGCCGGGGTTCTCCGGAATAGGTGCCGCGTCAGGGCTGGTACCACGCCTCCTGGCGCAGACGATCGTGCATCTCGCGTGCGATCTTCACCTGCCCCGTGGGCGAGGGATGCACGCCGTCGTCCTGATAGTCTGACCGGATGTAGCAGGTATTGGCGCCGTTGGTGAGGCCGGTACTGCAGTCAGGCGCCCAGATGTAGGCGCCCCAACCATACCACACCCCGTCCACTGTGGCGTGTCCCGCGAGCCAGCCGTTGAGGGCGTGGCCTTCTTCGTAGCTCAGCGGTTCACCGCGATCGCCATTGCTGAAGCCACCATAACTGCGCGAACTGGTGTAGACCGCTTGCACCGCGGGAAACTTTCCGTGCACGCGCGCCGCGAAAGCGCCGAGATTCGCTCCGAAGTGTTCGTAGTCACTGCCAGGCGCCGGATAGAGCGGCAGCTTGGCGCCACCGGGTCCGCTGGTGTTCTGGTCGGCGGCCTTGTGATAGATCACGCGGACCTGGTC
>JAZJZU010000032.1:8335-16471 GCA_040389605.1 Gemmatimonadota bacterium
GTCGACCCGCACACCCGCCTGACCAAGCTTGCGGTTGATGCAGTCGTCCCAGAGCAGGGCATCATCGGCGGGATCATTCCAATGTTCGATCGCATTGCCGCCCACGGCGCAGTTCACCACGCGCACGGCCGAATTCACCTCGCTCTTCCAGGCACCGGCGAGTTGCTGAATGAGGGCAGAGCATTCCTGGTTGGCGTTGCTCATCCCGATGCAGACCACACCGATGACGCCGTCGACAGCCGTCACGGCCGGAGCGGGCTGGGTCACCAGCCGGAGCCAGAGTCCCTTGTAGGTGCCAGGCGTACTGGGCCCCGCGTCGCCGCGATCAATGGCATAAGGCGTGTTGATATCGGGCCCCGGTGGGGCCGAGGTCGGCGGGTCGGGGGCGGCGAGGTTGCCGCCGCAGGCAAACATCAGGAGCACGCCGGTGAGTGCACCGGCTCGAGTCGGGGTGAACATCAGGGGTCCCTCGGCCTGGAGTCCTGAGGCAGACGGCGCGGCCGAGGGGGTGTTAACCCGCTTACCGGTATTTCGCCGCCAGCCGACGCGACACCGCGATCGCATCGCCGCGCGGCGCGCTCGGGAAGCTGTCGGTTCTCGTCGACCATTCCTTTTCCCATTCGCACATCGCAGCCGCAAACGGAGCTCGGTCAAATGCCTCGCCACGCTCCAGGGCAGTATTGAGCCGCCGGAAGAACTCTTCCCAGCGCGGCAGGAAGTAGCCGGTGAACATCCCCTGCCACTCCTTGAAGGCGTAGAGGTTCAGGTCGTCGTTCTGCCCCTCGGTGCACTTGGTGCCCCAGAGCGTGATGATGTTGCGCGCGTTCCATTCATAGAGCCGACGCTCGGCGTCCGTGTTCCCCCAGCGCGTCGCGTCGTCGATCCAGCGGCCGAGCAGGAACTCTTCACGAGTCCCCACCAGCTCGTCGAGATCCCGCAACAGTCCCACGACCCGCGCCTCGGCAGCGTGCAGTGCGGCAGCATCCTTTGCTTCGAACGCCCGCTGCACTTCGTTGACCATCGGGATGGACTGCTGCCCCAGCACCTGGCGAGTCAGGTTCACCACGTCGTAGCGATAGGCATCGTTGCCACCCAGCTGTGGTGCGGCACGCAGGAGGGTGTCGAGCGCGGCGGAGAGGAGCCTGGGATCGTACGGCGTGATGGGCTCCGAGCGATACGCCACACCCTTGGTGTAGAAAGTTGGTCGCTCGGCGAGGAAGTTCCCGGTCTGGGCGGCCGAGCGAAACGCCGTCTGCAGCAGAATCTGCCACGCACTCCACGCCGCAGCGTTAGGGGCGCCGTAGCGCCGCGCCACGTAATTGCGGGTCCACGTCGGAATAGCGGGCACATCGCGCCGCCAGGTCTGCCCCATCACGAAATCGGGGACGATCGGGTTGACGCCGAGCCCCTCCATCATCATTCCGAGTCCGCTGAGCCGCCCCCTGGCGGGACTCGAGAGGGCGCTGTCGAGATTGAGCGCAATCTTCGGGAGGTCACCATTGACGCTCACCTTGCCGCCGAAGTTGTAGAGCACGTTCCAGATCCACGGCTTGCCGTGGAACGCCTTGCGCGCCTGCCAGACCGGGTGACGGTCGCCCCAGAGGTCGAGCACCACCATCCGGTCGTCGGGTACGGCGCCGAGCAGGGCGCGCGCCTGCGGTTCCTGCCAGAACTTCGCCTGGTAGTACAGGAACCACCCCTGGAGGATCCAGGTCGCGCTGGTATCGGCCGAGCGCATCGATTCGTAGATCGTGCGGCCCATTCCGGCGAGGAAGGTGGAGTCGTTCGAGGGTGGGTCGATCTCGTTGAAGGGATCGGCGGCGTAGAGGTTATCGGTGCCGAAGAGTTCGGTCTGCCGCTCGATGAAGCGCTTGCCGAACTTCTGGAAGAGCGAGTCGAGTGGGTCGAGGAACCAGGTGCCGGAGAAGCCAGCCGACCAGTCGCCGGTGCGATGGATTTTGGCGGCCGGAAAGACCTCCTTGATGGACTCCGGCACGTGACCCGTAAACCCCTGCAGCACTGGCGTCATCCCAAGCGAGCGTTCACGCTGCAGGATCTGACGCTCCAGCTCGATATGACTGTAGACCCAGCTGTCGGGCAATGGGCCACCGAGCCCGTCGATGTTGCCCATCCATCCCCAGGGGAAGTAGGCGGGACCGACGAGGAAATCGGCAATCTGTTTTGGGGAGAATCCCATATCGGCCAGCGTCAGCCGCCAGACCGCCGCCTGCCCCGTGACGGCGAGGGGGGTGTTAATGCCCTTCAGCGCCATCCAGTCGATCATCTGCTGCCACTGATCCCAGTCCCACCATGCCATGGAATAGGAAAAGGTGCAGTAGTTGAAGAAGTAGCGGATGGCGTAGGGTGTACTGATGTGCACTGGCTTCGGCACGCGTGGCAGTGCGCCCTTGAGCGAGATGGGCGTGAGTGGCAGCGAGACATTGGTGCCGGCCACGTTTTCCAGATACCAGTTGAGGGCCGAGGCAATCGCGACACCTGACGATCCGCGCAATACCACCTTGGCGCCGCGTTGCGCCACTTCGAACGCGTCCAGACCCTCACTGCTGGCGATCGCCTCGACCACGAACTCGCCAGCGTGACCCGGCACCACGCGCGCCACCAGCGCGCGGGCGGCCGCGAGATCGACCGGGCGGGGCAGCGAACCCGCTGGGGCGGCAGTGAACTGGCCGATGGCAAGCAACAGCGAAATCAGGTGCATTGGTGCTCCAGGTGATCAGATGATGCGTGCCATCCGGCTGAACCGGATGGTGGTGCCGTCGGGGAGCGTGTGGTGACGGCGTCGCGCTCGAGAAATCCCGCGGCCCTATTTCTCTGGTGACAGCGGATGGACCCGTCGCCGGATCTCCCGGATGCTTGTCACGATCAGGAAGATCGGGATCAACAGGATCGCCCCGAAAATGGCCCATTCCAGTGCATCGACATCCGGCGCACTGGCGCGGAAGAGCAGAAACAAGGTCACGCCAACAGCGGCCGAAGCGAGCCCGAGCCCGAGCACCTGCACCGGGTCAACGGCCTCACGCCACTCCGGCTTGCGATAGAGCCAGGCGAGTTCGCCCACCGCGAGCAGGCAGGCCGTTGCGACGGCATCGCCCAGCGGCTGCGGGTCCATCAGGGCGCAGGCATTCATCAGCGTCAGGATCAGGCTGTAGAACACCACCTCGCGCAGCCCTCGCAGAAAGAATGCGCGGGTCGACGGCTCGACTCGGGCCACTAGTCCAGGTTCTCCTGCTCGAAGCGAGGGGCCAGGTGAATATCGAACTGGATCAGCGGCTCGGGGCCCAGGCTCACGAAAGTGTGCACCTCCCCGGCCTTCACGACGAGGATATCGCCTGGTCCGGCCTCGACCTCGACTCCGTCCGCGGTCCAACGGCCGACTCCCTGCTGCACGAAGACCAGCTTGTCGTAGGGGTGGCGATGCAGCCGCGGCCCGCGGCCCGGCGGCGCATTCACGATGTAGCTGGAAACGGCAATATCGTGATCGGCACCGATGAACTGGTGCGACATCCCGACGAACGGGAGATCGGCCTGGCGAGTGAGGTGCACGAATGGCTCGATGGCTGGGGACCCGTCCCGACTCCATCGACCGGGAAGCAGCCGACGGGCATACGCAGGACGCCAAGGTCGTCTCGACGTTACCCACGAGCGGGAATACTGGGAAGGGGTGTGCGCCGGACCCGCCGGGGTGTGGCGTGGCCCCGAACCGACTCAGTTCAGGGAACCCACTCCAGCAGCTTTCCGGGCTGGACATCGAAGTAGGTGCAAAGGATATCGAGCGTCTCGGCGTGCAATCTGCGGAAGTCGCCGCCCGGGCGAGAGAGACGGTAGGCAGTCGGATAGCTGAGGTTGGTGCCCTTGCTGAGCGCGTACGCCGAGATCTTCCGAACCTTCATGATCTCGTGGATCCGGAGCCTGACCATTGGGACACCTTGGGGCTGATCCGCGTGGCCCTGGACTCGGGTCTGGCGGCACACAGGTCCACAATACGCTTGCCTACGACGAATAGCTACCGGCTTGACTCGCGTGGGCGACACTTGTGGGAACTCGCTCCTTCGATTGACTGCCATCCCGCGACCTTCAGCGAAAACTTTCTGCACCCGCCGGAGCTCAGATGCGGCGGGCTCTGGCCTGAGGTTGCGTTACACATCACGGATCCAGAAACCGTTCAGCGTTATATACTCTGGCGATATGCAGCGCTGAGGTATATCCTTGCATCGCAGGTGCAACAGGAGCCACGCCGGGGCAGCGATGCTCGCGGCCCGTGGCATTGCCGCATCCGCCCTGACTCCGACACAGGCATCCTCCCGTCGGCCCTCTCCAGGAGGGCACCCATGCGCCGCCAGCTTCCCCACTTCGCCCGATGAACCCCACACCGAAACCGGATATGGTGCTGGCTGCGGCGGTCAACACGCCAGCTGCTGTCGCCCCGATCGCCCTGGTGCTGATCGAGGACAATCGACTGCTCCGCGATGGCCTGACCGCGATGATCCACGCCCGGCCGGGGTTCAGGGTGTTGGCAGCCTCGGCCGACGCCCGCGAAGCCGTCGACAGGATCCGAGAATCGAGGCCGGACGTGGTGTTGCTCGATTTCGGGCTCGCCGACCACGATTCGCTTTCGCTCACGGGAACCATCCACGGCGAGGTGCCGACCGCGCGAATCATCGTGATGGGACTCCTCCCGCCGCAGGAAGATGTGGCCGACTTCGTTCGCGCCGGCGCATCGGGTTTCATCATGAAGGACGCTTCGTTCGATGAGTTCTTCGCGACCATCCGCGCCGTGGCGGGTGGCGCGGAAGTGCTCCCCGAGGCACTCACCAATTCGCTCTTCGCGCAGATCGTGCGCAACGCCGTTCGCACCAAAGAAGTGCGGGTGCTCGAGGACGTCCGGCTCACCAATCGCGAACAACAGGTCATCGCCCTGCTGGGAGAGGGACTCAGTAACAAGGAGATCGCCCAGCGCCTCAAGATCGCCGTGCACACGGTCAAGAGTCACGTCCACAATGTGCTTGAGAAGCTGGCCCTCAGGAGTCGTCTCGAAGTGGCGGCATTTACCCACGGCGCCGGGGCACAATTCCTCTCTGATTCTTGAATTCGTGACCTGGCCGGGTGGGTGAATACCGACCCGAAGGTGGTCACAACGAGCGATTGTCCCTTCGCCGCGGCCCGGACAGCTTCCCATCACGACCTCTCCCTCCATCCTGGCGGAGAGAGCAGCTCACGACGATCGGACGGCACTCTTCAGCAAGCGTCTCGCGGTACTCCTTCTGGATGACAATCGACTCGCCCGCAGCAGCCTCTTGACGCGCATTCGCGCCGAGCCTGGTTTCGAAGTGCTGGCCACCTCGGCGATCGCCGTGGAGGCGCTCGAGAAGGTTCGCCTGACTCGTCCCGACCTGATTCTCCTGCATCTCTCACCGGAGGCCCGCGACGCCGTCACGGTGGCCGGTGCCATTCACGGAGAATTTCCCGCGTCGCGCGTTGTCGTGCTGGGCTGTGAAGCGACGCAGGACGGCGTGGCGGGATTCGTCCGCGCAGGCGTCGCGGGCTTCGTGCTGGAGACCGCCTCGTTCGGGACGCTGCTCGACACCTTGCAGGCCGTGGCAGCCGGGATTCAGGTGCTCCCCAGCGAGTTGACGGCATCGCTGTTCGATCAGCTACGATATCACGACCCGCGCGGGGTTCCCGCCCGCGTGCTCGAAGTCAGCAAGCTGACCCGGCGCGAGCGGGACGTCACCGAACTGATCATCCAGGGGCTGAGCAACAAGGCCATCGCCGAGCGACTCGACATCGCACTGCATACGGTGAAGAGTCACGTCCACAAGGTGCTTTCCAAGTTGTCGGTCAACAGCCGGCTCGAAATCGCCGCATATTCTCGAAACCCACGCCGACCGGCCGCCACCGGGCCATCGCCTGTCCCACGACTGCCCACGATCTGAACGACGCGGCCTCAGCTGGTGATCGTGCCGGTCAGGCCGAGATGGTAATGTCGGGCGGTTGCCGCTGCGCGCGCAGGAAGTCGTGCTCGACCTCGGGCAGGAGCAAGCGCCCATCCTCGTCGGTAAACGGCATCGGCGGGACGATGGCCTTCCCCTGCGCGTAACTCACCCCGAGGGCCTGCAGCACGCGCAGCGACTGTTCGCTCCCCACTTGCTTTGCGATCGTGGGAATGCCGATGCTTTCACCGATCTGGCTCACTGCGCTGATGATGCTGCCGTACATCGGGTCGATGGCGACGTTGCCGACGAGCTGGCCACCAATCTTGAGAAAGTCCACCGGCAACGATCTCAAGGAGGACAGCGATGCCAGGCTGGCGGCATAGTCTTCCAATGCGATGCCGCAGCCGAGCTTCCGGATGCTCGCGAAGAACTGGACGGAACGAGCGAGATTGCTGACCGTCGCGGATTCTGCCACTTCGAAGCAGAGGGAGCTGGGTGGCACCGAGTGATTGGCGAGTGAACGCGCAACAGCGGCAGCGAAGCCACCAATGGCGATGGCCGATGCGCTGAGGTTGATGAAGCAGGTCGGCGAGACGCTTCCGGGATGCCGGAGTCGCCATTCGCCCAGTAACGCGACCGTGCGCTCCACCACCCAGAGGTCGATCGCCGGCATCAGGCTGTAGCGCTCGGCCTGCGGGAGGAACTCGGCCGCCTTCAACATCCGGCCGTGCCCGTCGGGGAGCCGCAGCAGGATCTCGAAGCGCAGAGCCAGGGAGGCATCAGGTTGTAGTGGAACGATCGGCTGAGCATACAACTGGAATTCGCCAGTCTCTACGGCGTTGACCAGGCGAGTCACACGCCGGCCCAACCCGAGCGCCTGCGTTTCGACAAGCGTGGTATGAACGTGGCGATGGATACTGTTGCCACCAGCTTCCTTGGCCGCATAACAGGCCGCATCGGCGAGCCGGAGCACCGCACTGATGTCGCCATCCCCACCAGTGACCGCGACCATCCCGATACTGACCCCGATCGTGAAGGTCTGGTCTCGCCAGTCGAACCGATATTGCTCAAAGGCCAGCCGGATATTCTCTGCAATCCGCTCAGCCTCAACGAGAGGGCAATCCTCCAGCAAGATGCCGAATTCGTCGCCACCGATACGCGCCAGGGTGTCGTGCCGGCGGAGCTGGGTGGCGAGTAGTACCCCGAGGCCACTGAGCAAGGCGTCGCCTGCCTCGTGCCCACAACTGTCATTGATGTTCTTGAGGCGGTCGAGGTCGAGGCAGAGGATCACGTGTTCGCCAATCGGGCCGCCAGGGGTTGACAGCAGGAGCGAGAGGCGTCGCTCGAACTGGCGCCGGTTCATCAGGCCGGTGAGGGCATCGTGACTGGCCTCGTGGGAAAGGCGATGCCCCGCGCGCCGCTTCTCGCTCTCATCCTGAATGACCATCACCACGCCGACAGCAGCACCAGCACCATCACGGACAGGTGCGGCCGAATCGCCGACCGGAACCTCGGCACCATCGCGGCGGAGGAGCACCACCCCGTCTTCGAGATCGACTGCGCGGTTTTCCGTGAGACAGCGCTTGGCGGTATTCGCAACCGGGAGACGGGTCGATTCGGAAATCAGTGGCATCACCGCATCGAGCGACTGACCCAGCGCCTCCCCGGTCGTCCAGCCGGTGAGCCGTTCCGCCACCGGATTCAGGTAGGTAATGCGGCCGGTCAGATCGCTGGTGATCACCGCGTCGCCGATGGCTTCGAGCGTGGCGCGGGCTTCGGCGTTGTTGTGTGATCGAGTCTCCTGCGCTCGACGCCACTGGGTCAAGTCGCGTACCATCACGAGTGAGCGAGCCGCGGCACCGCTGCCGAGGGGCTTGCGGTTCAACTCCACGGGAAATTCGCTGCCGTCGCGACGGCGCGCGAAACAGCTCACCGGCGCTCCGTCGGTCGAGACCGGCGGCCACCCGCCAGGCACCTCGCGATCGGCCCCGAAGAGGCGCTGCACTCGCGTGGGGATGAAGCGAGTCATCGCCTCGCCGAGGAGTTCTGCTTCGCGCCAGCCAAAGTAGCGCTCGGCCTCGGCGTTCAGGGCGACAACCAGCCCCTGTGCGTCGAGGACGACCAGCGCATCGGGCGCGGCGTCGAGCAGTTGGCGAAACTCATCATTCGAGGCGGTCAGAAA
>JAZJZU010000032.1:16481-21547 GCA_040389605.1 Gemmatimonadota bacterium
CTCGGCAGCCTGACGGGCAAACCCCACCTGGCCTCCCCTTGGAAAGGGGAGGGAGTGAACGATACGACTATGATCCCGCGCATCAGTATGCGGGGGTGACGAGGTTTAAGGTGGGGTTTGGGGGGAGGGGAGCAGTACAAATACGGAGGGGAATGGCCTGTCAGCTGTCGAGAATCGAGTCGAACAGGCTTGCTACCACCCCACCACTCGACTCAACGCGCTATCCATCACCACCGTCCGCCCAAACGGCCCCGACGCGAGCGAAGTATCCGCAGCGAGATAGACGTTGCCTGCACGCACGAGATAGATGCTGCGCGCCCGGTTCTCGGGCAATCCAAACGCGCGATTGAGCGTCGCCACCGCACGACGGCAGAGCGGGTCGGCGTCCACGAGCCACACCTGCGCAGAGTCCGCGTGCGGCAGCTCCGCCACTCCGCTGGTGAGCTGTTCGCCCCCTGCCGCTGCCCGGCGGACGCGATCCACCAGTTCCCGCGACGTGGAGTCATCGCGAGCGCAGGCCCGGAGCTCGGCGCCAGCCACGCCTTGAGAACCGGCCATTGCGGCAAATTGTGTCGGGAGATCGGGACCGCGAGGCGGGAACCAGCGCGCCCACGGCCTGCGCGATTGCGACAGGGCAGCAATCAACAACAGGAAGAGCGCGGCGTGCACCGCGACGCTTAGCCCAAGGGCCCGCGCCGTGGCGATCCGGGCAGCGCGCGCCCGGATTTTGGCTTCGATCGATGCCAGCATCTCGTTGATGTCGGCCATCTCCCCCTGCACTGCACCCTGACCGGGTGCCGATCAGCGAGCCTGCATCGCCCCCACAATCGCATCGATCAGTGGCGCGCCATCGAAGCGCACCGGGTCGGTACACGGCAGGCCGGTCTCGTGCGTGGCCGCCACACACGCCGCGCGAGCCGCATCATCATCCAGGTCGTAGGTGTTCATCGCAATGCCGATGACCTTGGTGGGATGCACGGCCGCGCCAATATCCTCATACCACTTCACATACTGCGACAACGGCGGAATCCGGAGCCAGCTCGCCGCGCGATAGTCGCCGATGTATTCGCGCGTGGCCTGGTGACACAAGATCATCGCATCGGGACAGGAGCCGTGCAACAACCCGAGCGTCACACCACTGTAGCCCGGGTGATTGATGCTCCCCTGCCCTTCCACCAGCACGAGGTCGGCACCTTCGGCCCCACGGAGCGTGATCCGTTCGGCGGCGCCGGCAATGAAATCGGCCACGACGGCATCCACGCCGATGCCCCACCCCTCGATCATTATTCCGGTCTGGCCCGTGGCCACGAAATTGGTCTTCACACCGCGCGCCTTGAGCTGCCCCACGAGCTGCAACTGCGCCGTCATCTTCCCGACGTTGCAGTCGGTCCCCACGGTGAGCACCCGGAACGCCTTGGTCTCCTTGGCCTTCCCGCTGGCGATGGGGAGATCGGTGGGCGGCCTGCGAATGTCGGTAATGCTCTTGCCGGCCGCCTTCGCGGCCTCGGCGAGCACGGGATCATCGGAGAGGAAGGTGTGCAGCCCGCTCACGATGTCGCAGCCGGCCGTGAGCGCCTCGCGCAGCCATTCGCGCCAGGCGTCGGGCATCCGGCCGCCCGCCGGCGCAATGCCAATGAGCACTGACGTCGCGCCAAGCGCGAGGCCTTCGGCCATCGTGGCCACCACGGGAATGCTGCCGCCGAAGCCGAGCACCTGCTGCACGCTCTTGCCGGCGTTGATGCGGTCGAGCACCGCTACCACCCGGTCGGGCTGGTAGCGGATCACGGAATTGGCAGTTTTTGAGGTCATCGGGCTGAAGTCGCCATCAGCCACAATCAGGTGGCGCGGTTCGGTCACGGCGTGCCCTGCTCACCACCACCGTTGCCATTGCCCTGCCCGATCTGCTTCGGCGCCTCGGTCGTGCCGGCCTTGAGCACCCCCATCTTCGCCTTCAGCTCCAGCAGCTGCTGATCCGAGGAGCCGTGGTACTCGAGCTGCTCGAATTCCTTGGCCAGCTTGTCGCCGGTGAACTCCTCCTGCAACTCGGCCGCCGCGAGCGCCTTGCGCTCGTTGCTCTCGATCTTTTCCTGCATCCGCTCGAACGACTCGAAGGCGCTCTTGTCGCCCATCCCGGAGAGCGTCTCCTGGATGCGCTGCTGGGCCTCGGCCCGTCGGGCCCGCGCAATGAGGATGTTCTTCTTGCGCTTGGCCTCCTCGATCTTGTCGTTGAGCTGGCGCAGGGATGCCTTGAGCGCCTCGGTCTCGGTCTTGCTCTTGACCCAGGTCTCGTGCAGCTGTTGCGCGCCCTGCAATGCCTCGTTGTAGCGCATCAGCGCCTGCTTCGCGAGGTCGTCACGCCCTTCCTGCACCGCCAGCATCGCGCGCCGCTCCCAGTCCTCGGCCTGCTTCTTCATCGCGATGGAATCGGCCTCGAGCTTCTTCTCGTCGGCAATGGATTGCGCCACCTGCTGCCGCGCCTTGTCGAGTTGCGTGCGCATATCGACAATGAGCTGATTGAGCATCTTCTCGGGATTCTCGGCCCGGGAAATCAGGTCATTGAGGTTCGAACGCATCATCGTGGCGAAACGGTCAAAGATTCCCATAACGATTACCTCTCCCCGAACGGCGCGAGTGCGCTCACGTGGGACGCAAGAGCCAGGGCGAGCGAATCGACGCTTGCCTCAAACTCGCTGAAGTCGAGATCGGCCAGTTCCAGCGCATCGGTCAGCACCACGTGGTCGCCCTCGATGCCGTAGGAGCCGTGGATCAGGTCGTGCGCATTGTATTCGAGCAGCCGGCGGCAGAGCTGCGCCGACCTGGTGGCGTCGGTGGGCAGCTGCATCACGCGCACCCGGAGCACCAGCACCGGAGGCGCGAAATGCACCACCAGTTCGGCATCCTCGGGCGTCCTGACTCGCCACATATCCTGCGCGACCAGCTCCACCGGCAACTCGAGCCGGTCGAGGTAGGCCTGCACGTCCTCACGTGATGTCATCGCACTTCCTCCAGCCCGGGTGACACGCAGGGCCTCAAGGGAAACGTAGTCCGGGCCAGAAGCCCCCGGCAATCAGCTGGGCGGCGCCGCGTCCTGCTTGGCGATCAACCGCTCGGAGAAGTCGACCCGCTCCTCCAGTTCCTGCAGCCGCGTCCGGACATCGTCCAGCTCGGCATAAACCTCTTCGGGTACTTGTGCCACAATCTCTTCGGGGAGATTCCGCCCGGCGATCCGGTCGGCGATGGCCTTGCCGAGAGGCCCGCGAAGCGCCCACGCCGCAGCGCCCATCGTGGCGAACCAGATCGGAATCGAGGCGGGGCCGAGCCGCTGGCTCGCTTCGCCCAACCCGCTGAACAGGGCCACCACCGAGACGCCGACCATAATGATCGGCCAGGCCGACCCGCGATGATGCCGCATCTCAGGCCCCATTGCGTCCCTCCCCAGGTTCATTGCGCTGCGAACTCGCGATCATCCGTTCCGTGAAGTCGAGACGATCCTCGAGTTCCGCAACGCGTGACTGTTCCATCGTCAGTTCGGCCACGCGGGCCTCGAGGTCTTCGACACGCATCGTGACCTGGTCGTCCAGTTGCGGAGTGTCGCCCTCGAGCATCCGGCCGAGTGCCTTGCCCACGGGGCCGAACATCAGCGCCGCGAAGACTCCGCCACCAACCAGTAGACTGAACACCGGCATCGGCCCCGGCGTGTTCCGCGTCTCATCCATCACGAACGCCAGGAAGAACAGCCCCATCGCCGTGAGCCCAAGGGTCAGGAGAAGCCCGATGCCGCGAGAACTGCGCTGATTCATTCCGAACGCTCCGATGCCTGGGGAACTCCCTTGGTCAGCAACCGCTCGGCAAAGTCGAGCCGCTCTTCCACTTCGGCCAGTCGGCTGAACTGCGCCTCGACCTCGCCGGAGGTGAGGTTTCGCTGCTCCATGTTCGCCAGCCGCGCCTCGAGTTCTTCGACTCGCTCTGCCAGCTGCTCGTCGGTGCTCGCGTCCCCCTCGATCAGACGGCCGAGCGCTCTGCCCATCGGTCCACGTAGCGCCACGCCAAAGACGGCGCCTCCGCCCGCGAGCGCGGCCAGGAAATACTCGAAGCCCCGCCTTCCTGGTTCCTCGATCGCCCAGACGACAAAGAGCAGGCCCACGAGCATCAGTCCGACCCCCAGCACCATCCCGGTGCCCCGCGATGCCGTGCTCACGAGTCATCCTGTGGCAGCGCCGCATTGGCCTGGGTCATCAGCCGCTCGGCGAAATCGAGCCGCTCTTCGACTTCGGCAAGGCGGTGGAACTGTGCCTCGACCTCACCCGATGTGAGGCCGCGGGCCTCGAGATCGGCCAGGCGGGCTTCCAGCGCGATCACGCGTTCGTCGCCGGGGCCGGTCTTGGCGTCGATGCGCCGGGCAAACGCCTTGATGATCGGGCCCAGTGCCGACCAGAACGCGAATTGCCCCAACCCGATGGCGATCCAGAATGCGAGGTCGCCAATGCCGTCACCCATCAGTGCGCGCCGTCGTTGGGAAGCCGGAGCGGCTCGCGCTGCTGCGCGAGCAGCCGCTCGGTGAAGTCCACGCGCTCTTCCAGCTCCTGCATTCGTGCCGCCTGGCTCTCGAGATCCGCCACGCGCTCGCGCAAGTGATGCACTTCATCGAGCAGCGCGGGATCCTGGGCCCCGGCCTCGGTGCGCCGCGCCCACGCGCGCGCCATCGGGTAGAGCAGGATGCCCACGATGACCGCGATCAACGACACCACAATCACGGGGGCGAGCCACTCCGGCGGCCCCGACGACCCAGTGTCGACCACGATGCGACCAAGATCGGGCGGTAGCGGTGGAGTGGGCGCCTGTGGCAACAGATGAACAGGAATCATGGCGTGCCCTCAGGAGAATGCTGCTCACCCTTCGACAGCAGCCGCTCGGCAAAATCGACCCGCTCCTGCAACTCCGAGACATCCATCCGCAGCCGGTCGAGTTCGTCATAGATCGCGTGGTCGACCTCGGGCGCCGGCAGGGGTTGGGGCCCGTGCCGCAGCCGGTCGGCCACCGCGCGACCCAGCGGCGAGAACGACAAG
>JAZJZU010000033.1:0-9735 GCA_040389605.1 Gemmatimonadota bacterium
AGGTCGGAACTTCCCAGCCCTTGTAGCCGCGGGTGCCGGCACGGGTGCCCTCGAGCGTGCCGCCGACGAAGAAGGTGAAGTCCTTTGCGATCGGACCACCCAGTGAGGCCTGCAACCGGTTGAAGCCGTTGGAGTACCTGTTCCCGGAGAATTCGTCGGTTTCGTATCCGACATTGCCCGAGAAACGGCTGCCACCGGTACGCGTGGTGATGGCGATCACGCCACCCTGTGCGTTGCCGAACTCGGCCGACGAAGCCCCGGTGGTGATGGAGGCGTCCTCGAAGGTATTGGTCGCGATGGAGATCCCTCCCATTCCGCGGCCGGAACCGGTTCCCCGGTTGCCCTGGGAGACCGGAACGCCGTCGATGTACGTGCTGTTCTCGTCGGCGCGCCCGCCACGGACCGACAGCGTCCCGCCGCCTGGCGAGGCCGACACGCCCGGCTGCAATGCCAGGACGTTGCCAATCCGGTCGACCGGGAGCTTGTCGGTGTAGGCGCCGTCGACCAGCTGCTTCGACGTGACCTGGTCACGCGGCACCAGCGCGTTGACGGCAGCGACAACAGTGATCTCCTGCACCTGGACGGCAGTCTGTTCGAGCACGACGTCCTGGGTGATGGTCTGACCCGAGAGCATCTTGATGCCCGCGACCTCCTTCGGCTTGTAGCCGACGTACGACACGCGAATCGAAATGTCACCTGCGGGAATGTTGTTGATGAAGTAGTACCCCTGCGGATTGGCCGTGGCGGTCGCCGTGCTGCCGACGATCAGGATGCGCGCATTCGCGACCGGTTGGCCGCCCGGATCCCGGATGCGTCCCTCGAGCTTGCCGGTGGCCTGGGCCGAGAGCGCAGCAGCAAAGCCTGCTGTGCACGCCGTCAGGCACACCGCGCGACGAAGCGCGTGCGCGAGGGACATCCTACGAAGCTCTTGCATGTGGAATTCTCCCGTGGAGAGGAACACGAATGACATCGCGCGGTGTCTGCGTCGATGCGGGTGTAATGGAGAATCCGTAGATGGGAGATGCGACGACAGTATGCGAATGTCAGGGTTGTGTTTGCACTCGTACGACCGCGCGGTTCTGACAGAATGCGAACAGAAGTGATGTGACCTTGTTCGCGCACCACAATGTCCGCAGCGTGCTAGAAAGTTGTGACCGTCTCCTCGGCAAATCGTCACGGCAATCGGAAGTGGTGCTGTTCGGCCGAGGCCGAACCCTGTGTGGTGGGGTAGCCGGCCGGGCCGTGCTCATTCGGGTTCCGATCGCGCCGGTGGCTGAATCGGTCCCGGACGGCGCTCCGTCCCTGCCATTTCCGCGCGCTGCCAACCGACACCCCCGCTTATCTTTCCGCCTCACTTGGCTCCAGGGGGCGGGATGGCGGGGTTCTTTGTCCACGAATCGAGCTACGTCGATGACGGTGCCGTGATCGGTGAGGGCACCAAGATCTGGCATTTCTGCCACGTGATGGCCGGGTCCGAAATCGGGGCCGGGAGCAGCCTGGGGCAGAACGTCGTGGTGATGCCCGGCACCCGGATCGGGAACAACGTCAAGATCCAGAACAACGTGTCGATCTACGAGGGCGTCGAGCTCGAGGACGATGTCTTCTGTGGCCCGAGTTGCGTCTTCACTAATGTGCTCAATCCGCGGAGCCATGTCTCCCGCAAGCACGAGTATCGCCGAACGCTGGTCCGGCGCGGCACCTCCATCGGGGCCAACGCCACCATCGTCTGTGGTGCCACCCTGGGGGAGTATGCCTTCATCGGGGCGGGGGCTGTCGTGACCAGCGACGTACCGGATTTTGGGCTGATGGTCGGCGTGCCCGCCCGCCGGGTCGGCTGGGTGTGCCGCTGCGGTGAGCGGCTGCGCCTTTCCGGAGGGCACGCGACGTGCACTGCCTGCGGTACGGGATTCGTCGAGGAGGGGGGCCTCCTCCGGCTGATTGCCTCACCCCCGGAGCAGGGGTAACTTCCTGTCCCAAAGATAGTTACGTCACTTTTCCACGGACCCGTCATGCCGGTACCGCTGCTGGATCTGGTTACCCAGTACAACACCATCCGCGACGAAATCGAGCCGGCGTTGCGCACCGTGATCGAACGTCAGGGATTCGTGATGGGACCGGAGGTCCCGGCCCTCGAAGAGGCGCTTGCCGCGTTTATGGGATTGCGCCACGGAATCGCCTGCGCCAGCGGCACCGATGCGCTGCTGCTGCCGCTCCGGGCGCTCGACCTGGAGGCCGGTGACGAGGTGATCGCCCCGGCTTTCACCTTTTTTGCGACGGCCGGGGCCATCCACAATGCTGGGGGCCGGCCCGTCTTCGTCGACATCGAGCCGGGGACCTTCAATATCTCGCCGGCGGCCATCGAGGCGGCCATCACGCCCCGCACCCGGGCGATCGTGGTGGTGCACCTGTTCGGCCAGATGGCTGCGATGGAGGCCATCGCTCCCATCGCGGCCCGACACGGACTCGCGCTGATCGAGGATGGGGCCCAATCGATCGGGGCCCGCCGCCAGGTCCTGGGCGAGTGGCGGACCCCGGGACAGCTCGGCACCGTTGCGACCCTCTCATTCTTCCCGACCAAGAATCTCGGGGCGTGGGGCGATGGCGGAATGATGCTGACGAACAACGATGCGCTCGCCGCCCGGCTGGCGCGGCTCCGGCTCCACGGCGGAGCGAAGGAGTACCACCACGATGAAGTGGGGTACAACTCCCGCCTCGATTCGATCCAGGCCGCCGTCCTGATGGTCAAGATGCGGCACCTGCAGCAGTGGAACGATGCGCGCCGCGCGAACGCCGAGTATTACCACGCGGCCCTGGCAGGAATTCCGCAGGTGGTGGTTCCGCTGGTCGATCCGGACAACGAGCATATCTGGCACCAGTACACCATCCGGGCGGAGCGGCGCGACGAATTGCGTGCCTACCTGAAGGAGGCGGGCATCGGCTCAGGGGTGTATTACCCGCTCCCGCTGCACCTTCAGCCCTGCTTCGCCGACCTGGGCTACCAGCTCGGCTCCCTGCCCGTCACGGAGGCCGCAATGGGCAGTGTGCTCTCCCTCCCGATCTACTCGGAACTGACGCGGCCACAGCTCGATGAAGTGGCGGACACCATTCGCCGGTTCTACGCGTGACCAGCCACACGAAGCCGTACCGGGTTGGTTCTCCGGCGATCACGGGCCGACCGATCCGGGTGGCGGTAGTCGGCTGCGGCCGGATCTCGGCGAATCATTTCGAGTCCTTCGAGGCGCACGCAGGCGAATGCGAGGTCGTGGCGGTGTGCGATCCTGACCCCGACGCGTTGGCGCGAGCCGTCGCCCGGACGGGCGCAGCCGGCTTCGGCACGCTCGAAGAGCTGCTGGCCGGATCGGATGCCGACCTCGTGGTGCTCGCCACGCCGAGCGGGCTCCACGCGAATCAGGCGATCGCCTGTGCGGGCGCGGGCCGTCACGTCGTGACCGAGAAGCCGATGGCGACGCGGTGGGCCGATGGACAGGCGATGGTTGCCGCCGCGGACCGGGCCGACCGCCATCTCTTCGTGGTGAAGCAGAATCGTCGCAATGCCACGGTGCAGCTGCTCAAGCGGGCCATCGACGAGGGCCGCTTTGGCCGGATCTATATGGTCTCGGTCAATGTCTTCTGGAGCCGGCCGCAGTCGTATTACGACAGCGCGGCGTGGCGCGGGACGTGGGAGTTCGACGGCGGCGCCTTCATGAACCAGGCGAGCCACTATGTCGACCTGCTCGACTGGCTCGTGGGGCCGGTGGAAAGCGTTCAGGCCTATACCGCCACGCTGGCGCGCAGCATCGAGGTTGAGGATACCGGTGTGCTGAGCATCCGCTGGCGCAGCGGAGCGCTCGGCACGATGGCCGTGACGATGCTGACCTACCCAAAGAATCTCGAGGGGTCGATCACGATTCTCGGAGAGCGCGGGAGTGTGAAACTCGGCGGGGTGGCCGTCAATACCGTGGAGCACTGGGAATTTGCCGACGCGCGCCCCGAGGACGCCACCGTGGTTGACGCCAGCTATGCCACGACCTCGGTGTATGGGCACGGGCATCGTTCCTATTACGAAAATGTCTTCGCCGTCCTGCGGGGAAAGGCCAGCCCCGACACCGATGGACGCGAAGGATTGCATTCACTCGAACTTCTGATCGCTACGTACCTTGCTGCCCGTGATGGCCGTCGGGTCGCCCTCCCGCTGGAGTACTGATTCTTATGACGCTTGCCCAGGACCTGATCGCCCGCGCCGAACGCCGCGAGATCACCTTTGGAATTGTCGGGCTCGGCTACGTGGGATTGCCGCTCGCCGTCGAACTCGGCCGCGCCGGCTTCCGCGTGCTCGGTTACGATATCAGCCAGCCGGTGGTCGACGGATTGAACGCCGGGACCTCGCACATCAAGGACATCGCCAGCCGCGAGGTCGCCGAGCTCCGGGCGTCGGGTCACTTCGAGGCGACCACGGATGCCCTGCGACTGGCGGAGGCCGACGCGATCTCGATCTGCGTGCCGACTCCGCTCTCGAAGTACAAGGATCCGGATGTTTCCTTCATCGTGGCGGCCACGGAAGCGATCAAGGCCACCCTGCGCCGTGGTCAGGTGATCATTCTCGAGAGCACCACCTATCCGGGCACCACGCGCGAGATCATGCTGCCGGCGCTCGAGAGCACGGGCCTGAAGGTCGGGGAAGATTTCTTCCTGGCCTTCTCACCCGAGCGAGTCGATCCGGGCAATCCGAAGTACGGCACCAAGAACACCCCGAAGGTCGTGGGAGGCATCACGCCCGACTGCCACAAGGTCGCGTGTGCGATGTATGCGCCGGCGATCGACACGCTGGTCCCGGTGAGCACGACCGAGGCCGCCGAACTCGTCAAGCTGCTCGAGAACACCTTCCGCAGCGTGAACATCGGGCTCGTGAACGAGATGGCCATCGTCTGCGACAAGCTCGGCGTGGATGTCTGGGAGGTGATCGAGGCCGCCGCGACGAAGCCGTTCGGATTCATGAAGTTCCTGCCGGGGCCGGGCCTTGGTGGGCACTGCATCCCGATCGATCCGCACTACCTCGCCTGGAAGATGCGCGGGCTGAACTACAAAACCCGGTTCATCGACCTGGCGGGTGAACTCAACAGCGAGATGCCGCTCTTCTGGGTCCGCAAGCTGATGGAAGAGCTGAACAACCACAGCAAGTCGATCAAGGGCGCCAAGGTGCTGGTGATGGGCGTGGCCTACAAGAAGGACATCGAAGACCTTCGCGAGAGTCCCGCGCTCGACATCCTGGGCCTGCTGCACCAGTATGGCGCGGATGTGAGCTATCACGATCCCTACGTGGCGCGCTTCTCGGAAGCCGGATACGACTACGCCTCGGTGCCGCTCACCGACGCGGCCGTGAAGCAGGCCGACGCAGTCCTGATCGTCACCGATCACGCCAGCATCGACTGGGGCCTCGTCAAGCGCAACGCTGCGCTCGTGGTCGACACCCGGAACATCATGGCGAAGGTGAAGTGATGCGGGTGACGGTGATCGGGTCTGGCTATGTCGGACTCGTCGCTGGCGCCTGCTTCGCGGAAACCGGGAATGACGTGATCTGCGCCGACGTCGACGCGGAAAAGATTGCCCGCCTGGAGCAGGGCATCCTCCCGATCTACGAACCCGGACTCGAGCCCCTGGTCGCGCGCAATGCCGCGGCGGGTCGGCTTCGATTCACCACCGATATCGGTGCGGCCGTCGAACACGGCGACGTGGTGTTCATTGCAGTCGGGACACCGCCCGGCGAGGACGGCTCCGCCGACCTGCAGCACGTCCTCACGGTCGCCGCCACCATCGGCCAGCACTTGGATCGCTTCAAGGTGGTCGTCACCAAGTCGACCGTGCCGGTCGGCACCGCCGAGCGCGTGCGCGAGGCATTGCGTGCCGTCACGGATGGTGACTTTGCCGTCGCGTCGAATCCCGAGTTTCTCAAGGAAGGCGCGGCGATCGACGACTTCATGAAGCCCGACCGCGTGGTCCTCGGGACCGACGATCCCCGGGCCGAGGAGCTGTTGCGCGAACTCTACTCGCCGTATGTCCGCTCCGGATCGCCGATCCATTTCATGGACATCCCATCGGCCGAGGTCACGAAGTACGCGGCGAACGCAATGCTCGCGACGCGCATCTCGTTCATGAACCAGATCGCCGAACTCTGCGAACTCGTCGGCGCCGACGTCTTCGCGGTGCGGAAGGGCATCGGCAGCGACTCCCGCATCGGCCAGGCCTTTCTCTTCCCGGGCCCCGGATATGGCGGCTCCTGCTTCCCGAAGGACGTCAAGGCGCTGGTCCACACGGCGCGCGGGGTGGGGATGCATCCTGCATTGTTTGAAGCCGTGGAGACGGTGAACCAGCGGCAGAAGCGCGTGATGTTCGACAAACTCGAGCGTCAGCTGGGCAATCTCTCTGGTCGCACGGTCGCCGTCTGGGGTCTCGCCTTCAAGGCCGGGACGGACGATATGCGCGAGAGTCCCGCCGTTGACCTGGTCGAAGCACTGCTCGACGCGGGCGCAGTGGTTCGGGCACACGACCCCGAGGCGATGAACGTGGCGCGGGCCCTCTGGGGAGATCGCGTCGACCTCGTGAATGACCCCTACGACGCCCTGGTGGGGGCCGACGCGCTCGCCGTCGTCACGGAATGGCTGGTATACCGGACGCCCGACTTCGAGCGGATCCAGCGGGCCCTCGGGACCGGCGTCATCGTGGATGGTCGCAACCTGTACGAGCCCGCCCGAATGGCGCGCCTCGGTTTTCGCTACACCGGCATCGGCCGGAGGGATGGATAATGCGCGTTGTCATCACGGGGGCGGCTGGATTTCTCGGATCGCACCTCACCGACCGGTTCCTCGCGGACGGTCACGAGGTGGTCGGCCTCGACAATTTCATCACCGGGCGTGCGGAGAACCTCGCGCACCTGATGGGGAACAATCGCTTCCGGTTCGTCCGCCACGACGTGTCGCAGTATGTCTTCATTGACGGGCAGGTCGATGGCGTGCTGCATTTCGCCTCGCCGGCTTCGCCGATCGATTACCTCGAGATGCCGATCCAGACGCTCAAGGTCGGCTCGCTCGGCACCCACAACGCGCTTGGCCTCGCGAAGGCCAAGCAGGCGCGGTTCTTCCTCGCATCGACCTCCGAAGTCTACGGCGACCCGCTGGTCCATCCGCAGCCCGAGACCTACTGGGGCAACGTCAATCCGGTCGGCCCGCGGGGCGTCTATGACGAGGCGAAGCGGTTTGCCGAGGCGATCACGATGGCCTACCACACGTACCACGGGCTCGAGACGCGCATCGTCCGGATCTTCAATACCTACGGGCCGCGGATGCGCCCGCAGGACGGACGCGTCGTCTCGAACTTCATCGTGCAGGCACTGCGTGGTGAGCCGTTGACGGTCTACGGCGACGGCCTGCAGTCGCGGTCGTTTTGTTACTATTCAGACCTGCTCGAAGGCATCTACCGGCTCTTCCATTCCGATCGGGTCGATCCCACCAACATCGGAAACCCGGGTGAGTTCACGATGCTGGAGCTGGCGGAACAGGTGCTCGAACTCACCGGCGCGAAGTCTCGCGTGGTACATCAGGAGCTGCCCGTGGACGACCCGAAGGTCCGGAAGCCCGATCTGACGGTCGCACGCGCGGTCCTGAACTGGGAGCCGAAGGTGCCGCTTCGCGAGGGGTTGACGCAAACGATCGACTACTTCCGTCAGGTGCTCGGGTGAAAGTGAGCCCGGGCGGGCTGCTCGAGACGGCGCGAGCGCGGTTCGCGAATCGCGACTACTACGGCGCCCTCCTCTGCCTCGACGACGTCGAGGGGAGCGGTCGCGCCTATGCCGACGTGCACCACCTCCGCGGGCTCTGCCTCTCGCTGCTCGATCGGCCCGATGACGCGCTTGAGGCGTTCGACGCGGCGCTCGAACTGAACCCGCGATATCTCGAGGCCTATCTGCATCGCGGCCTCGTGCTCAACCAGCTCGGCCGGAACGAGGAGGCCGCCGCTGCCTTCGCGTCTGCGGCGGCCGCCGAGGGCCCGGCGATCGGGGGACTCCCCGCGCACCTGGCCGCCAGGGTGGCCAACGAGCACGCGCGACTGGGTGAGCTGTATGCCGAGGCGGGAGCGCTGACCGAGGCCGTGCGGGAATACCATCGGGCCGTTGAGCTGGGGCCGGCGTTCCTCGACCTGCGGCTCCGTCTCGCGCGACTCCTGATCGAATCTGGGAATCCCCTGGAGGCGCGGGAGACGCTGGAGCGGATTCTCCGGGATCGTCCCGACTGGATCGATGCCCGGGTGCAGCTGGGGCTCGCGCGGTACCTCGCGGGGGACACCGCGGGTGCAAGGGATGTCTGGCGCGCCGCGCGGGACGTCCGCCCCGACGTGGAGCGGGTCGCGGCATACCTCGCTATGGTCGAGCGCATTCCTGAGTGAAGCCGATCCGAGCACGCGTGGGCCGGCTGCCAGTGACACCTGCCACTTTGGCGGGGAGGTGGGTCGGTTCAGCGCACGGCGCCGCCAATTCGATTACGATGATCGCGATCCGGGAGCCCCGCACGCCGTGGCCCTCGACCTGAGACTTCACCCTGCTGCCGCCCTGGACCGTCACTGATGCGTCGTTCGCTGTACCTCATTGGGTCGTCGCTCCTCCTGCTCGTCGCCGCGTGCGGCAAGTCCAAGCCGTCGGCCACTCCGTCGCCGCTCGTCGCCCGGACGACCGCGTCGCCGGCGACACTGGACTCGCTCTGGCTCCGGGCCATCGACCTCTATGGCCGGAAGAAGTGGTCCAAGGCCGCGACCGCGTTCGAGCGTCTCCAGCTCGAGTTGCCCCTGGGCGATCGTCGCCAGATCCTGTCGCGGTTCTATCTCGCGGAGACCCGGGTCGGTGAGCACAGCAACCTTCAGGCAGTGCGCGAATTCCGGCGGGTGTCCGACGAATTCCCGACCGATTCGATGGCACCGATCGCGCTCCTCCGCGCCGGCGACAGTTACGCCGCGCTGTGGCGGCGTCCCGAGCTCGATCCGACCTACGGCCAGACGGCGATTGCGACCTATCAGGAGCTGATCAGCCGCTATCCCGCATCGGATGCCGCGAAGCGCGCGCAGGACAAGATCACGGAGCTCGAGGAACGCTTCGCGATCAAGACCTTCCAGGCCGCCAAGTTCTACCTCCGCTTCAAGGCGACCGACTCGGCGATCCTCTATCTCAAGGACCTCCTCGCGACCTGGCCCCGCGCGAAGATTGCGCCCGAGGCGCTCACGGAACTGGTGCTCGCCTACCGCTCCCTCGGTTATACGGAGGACGTGCGCGAGTACTGCGGGATTCTCCGCACGCGCTTCCCGAGCGCACCCAAGATTGACGAGACTTGTCCGGCGACGGCCCCCGCAGGGACGCCGGCGGAGAAGCCTGCCGGGCAGTAGCTGTGCGGATCGGAATCTTCGGCGGTTCATTTGATCCGATCCATCACGCGCACCTGATCGTCGCCCAGTTGGCGCGGGAGCAACTGGCACTCGATCAGGTGCGCTTCGTCGTGGCGAACGCGCAGCCATTCAAGCAGGGGATGCATCAGGCCGCCGGGGAGGTACGCGCCCGGATGGTCGCGCTCGCCATTGCCTCGGTGCCCGCCTTCGTGGTCGACGACCGGGAGCTGCACCGCCCGGGACCCTCCTACACCGTGGACTCGCTGACCGAGATTCTGGCAGAGTTTCGTGGCGCAGAACTTGTCCTGCTCC
>JAZJZU010000034.1:0-11423 GCA_040389605.1 Gemmatimonadota bacterium
CTGAACCGGCAACACTCGAACCGATCCCGCGAGTTTTCCCGATCGGTGATGCAGAAGCGACTCCCCAAGGCCGTCTACAAGTCACTCCTGCAGACCATCGATCACGGTGAACCGCTCGATCCGCGGATTGCCGACATCGTGGCGGCCACGATGAAGGACTGGGCGGTGGAGCGGGGTGCGACGCACTTCACCCACTGGTTCCAGCCGCTCACGGGGCTGACGGCCGAGAAGCACGACTCACTCGTCTCGCCCGATGGAATGGGCGGGGTGATCTACAACTTCTCCGGAACCGACCTGACGCAGGGCGAGCCCGATGCCTCGTCGTTCCCGTCGGGCGGGTTGCGGGCCACCTTCGAGGCCCGGGGCTACACCGCCTGGGATCCGACCTCGCCGGCGTTCCTGAACCGCAACGGCAAGGCGATCACGCTCTGCATTCCGACCGGCTTCGTCTCCTGGACCGGTGAGGCGCTCGACACCAAGATCCCGCTGCTGCGCTCGATGGAGGCGCTCTCCAAGCAGGCAATGCGGATCCTGAAGTTCTTCGGGACCGACACGGGTGTGTCCCGCGTCATCACCACCGTGGGTCCCGAGCAGGAATACTTCCTGGTCGACCGCGATCTCTTCTACCTCCGGCCCGACCTGGTGACCTGTGAGCGCACGCTCTTCGGGGCGCGCCCGCCCAAGGGGCAGCAACTGGAAGATCACTACTTCGGCGCTATTCCCGCTCGGGTGCTGGCCTATATGGCCGACGCCGAGGAGGAGCTGTTCCGCGTCGGGGTGCCGGTGAAGACCCGCCACAACGAAGTGGCCCCGGGGCAGTACGAGATCGCGCCACTGTTCGAGACGTCGCATATCGCGAGCGACCACCAGATGGTCCTGATGGAGATCCTGCGCCGCGTGGCCGACCGTCACGGGCTCAAGGCGTTGCTGCACGAGAAGCCGTTTGCGGGCGTCAACGGCAGCGGCAAGCACAACAACTTCTCGATGGCCACTGACAGCGGTGTGAACCTGCTCGACCCGCAGGACGACACTCACACCAATATGCAGTTCCTGATCTTCCTCTGCGCGGTGCTTCGCGCCGTGGACCTGCACGCCGACCTGCTCCGCGCGTGCATCGCCGCGGCGGGCAACGATCACCGGCTCGGTGCCAACGAGGCCCCGCCCGCGATCATCTCGGTGTTCCTGGGCGAAATGCTGTCCGACATCCTCGCGCAGGTGGAGCAGGGCCTCCCGAATCGTACCATCAAGGGCGGCACAATCGACCTCGGCGCGCGCACGATGCCGCAGATCCCTCGGCACTCGGGCGATCGCAACCGGACTTCGCCGTTCGCCTTCACGGGCAACAAGTTCGAGTTCCGCGCCGTGGGCTCGACGGCGTCGATCGCGTGGCCCAACACGGTGCTGAACAGCATCGTGGCGGAGTCGCTCGACTACGTCGCGGGGGAGCTCGAGAAGGGTGCGGGGAACAATCCGACCCCGGCGAAGCAACAGGCCACCGTGATGGCCGTGCTCAAGAAGGTGCTCAAGGAGCACAAGCGGATCGTCTTCGACGGCGACGGCTACAACGAGGCGTGGCACAAGGAGGCCGAGAAGCGCGGCCTGCCGCACCTGCGCGATTCCGTCGATGCCTTTCCCGTGCTCAAGGCGAAGAAGACGGTGGAGCTGTTCAAGAAGTACGGCGTGCTCACGAAGGCCGAAGTGGAGTCGCGCTATCACATCGCGGTGGAGAAGTGGGTCAAGCAGCTCACCATCGAGGCCGAGACGATGACGGCAATGGCACGCACGATGATCCTCCCGGCCGCGCTCCGGCACCAGACGATGCTCGCCGAGGCGGTGACCGCGACGGAGGGGGCGGGTGTCGACTGCAATGACACGGTGACGTCACTCGAGAATTTCGTCGGACTGGTGACCGAGACGCGCGCCGCGCTGGTGGTGCTCGAGACCGAAGCCGCGCACGAGGATGCCGATGCGATGAAGCACGCCCAGCACATCAAGGCCAAGGTCCGGCCCGCGATGGCTCGGCTCCGTGCGGCAGTCGATGCGCTGGAGAACCTGATCGCGGCCGATCTCTGGCCGATGCCGACGTATCGGCAGTTGTTGTTCCTGAAGTGACCCGCGCGTAGCGCGGGTCACCCTGAGCGAAGCGAAGGGGCGGATGCTGGACTGCAGGTCATCCCGAGCGCAACGATCAACGAGGATCTCTCGCACGCGAGAGATCCTCGTTGGTCTTTCACGACTTCCTCAACGTACTGGTGGCAGGGCCCAGCGAAGTGTGAGCCCCACGCCTCCCGATGGCACAGTCAAGGAAACGGTCGGGATGTCGAGTCGCAGATCCGCCCAGAGCTCGTGATGTGCAGCGCTACCGATCAACGCACCGATGCCGAGACCTGCGAGCGCCGTGAGGACACCGGCCAGCGCAGCGCCATCCCCACGACTTCCGAACGAACAGTCGACATCGCATACGCTGGATTCCAGGAGTAGCCCAGCGCTTGTGCCGAGCACCGCGCCGGCCACCAGGCCTATCCGCATTCCGCGCCGGGTCCTCGTAGCGCGTCCGCGGCTGACCTGCGCGCGCTGGGTGGCGATGTTGTCCAGCCGAACGAGCGCATTGCCGGTTGTCGTTTCGATGATGAGCGAGTCCGCTCCAGCAACGCGCACCACGCCGGTGGTCCAGATCCCCTGATTCGTTGCGATCCGGACGCGGTCACCAGCGACCGCAGTCGCCACTGGGCGCTGGCGAGATGGCCAGTACAACAGCCCGAGGAGGAGGAGGGTCACCGCTTGCATTGCCGAAAGGTACTGCTGGCGCTCGAGTGGTCCTGTCAGTGATCGGTCAGGGAAAGTATCTTTGAAGCACTCCCAGCAAGGACTCAAGAATGCGCTGCCCCCTGCCGCTTCCGGCCCCGGTGTTCGCTCCCGTCGTGCTTCTCGCCCTCACCGCCACCCTTGGTGCGCAGTCCCCGGCAGTCCCGCCAGACACGGCCGCACTCCGCACGATTACGGCGCGCGGTCGCATTCTCGCCGCATACGATCAGGCGGCCTGGCACGGAACCGATGCCGTAATGGCTCGGCTCCCGAATCCTGCTGGCATTGAAGGATTTCTCGCGACGCAAGATGCGGGTGGCAAGTGGCATGTCCTGTTCGGACGGCTGGATGCGACGGCGGAGACCCTTCTTGTCGCTGCGCGCGCGGACCAGGCGACCAGACCCGATTCGTTCCTGGTCACGCTATCTCCGAACCCCGTTGCCGGCACGGACGCGGAACGACGCGCCTTCCTTGCCTTGAAGACTGCGGGTACCGACCTCGCCTCGGCTCCCCCGCCGTTCCGGGGCACGTACAACTCCTATGCGCTGCCGGCACCTGATGGCTCCTGGCTGGTCTTCTTCCTTCCGGGGCAGACGCAGCCAGACTTGTACCCTCACGGCGGTGACTTCCGCTATGAGGTGTCGGTGGATGGCAGGAGGATCCTGTCGAAATTCCAGATGCACCGGTCGGTGCTGATGAGTCGGGTTCCCGCCGAGGCCGTGGCAGGAGCACACACGGTCATCACGGCCGATCTGCCGCAGGAGAGCGATGTCTTTCTGGTGCTCAGCCGCTCACCGCGCAAACCGGAACTGATCGCGACGGATCACTACAACTTCGAGATCCACGAAGACGGGACGATCACGTGGCGGTATGGCAAGCGCTAGTCAGGTCCGGCCACGCCTCAGGCGCGGCGACAGGCAACGCTCAACAACACCTTGTCACCCCACCCCGTTCGCGCGCCGCGAGGTACTCGTCAAAGAATTCCCGCTCGGTCGGCAGCGCGCACTCCGGATGCTGTTCGCGCAAGTGCGCCAGATGCGCGGCGTAGTCGGGCATCCCGAAGATGCGACGAATCGCCGCCGCGAAGGTGGCAGCTCGAGCCCGGACGGTGGAACGCGTCACACCGCCACCTCGGTCTGCTGTTCGAGGGTGGTCGTGCGCGCATCGAGCACCTGAGCCCGTTTCCCACCGAGCCAGACCCGTACCGACGCGAACACAACCAGCCAGGTCACCACGAGGAACACCCCGCAGAGCAGCGCATTTACCGAGTCGTTGAACATCAGCCGCTGTCCCCTGGTCGCGTCGCCCAGCCCGGCCGCGAGCTGCCCTGCGATCTGCGCCTTGTGACTCAGGAAGCCGATATGCGGGTCGGCGTGGAACATCTTCTGCCACGACGCGCTGGTGGTGATGGTGAGCAGCCACGCGAGCGGCAGCAGCGTGACCCAGGCGTAGCGCGCGCGCCCGGAGCGGATGATCAGCGTGGTACCCACCGACAGCGCGACCGCCGCGAGCAGCTGGTTGCTGATCCCGAACAGCGGCCAGAGCGAGTTGATGCCGCCGAGCGGATCCGTGACCCCCTGCAGCAGGAACCAGCCCCAGCCCGCCACTACTGCGGCCGACGCGAGTACCGTGGCGGGATACCACGAGGTCCGCCGCATCGGCGCCCAGAGATGGCCCGCAAGCTCCTGGAACATGAAGCGACCCACTCGCGTGCCCGTGTCGACCGTGGTGAGGATGAACAGCGCCTCGAACATGATGGCGAAGTGATACCAGAGCGCACTCATCGAGGCACCGAAGACACCCGAGAAGATCTGCGCCATTCCCACCGCGAGGGAGGGCGCTCCCCCCGTGCGCGCCAGCAGGCTCGTCTCCCCCATTGAGGCCGCGAGCGCCTCCATCTGCCCGGGATGCAGCGTGAAGCCCCAGCTCCTGACCACCTCGATGGCGTGCGCAGCGTCTCCACCCAGCGTCGCAAGCGGGGCGTTCATCGCGAAGTAGACCGCGGGGTCGAGCACCGCGGCGGCGATCAGCGCCATCATCGCCACGGCCGATTCCATCAGCATTGCGCCGTAGCCGATCAGGCGCGCATCGCTCTCGCGCTCGAGCATCTTCGGCGTTGTGCCGCTCGCGACGAGCGCGTGAAAGCCGGAAATCGCGCCGCAGGCGATGGTGATGAAGCAGAACGGGAAGAGCGAACCGGCAAAGATGGGTCCCGTGCCGTCGACGAAGCGGGTGACGGCCGGAAGGTGAATGGTGGGCAGCGTGAGCACGATGCCGAGGGCGAGCGCGCCGATGGTGCCGATCTTCAGGAAGGTCGAGAGATAGTCGCGCGGGCAGAGCAGCAGCCAGACGGGAATCACCGATGCGATGAAGCCGTAACCAATCACGCCCCACGCGATGGTCACGGCATCGAGCGTGAACATCGGACCGAGGGTGGGTGAGCTGGCGACCCAGCGGCCGGCCACCAGCGCCGCGAGCAGGAGTGTCACGCCGACGGCCGTGGCCTCGAGGGTGCGGCCCGGCCGCCAGATCTTCATCCAGACCCCCATCAGCACGGCGATCGGGATGGTGCAGAGGATGGTGAAGACGGCCCAGGGCGAATCCGCGAGCGCGCGCACGACGATCAGGGCGAGCACGGCGAGCAGGATCACCATAATGGCGAGAATGGCGCCCATCGCGAGCAGGCCCGTGAGCGGCCCGATTTCCTCCTTGGCCATCTGGCCGAGCGACGTGCCGTCGCGGCGCACGCTGCCGGTGAGGATCACGAAATCCTGCACCGCGCCGCCCAGCACCACGCCGATCACGATCCAGAGCGTGCCAGGGAGATAGCCGAACTGCGCGGCCAGCACGGGACCGACCAGCGGCCCCGCACCCGCGATGGCGGCGAAATGGTGCCCGAAGAGCACCCAGCGGCTGGTGGGAACGAAATCGCGACCATTGGAGAGGCGAACCGCAGGCGTGGTGCGCGAGTCATCGAGCACCAGCACCTTCTGCGCGATGAAGCGGCTGTAGAACCGGAACGCGACCAGGTAGCTCCCAACCGCGGCGAGCACCAGCCAGGCGGCGTTGATGGTCTCCCCGCGGTGGAGCGCGATCGCACCCCACCCCACCGCGCCACCGAGACCGACCAGGAGCCAGAGCAGGGAAGCCATCACGAAAAGGTAGTGTGGCCGGGGTCCGTCCCGGTATCTTCCTTGCAGGCCCGTGTGGGCACGCTATCCCCTAATATCCCGGTACCTGAGGTTTGTCGTGACGCCACGCCAACGGCTCGTGCTGTATGCCGGTGCCGGTCTGATCCTGGTGCTCGTCGCCGTTGCCTGGTGGCGGGCCCGCCCTACCTCGCTGGTGCTCAGCGGCATCGTGACCACCGGCGACGTCGTGGTGTCGCCCCAGATCGGTGGTCAGGTGGGGAAGCTGCTGGTGCAGGAGGGTGACAGCGTCAGCAAGGGGCAGCTGCTCGCGGTGATCACGCCTGCGGAACTGGCAGCGGACCAGGCGTATTTCGCCCACAGTGCCGAAGGAAGCAAGGGCGATGTGCGGCAGAGCGAGGCCGCCCTCCGCTACGAGGAGCGCCAGGCCACGGAGCGCGTCAACCAGGCGCAGGCCACCCTTGCCGCCACCATTGCGCAGCAGGCCGAGGCCGTCGCGACGCGCGACGAGGCGAAGCGCGCGCTCGACCGGGCGCTCTCGCTCGCACGCGATGGCGTGGTGACGGCGCAGGAAGTCGATGCCGCGAAGACCGGGTACGCAGTGGCGCAGGCCCGGCTCGACGCGGCGCAGAAGCAGGTGGAAGCGCAGCGGGCCGCCCTCGCGCTGGCGCACAGCAACACCGATCAGGTCGCCATGCAACGCGAGGCCCTCGCGGCAGCGCGGCAGCGCTCCGCCGCAGGCGCCGCGCAGGCCACCAAGGCCACGGTGCGTCTGGCCTACACCGAGCTGCGCGCCCCGGTCGCCGGGATCGTGGATGTGCGCGCCGTGCGGCAGGGGGAGTTCGTGACCGCAGGGCAGCCCGTGGTCACCCTCATCGATCAGGACGACCTCTGGGTTCGCGCCGACATCGAGGAGAGCTACATCGACCAGATCCGGCTGGGCGATACCCTCACGGTGCGGTTGCCGTCGGGGGTGGAGCGGGTCGGCACGGTGTTCTATCGGGGTGCCGATGCGGCGTTTGCCACGGCGCGCGACGTCTCGCGCACCAAGCGCGATGTGCGCACCTTCGAGATCCGCCTGCGGGTGGACAACAGTGATCGTCGCCTCGCCGTCGGGATGACGGCCCAGGTGCTCTTCACGCCCGGCAGCGCTCGATGAGTGCGGTGGTGGTCCAGGACATCACCAAGCGGTTCGGTGCCTTCACTGCGGTGGACGGCCTCTCCTTCACCGTCAACAGCGGCGAAATCTTCGGACTCCTCGGCCCGAACGGGGCGGGGAAGTCAACGCTGCTGCGGATGCTCACGACGCTGATGCTCCCCAGCAGCGGCACGGCGCTCGTCGGTGGCTTCGACATCGTCACGGAGGCCGACCAGGTGCGCCGCTCGATCGGCGTCATTCCCCAGGCAATGACCAGCGATCTCGAGCTCTCGCCGATGGAGAACCTGCTGTTCTTCGCGAAGCTCTACGGCGTGCCGAGTGAAAAACGGAAGCGGCAGGCGGCCGACCTGCTCGAGGAAGTCGAGCTGACGGCCTGGGCCCACAAGCCGGTGAAGCAGCTCTCTGGCGGAATGCGGCGCCGGGTCGAGATCGCCCGCGGGCTGATGCACGAGCCGAAGATCTTCTTCCTCGACGAACCCACCACCGGTCTCGACCCGGTCTCCCGCGCCGCGGTCTGGACGATGCTCAAGCGACTCAAGGGTGAGCGCGACCTCACCATCCTGCTCACCACGCACTATATGGACGAGGCCGACAAGCTCTGCGATCGCGTGGCGATCGTCGATCACGGCGTACTGCGTGCGCTCGATGCCCCGATGACCCTGAAGGCCGCCATTGGTGGGGCCACCACTCTGGAGGTCGCGTTTCACGCGCCGCCGCCAGGGTGGCGCGCGCGACTCGCCGACCTGCCGGGTATCGAGGCCGTGTCGGGGGAGGGCCCCACGTACCGGCTCACATCCCGCGGCGGGCCGGGCAGCACGGCAGCGGTGATCGCGCTGTCGGCCGAAGCCGGCGTGCCGATGGAATCACTCTCGGTGCAGACCACGTCGCTCGACGACGTCTTCATGCACTTCTCGGGGCGTCAGCTGCGCGACGCGCTGCAGGCGCCCTCGCCCGCCGATCGCACCATCATGCTGCGGCAGCGGTAGGCCGGCCCGATGCAGCGCGCACTGGCGATGGTCGAGAGGGAGTTGCGCCGCTTCCGGCGCAGTCCCGCGCTGATCGTGATGGCCCTGGTGACACCGCTGATCCAGCTGATCGTCCTCGGTTACGCCTTTGGCGGCCAGGTGAAGCACCTCACCGTGGGTGTGGTCGACCAGGATGGCGGTGTGGCCGCGGTGCGACTCCGCGAACTCGCCGGGGCCGTCGATGCCAACGCGAAGACCTTCACGACCAAATCGTATTCCGATATGGGGCAGGCACTCGATGCCCTGCGGAACGGCCACCTGAACGGTGTGCTCGCGATTCCGCCCGACTTCTCGCGCCGCAAGTTTGGCGGGCGCGATCCGCGCGTGGCGCTCATCGAAGACAATACCGACAACTTCGTCGCCGCCACGCTGGCCAGCAGCATCAACGGCCTCGTGCAGGCCTCAAACGCGTCCGCGGCGAGCACGGTGCGGATGCGATCCGAGACCACGCTCGATCAGGTCGAGCTGTATCCCTACGTGCCGTACATCCAGTACCTGCTGTCGGGCTCGATCGTCCTCTCGATCTATATGATGGTGATGATCGGGGGCGGCATCATCTTCGTGGACGACAAGGCGCGCGGGCTGCACGAGGGCTATCTCGTCACGCCGATCACGCGGCTCGAGCTGATCCTGGGCTTCAATATCTCGGGTGCGATCAAGGCCGTGCTCGCGGGCCTCGTGCTGATGACCGTGGGGCTGGTGATTGCGGGTGTGCCGAATCCGTTCGACGTCCTGCGGCTGCTGCGGGTGTTTGTCGTGATCGTCTTCACGGCCATCGCGCTGGTGTCGCTGATGTTCCTGCTGGTGGTGCGCGTCAACGATCCGCTGTTGCCGCGCGCCACCTTCGGGGTGCTCAACACCGTGCTCTACTTCCCCAGTGGCGCGGTCTACCCGCAGCAGGCCTTCCCGTGGTGGATGCGGATCTTCGCGAAGATCGACCCGTTCACCTACGCCGTGCACGCGCTCAAGTCGCTGATCCTCAAGAACACCGGCTTCGCCGCCATCGGGGGCGACTTGCTCTTCCTCGCGCTGTTCACCGTCGTGACGATGACGGCCGCGACACTGCTCTTCCGGCGAACCCTCTAGGCATCGACCCTCGGTGACCGATGATCGATCATCGATGATCAACCATCGTTAGTTACTTCTCCCGCACCATCTGGAATTCCAGGCCTCCGGTGGTCGTGCGCGTGAGAATTGCGCTCCACACTTCATTGGCGGCAAGCTGCACGGCATTCTCCACCAGAGTCTCGCCCGTGGCAAGCGAGGTCCCGGTCACCAGGTAGCTGCCGGGAGGGCGCACGGCGTAGCCGGGGAATTCGGGATTGCTCCCCGCACCGCGGAGGAAGGGGGAGAGAAAACCGGCGCCGCTGTCCATCGGCGTCCCGGCCAGCCGGAGCCACGCCTTCAGCGGCTCGACGCCATCGGCCGCGTGAATCACCCGGATCTTGCTCCCGCCCAGCGGCGGCACGGACGCCGTGTCGGCGGTCATCAGCAGGGCGAGGGCGTCAGGCCCGGAGCGGGCCACCACCGTCACGCTGCGACTCCCCTCGCTTGCCGTGAAGTCGAGGGCACCGAGCAGGCTGCCGGTGCTGGTGCGCGCCTCGAGGCGATGCGCGCCGGCCGGGATGGCCTTCGTGCTGCGTGCGCCGCTCGCCGGAAGCGCGAGGGCCGTGCCGTCGAGGGAGAGCGTGGCAGTCTCTCCGGCGGCGAGCGCGTTGAGCAGGCCGAACTGTGCCTCGCCGCCATCGGGGAGCGAGGCCGTACTGGAGCAGGCGGCGGCGAGTGCCGTGACCACAAGCAGCGTGGAAATGCGGAGGTTCATCGCAGGGTCCTGTGCGGGTTATGGTTCAGGGGTGCGCCAGTCGGCGTCCCGCGGCATCGTCCGGGAACCTCGACCGAGCCGTTGAGGTCACATCGGCGGCACCGGTGCCAGCAACCAGTAATATGTGACATCTTGCCTGCCCCCGAGGTTCCGTGGATGTGACGTCATCGGATGCAACGCTGCTCGAACGCGTCGGCGCCGGTGAAGAGGCGGCGCTCGCCGAACTGCTCGCGCGGTTCGGGCCTTCGCTGATGCGCTATGCCACCCATTACCTGGGCTCGGCCGATGATGCCGATGAAGTGCTGCAGGAAGTCTTTCTCCGGGCGCACCGGGCGATCCTGCGCGGCGTTCGCCCCGAGCGACTCAGTGGCTGGCTGTTCCGCATCACCGTCAATCGGTGTCGCTCGTATCGTCGGCGGTGGTGGCGCAGTGTGGGCGGCGGCGAGGCCGATCGGCACCTCGCGCGCGCCTCGCACCCGCCCGAGGCCGACGACTGGATCTGGCGAGACGAAATTGCGCAGGCGCTGGCGGAGCTGTCGCCACCGCTGCGCGAAGCGTTCCTTCTCAAGCACGTCGAGGGTTGGAGCTACGAGGAGATGATCGAGACGACCGGTGCATCATTGTCCGCGCTGAAGATGCGCGTTGCCCGTGCCTGCGACCAGTTGCGCGGGCGCCTCAAGGAGTTGCGCGATGAGTGATCAAATCGCTCCCGACGATCCGCTCCAGCAGGTGGTCGGGGCGCTCCACGCCGACGTGCCGGTCCGCGCCGGGCTCGCCGGGCGGGTTCGCGCCCGCGGCCGGCGACGGACGCAACGGCGCGCCGCAGGGGCGGTGCTCGGGCTGGCGATCCTGGCCGTTGCACTCGAACCACGGCTCGACGGGCGCCAGCGGGTCACCTTCGCCCTCGATCAGCCCGTCCCTGGCCACGTGGCCCTGGTGGGCGACTTCACCGACTGGCGCACCGACCGGCTCGCGATGACCCCGCGCGATGGAGGGGGGTGGGAGGTCACCCTCCGGCTCCGCCCTGGGCGTTACCGTTTTGCGTATGTGGCCGATGATGGGGAATGGATTCCTGACCCCAGCGCCGCTCCTGCGGCCGATGATTTCGGCCGCCCGACCTCGGTCGTCACCGTGGTGAAGCCATAAGATGAGGCCAAACTGATGCGCCGCTGGGTCCTCTTCTTCCTGATGGTTCCGGCGGCACTGTCGGCCCAGGACCCCCGCCTCGTGGCCCGTTTCTCCCACGAGACGGTGGTCCGGCTTACGCAGATGCTCGACAGCGCGACGGCCGAGGGCGTGCCCACCGAGCCGCTGGTGCTGCGCGCCCTGGAGGGCTCGACCAAGGGGGCGAGCGATGTCAGGATCCTGGAGGTGCTGGGTCGCCTCCGTGGCGCGTTGCGGTCCGCCCGGGTAGCGTTGGGAGCGGACGCAACCGCGGCCGACCTCACGGTGGCCGCGGCGGC
>JAZJZU010000034.1:11433-29851 GCA_040389605.1 Gemmatimonadota bacterium
CAGGCCGGGGTCCCGGCCGCGAAGGTGGCCGAGTTGCAGAAGTGGCGTGCCGGACGGCCGCTGACTGCGCCCCTCGGCGCATATCTCGATCTGGTGGCTCGTGGCACGCCCGGTGAGGCGGCCTGGTCCCAGATCAGCGAACTGGCGCAGCGGCGCGCGCCCGATCGCGACTACGTCTCGCTGAGTAACCCGCGCCGACGTCCGGAGGAGGAATGATGCGCTCACTCCTGCTCGTGACCCTGATGGGCTTGCCCGCGGTTCCTGCCGCGGCGCAAACCGAGGCGCAAGCCGTGCTCACGACCGCCACGGGCGTGACCCGGATCGAGGGCGGGATGAGCAGCCGCGACGCCGCTGCCGTCGACGGCTTGCTGCGGCTCCGCGCCGGTCCGTTCCGTTTCAATGCCGGCGCCGCCACAGTGGCTCACGACGGCATCGGCAACGCCACCATTGTGCGTAGTGATCTCTCCGCAGGCCTCAACCGCGGTGACTGGAGTGGTCGCGTCGGCCCGCTGCTGCGCGCTGGCGGTGGTCTCGGCGACCGCTCCACCCTTATGTACGGCGGCGGAGCCGAAGTGCAGCGTCAGGTCGGGAACGGCCACATCGCGCTCAGGCTCGAACGTGGCATCGCGGAAGTGGCCAAGCAGCATTCGACCTGGAGCAAACAGTCGGTCTCGGGTGGCTTTCGCCTGGGCTCCGTGGATCTCGGGTTCTCGTGGCAGCGCGCCACCATTCGTGACAGCACCCTGCAGGACAATGTCTTCTTCTCGCTGCGGGATCCTTCGGCCGACTCGCTGCTGCATCACGGCGTTCGCTCGTTGCAGGATTTCTCGCTCAGTGCGGGCTGGGGGTTGCGCGACTTCACCTTCTCGGTCGAGGCCGGTCGTCGCGTTGGTGATCAGGTCGCCTCGCAACTCTGGTGGAGAGGCGGCGCGGCACTCGAGGTCGCTCCGATGATCGCATTGATCGCGAATGTGTCGCGCACGCCACCCGACCTGATGCTCGGCCTGCGTGGGGGTCGCTCCACGATGGTGGGTCTCCGCGTGAATCTTGCCGGGGCGCGTTCGGGTGAGGCCCGAGACCGGATGATGCTGGTGGAGGCACGGCGCGAGGACGGCGGCTGGGTGCGGCTCATCGTGGTGCTCGAGGCGCGTGAGCACGCCGAGCTGATCGGCGACGCGACCGGCTGGCGCGCGGTGCCGCTGACCCGGCGCGGCGATGGCCGGTGGGAGGCCGTGCTCCAGGCACCAGAAGGGCTCTCCCGCTTCAACGTCTCCATTGACGGTGGGCCGTGGACCACGCCCCGTGGGGTGCCCTCGCTGGCCGATGAATTCGGCGGAACCGCCTTCCTGGTCGATCTCTGACCAGACGATTCTTATGAAATGTTGACACCGGCGGCTCGGGTCCGCTGTAATGTGAGGGGAGTCACGCTCCCTCAACCCGGACCGGAGTTGCTCCGTGTCGTTGCGCATTCTCTCCCTTGGCGCGCTCACCCTGCTTGCCATCGCGCCCCTGCCAGCCCAGACGCCCAGCGCCCCTCGCCCCAAGGGCCCCGTTGAACTCCGCGCCGATTCGCTGCTTCGAGCCGGAAGCGCGGGCGAGGCAGAGAAACTCTATCGTCAGCTGGTGCTGGAAGATTCCACCTACCTGCGCGCGTGGAACGGCGTCGGAAACGCGGCCGCCGCGCAGCACCGTGACGCGATTGCCGCCGATGCCTTCGAGCACGCCGCGCGCGGCGCGCGAATCCCTGCCGCAGTGTACAACGCGGGGGCGATGCACAGCCGGCTGGGCCATCTCGACCTGGCATTTGACTGGCTCAACAAGGCGGTCGCGGCCGGCATCAACCAGCCCTCGCAGTTCACGTCAGATGCCGACCTCGCAGCCGTCCGCAAGGATCCGCGATTCGCGGCGTTGCTCAAGCGTGCGACCGATGCCTTCGCGCCGTGCCTGAGTAACGCCGATGCCCGGCGATTTGATTTCTGGGTTGGCGAATGGGATGTCACCCCGGCCACGGCACCTGGATTCAACGTCGGCTCCAGCGTCGTGCAACGCGTGAGCGGTGGCTGCGCACTGCTCGAAAACTGGACCGCGAATAATGGCGCAGAAGGGAAGAGCCTCAACGCATTCAATTCCGCGCTGAAACAGTGGCAGCAGTACTGGGTAGGGCAGGCTGGCGGCGTGGTGGAATTCCGGGAAAGCCATTGGGACGGGCCGACGCTCGTCTATCTCGCCCGCGATGGGATGCCGTGGCAGCGCCTCAGCTTTTCACCGCTCGACAGCAACACCGTGCGGCAGTTCGGTGAAATCTCCACCGACAGCGGCAAGACCTGGCAGGTAGGGTATGACTTCCACTACCACCGGAAGCATTGAGATGGGGTCGGCGCATCTCGCACGCCGGGCCCTCGCGATTGCCCTGTTGGCGCTGCCAGCCTGCTCGGCTCCCGAGCCGGCGCCATCCGTCGCCGGCACGTACGCAACCGCCGTCTCCGTGGCCTCTGCAACCGAGGGATGCAGCCTCCCCGTGCAGGACAATCCCACGGTGGTGCAGACCACCAACCACGATTCGGTGGTGCTCCTGCGGCACGCAGGCACCACCTATGGTGGTGCGCTCCACCCCGATCTCACCTTCACGACGCGGCCGACCACAGTCACGGTCGACAGCGTCAGCTACGCAATGGTGGTGTCGGGGCGCTTCGCCCACGATACGCTCGACGCCACTGTGACGCTTGACTATGGCACCGCGCCCGCGTGTCGCCTGGTCGTGCGCTGGGTGGGCCGGCGAGCGCCCGCTTGACAAGGCGGTAGAGCCGACCGTAGGATTTACCCCCAGAGTCTAGGGAAAGAACCTGGGGGGAACGTGGCTGCTCCGCTGTCGCTCATCAAGGGAACGCTCGATGTCCTGGTGCTGAAGGCCCTCTCCTGGGGACCCAAGCACGGCTTTGAAGTCACCACCTGGCTCGAGGAGCGCTCGACCGGGGACCTCACCGTCGATGATGGCGCGCTCTACCAGGCGCTCCACCGGATGGAAGAGCGTGACCTCATTCGCGCCGAGTGGGGCGTGACCGCCAACAACCGGCGTGCCCGCTACTACTCGATGACCCCGGCAGGGCGGGCTCACCTCCGCTCGGAGAGCGCGGCTCTTGTGCGCTACGCCGAGACCGTGGTCGCCATTCTCGCCTCTCGCACCGCCTGACCAGGTGAGACAGCCCCTGGTGCCCGATGGTGTGCGCCGGTTCTTCCGGCTGCGCCTGCGCCGTCGCGACCTCATTCACGAGGCGATGGATGAGGAGCTGCAATTCCACCTCGACGAGCGGACAGCCCAGCTCGCCGCGCAGGGACTTTCCCCCACCGACGCGCAGGCCGAAGCGATCCGCCGACTGGGCGGGTCGGTCGCCGACGTGCGCAACCAGCTGCGCCGCTCGGCAGAGCGGAAGGAACGGACAATGGCCTGGCACGAGCACTTCGAGGACCTGGTGGCCGACCTGCGGTATGCGGCACGCGGATTGATTCGGCGACCGGCGTTCACTACCGTGGCCGTGCTCACGCTGGCGGCAGGCATCGGCGGCAATACGGCGATCTTCAGCGCGGTCGATGCGCTGCTCTTCCGCCCGCTGCCGTTCGCGGCACCAGACCGCTTGATGGACGTGTATCTGGTGCCGAGCTCAGCCGACGGCACGCCCGGCGTGACCCAGTGGTCGTGGCCCAAGTATCAGGTGCTGCTGAGAGATCAGACGGTCTTTTCCGATATCGCGCTGCATTTCGATGCCAACTTCAACCTTGGCCAGACGAACGCTGAACGGATCAACGGCGAATTCGTCTCGTCGCGCTATCTCACCGTGCTCGGGGTCGCTCCCATTCAGGGTGCGGATTTTTCGGCCACGCTCGACAACGGGCCGAACGCACCTCGCACGCTGCTGATGGGCAACGCGCTGTGGCAGCGTCGGTTCGGCGCCGATCCGGGGCTCGTGGGACGCACGATCGAGCTCAACGGGCAACAGTGGGTCGTGCAGGGCATCCTCCCGCCGGGCTTCCGCGGGCTCTCGGGCACGGCGGAGGTGCTCGTTCCGGCGACCACTGTCGATGAGGAAACGTACCGGGAGGCGTGGTCACTGATGTATAGCGCCATCGGGCGCCTGCGGCCCGGGGTGACGCCCGAAGAAGCGGAGGCGCAGATGCGGATCCTGGGTCCCCGGATCTACGAGGCCTATCCGTTCACGGCCAATATGCTGAGCACCACCGAGGGCAAGGGATGGACGGCCGGCGCCACGTCACTCGACGCGAGGCGCGTGGCGCCAGAAGTACGTCGGTCGCTGCTCGTGCTCTTCGGCGCGGTGGGTTTTGTCCTGCTGATCGCCTGCGTGAACCTTGCCAATTTCCTTCTTGGCCGAGCCGCCACCCGGCGTCGTGAGATTGCGATCCGGCTCGCGATCGGATCGAGTCGGGGCCGGCTCGTGCGGTTGCTGCTCACCGAGAGCCTCCTGCTCGCGTCACTCGGCGGCGCCGCATCGCTCCTGGTGGCCGCGTGGAGCATCGCGGTGCTTCGGGCGATGAATCCACTCGCCACCCTGCAGTCGCAGGGGCTCGGCGGCCTCGGCGTCATCGGATTCACGTCGTTGCACCTCGACATCCACGCCCTGCTGTTCACCTTCGGGGTGACGCTCTTCGTGGGACTGCTCTTCGGCCTCGTGCCGGCACTGCAAGCCACCAGGGCCGACCTGGTGCCGGGGCTCAAGGATGGAGCGGTCCCGGCCCGGCTTGGAGGAATGCGTCTGGGTGTGGGCCGCGGGGCGCTCGTGATGGCCGAAGTGGCGCTCGCCGTGGTGTTGCTGGCCGGGTCGGGCCTGATGCTCCGGTCGCTGATGAAGCGGATTGGCGTCGACCCGGGCTTCGACGATCGCAGCGTGCTGACCTTGCGCCTCGCGACCGGCGAGGCGCTCGGTCGCGATTCGATTCCCGGGTTCGTGACGGAACTGCAGTCGCGGCTGGCAGCGTTGCCCGGGGTCACCAGCGTGGGCCTCGCCGACTGTCCGCCACTCAACGGCGGTTGCAACGGCACCATCATTTCATTCCCGGATCGAGAGGCCACTGCGGTCAAGGGGCTCTCGACACCCATCGGCGTGCACACGGTGACTCCCGAGTGGTTTGCCACGCTGCACATCCCATTGCTTCGCGGCCGATTGCTGACGCCGGCCGACCGGATCGGGACGTCCAAGGTGATCCTGATCAGCGAGTCGGCCGCGCAGAAATACTGGCCCAATGAAGATCCGCTCGGGAAGCGCGCGGGCATCTGGCAAGGCGGGTTCCAGGAGGGCGCTACGGTCGTCGGCATCGTGGGAGACGTACGCTACGGCACCATTGATTCGTTGCCGGTGCCCGACAGCTATATGTCGTTCTACCAGGCGCCCCGCGGCCGGATGATGATCTTTCTACGCACCGCGGGCGACCCGCTCGCGGTGGCGGCGGCGGCACGGCGTGAGCTCGCGGCATTTGCGCCGAGCTACCCGGTGTACGACGTGCAGACGATGACCAGCCGGGTGGCGGGGGCGACGGCGCAGGCGCGCTTCAGCGCCACGTTGCTCGGGTTGTTTGCCGCCGTGGCGCTGGCGCTCGCTGTAATGGGCATCTACGGTGTGATGTCGTTTGCGGTGTTGCAGCGGCAGCGTGAACTCGGCATCCGGATGGCGCTGGGCGCTGACGGCCGCGACGTGCGCCGCCTGATCCTGGTCGAAGGAATGGGGATGGCCCTGGTGGGCGGCGTGATTGGCCTCGGTGCGGCATTCGCGCTGACGCGCGTGCTCAACTCGCTGTTGTTCGAGGTCGCGCCGAGCGATCCCCTGACCTACGCCGCAATCGTCCTGGTCCTCGGTCTTGCGGCGTTCCTCGCGACGTGGCTGCCAGCTCGCCGGGCCTCCCTGGTCGATCCAGTGGAGGCGCTGCGACGCGACGGGTAGGGGCGTGCGGTGTTGCCGCTATCCATCCGTCCGCAGCGCCGTTGCGGGGTCGAGCCGCGCCGCTCGCACGGCTGGAATCGCCCCGGCGCTGAGGGCGACGGCCAGCACGACGCCGATTGAGAGCGCCAGCGTCGCGGGGTTGGTCGGGGTGGTGCCATAGAGCATTGCGGCGAGCAGCCGCGACCCCGCGAGCGTGAGCACGGTACCCAGCACGAGTCCGATGCCTGCGAGCGTTCCGGCCTCACGCAGGATCATTCCGACCACCTGTGACGGATGTGCGCCGAGTGCCAGCCGGATGCCGATTTCGTTGCGGCGTCGCGCCACGCTGTAGGCGATGGTGCCGTACAACCCGATCAGTGCAAGCAGCAGCGCGAGTCCTCCAAAGAATCCCGAGAGCACGGCGAGCAGGCGGGGGCGTGCGATCGAGGCTGCGACCTGATCCTGCATCGTGACGAAATCGAGCGAGATGGCAGGATGCACTTCGGCGATTGCGGCCGTGATTGCGGGTGTGATGCTCAGGGCGTCGCGGCTCCGTACCGAGATCCGCATCTGATCGCCGAAATGCCCTGCCTGGGTTGCGGGATAGTAGACGATGGGCTCGGATTCTTCGTCGACAGACTGGTACCTCGTATTCGCCACGACGCCAACCACTTCCACCGGCTCTCCGGGCGTATCACCGTTGCCTTCACGAAAGGTCTTCCCGATCGGAGGAGCGCCACCGAAGAAGTGCTTCACGGCCGCCTGATTGACGATCGCGACCCGGGGACTCTTCTCCGTGTCGGTGGCACCGAAGTCACGACCAGTGAGAATCGGCGTCTGGTAGGTCCTGAAGAATCCTGGACTGACGGCGTTGAACCACGAGATCCCGTCTTGTTCGTCGCGAGGCGTGAAGCCATCGGTCACGACGAAACCGTTCCATCCCATATGGCTCAGCGGCGCGATGGTCGACGTCGCCACGGATTGCACCCCGGGAATGGCCCGCAGGCGATCGAGCACTTGTGCTTCGAGCGCCGGGTGGAGCGAATCCGGCACACCCGTGGCACCCAGCTCGGCACGAACCACCAGCAGCCCGTCGGTGCGGAATCCGGGATCCACTGCGACCAGTCGACGGAAACTGTCGAGCAGCAGGCCGGCCCCGGTGACCAGCACGAGGGCCAGCGCAATCTGGCCGATGACCAGCGCCTTCCCGGCGCGCTGCCCCGGTTCGCCGCGGATGATCCCCTGACTGCCGGAGCGCAGTGCCGATTGCGGGGAGATCCTGCTTGCGCGCCACGCCGGGGCGAGGCCGAAGACAATCCCGTTCACAATCGTGACGATGGTGATGAATCCCAGGAGCCGCCAGTCGATCGTGGTGTCGAGGAACACCGTTCCACGGGATGCACCCAGCAACCGCACGAGCAGCTTCCCTGCCCATTGTGCGAACAGCACCCCGAAGCAGGCTCCGATCAGCGATAGCAGCATTCCCTCCGTCAGCAACTGACGAAAGAGCCGCCAGCGACTCGCGCCGATCGCAAGCCGCACGGCGATTTCTCGCTGGCGCGCCGCCGCGCGCGCCATCAGGAGCTGTGCCACGTTCGCGCAGGCGATCGCGAGCACGATGGCCACCACCGCCATCAGGATATACAGCGGTGTGCTGTAGGCCGCGCGGATGTCCGAGTAGCCACCGGGCGATGCCACGGCGCTGAGGGTGCGCTTCAGGTAGCGGTCCTGCTCCCGCTTCGGCCAGTCCGGCGGGAGCGTTGCGGCGAACACCGCCGGTGCTCGCGCGCTCAGCTCGCGACTCGCGGTTTCGGCATCCTGCCCGGGCTTGAGGCGACCCATTACCGTCAGGAACCACGTGCTCCGGCCGTCCAGAAATGTCGGGTTGTCTTCGATGGTTGCTTCGGCGCAGAGTGGCGCGTAGATGTCCGTCGCGTGCCCGACCGCAATGCCCGGAAAGGAACGCGGCACCACGCCGACGATCTCGAACGGATGTTTGTGCAGCTGGATCGTGGTCCCGACCACGCTGGCTGCACCGCCCAGCTCCCGGCGCCAGAAACCTTCTGACACGACCGCCACCGACGCACAGCCGCGCACGTCATCGGCCGGCTGCAGCAGCCGACCAGCGAGTGGCCGCACGCCGAGCACGGGAAAGAAGCCGCCGCTGACGAAGTTCGTGGGACGTCGCCGGGCTACACCTCCCGTGGCGAGGTCGAGATCGGCCTCGGCAAAGGCGAAGCTTCCCGCCAGCGCGGGCAATGCACGCACTTCCTCCCAGAGGGGATTCGTGAACGACGCGTGCCGCTCCCCGAAGGTGATCTCGACCAGCTCTTCCGGGTGAGCCACGGGCAACGGGCGCAGGACGACGGCGTTGATGAGCGAGAAGATGGCGGTATTCGCACCGACGCCAAGGCCGATCGACACAATCGCCACGACGGAGGCGAGCCGGTGATTTGCCATCGCGCGAAGGCCGTAGCGCAGGTCAGCCGCGAAGGAGTCGAGCCACTCGAGAATGCCGGCGTCCCTGGTGCGTTCGCTCTGCCGGACGAGGCCGCCCAGTTGACGTTGCGCCGTGAGGCGAGCGTCTGCGCTCGACATTCCGCCCTGCACCAGTGCGTCGACGCGCTCATCGAGGTGGAATTGCAGCTCCCGGCGCACATCGCGTGAATGGTGCGCGGGGCGCAGGACGTTGGTCAGCCGCCGGAACAGGCCCATAGCACCCTCACGACAACGGGTCAGGCATAGCGGAGCACGCGGCGAACGCCGCTGGTGAGCCGGGTCCAGCTTTCCTGTTCCTGCGCCAGCTGCTTGTGACCTTGTGGCGTCAGGGTGTAGAAGCGGGCCTCGCGATTCTTCTCGGTGATCCCCCACTCGGCCTTCACCCAGCCATCCTGTTCCATCCGGTGCAGTGCGGGGTAGAGCGAGCCCTCTTCGACTCGAAGCAGTTCCGCCGAGGCCTGGATGATGTGCGCGGTGATGGCGTAGCCGTGGAGGGGGCCGCGGGTGGCCAGGGTCTGCAGGACCAGCAGGCCAAGGGTTCCCTGGAGGATGTCGTTGCGGGCACGGGGCATAGAGTACCTTTCTAGCTATCCATATCTAGCTAGGTATAAGGTAGCGCTACGTCCGTCGCTGTCAATGCCGACGCGGGGCACGTCGGTTCGTGCGGCTATTCGCTCCTGAGCGCGGTCGCGGGATCGATGTGCGCCGCGCGCCAGGCCGGAGCGAACGAGGCCGCGAGCCCCACCAGCAGCAGCGCTGCGGCCACGCCGCCGAGGATGAGCGGGTCGCGCGGTGACGTGTGGAAGAGCAAGGGGGCAACCCATCGCGCTGCGAGGAGTGCCCCCGCGATTCCCAGCGCTACGGCGATGGCCATCATCCGCATCGCATCGCCCACGACCAGCTGGAGCACCGAGCGAACGGAGGCTCCGAGCGCCACGCGAACGCCAAGCTCCTGGCGTCGCTGCGCGACGGTGTAGGCAATCACACTGTAGAGTCCAATGCTCGCCACGAGCAGCGCGAGCCCGCCGAACACGGTGAACATTGTCGCGCCCAGTTCCCAGGACCGCATCTCTGGCGCGATGAGGTCGGCGAGCGGTTGCGCGGTGAGGTAGGCGTTCCCCGGCATTTCCGCCTGCAGCGCACGACGGATGCCGTCTGCCGTCTCGGTGGCCGGCGCGCTGGTGCGGACGAAGATGCCGAACGCCCCCACGGGGTACTGCAGGATCGGCACGTAATACATCAGCCCGGGATCGTCGCTCAGCGAGCCGCGCTTGATGTCTTCGGCCACACCCACCACGCCTCGGCAGGGCAGGGTGTCGGCAGCAATCTTCACGCACTTGCCGATCGGGTTCTCGCCGGGCCAGAGCGCCCGCGCCATCGACTGGCTCACGACCATCACCATTTCCGTTCCGGCACGATCGGCGTCGCTCAGCGCGCGACCCTGCACGATCCGCGTCCCCATTGTCCGGAAGTACCCGCCCGTGACGGCCTGCAGCACGAAGTCTCCACGCTTCGACACGGAATCGATGCCCGGCACGAAGAGTGGCTCGCCCCAGTCCATATAGAACGGCACACTGGTGGTTCGTGAGGCCGCCACCACGCCGGGGAGTTCCTGCGCCCGCTGCACCAGACGGTCGAGCAGCAGGTAGCGTTGATCGTCGGTGAGGGCCGTGCCGCGCAAATTCTGCTCGACATAGGTCACCTTGTCGGCGTCGTAGCCAAGAGGCTGGGCGCGAACCTGTCGGAGCGACGACACGAAGAGCGCGGCGCCCACCAGCAGCACCACGGAGAGCGCTCCCTGGACCACGAGCAGGCCGACGCGGAGTCTCGATCGGTGGTACCCGCCCTCGCGGCTCCCGCTCTTGAGGGCGCCCGCCAGATCGGCGCGCAGCACCATCACGGCCGGCGCCACTCCGCAGAGCAGCGCGGCGACGAGCATCGTGAGGGCGGCGAACGCGAGCATCCGCGGGTCCGAGAACACTCCGCCCGCCTCGGCGTCGGGAGTGAGGGTGTGCCGCACGACGGAACCGCCCCAACTCGCGAGCAGCAACCCGAAGCCGGCTCCCAGGGTCGCAAGCAGCAGGCTTTCCGTGAGCAACTGCGCTAGGAGACGTCCGCGCGTGACGCCGAGGGCGAGCCGGAGTGCGATCTCACGACGGCGTCGCAGGGCGCGGGCGAGGAGCAAGTTGCCCACGTTCGCGCAGGCGATCACCAGCACCAGCAGCGCGACGCCCACCAGCCAGGTGCCGACCTTCGTGGCGGTTGAACGATTGGGTCCGGCCTCAAACTGTATCGGCGAGAGCATCGCCCGGGGCTTGAGCGACGCGATGGGGTCCGACCCGGGCTGAAGCGCGCTCTTCTGCTCCAGCGATCGGATCATTGCCTGTTGCAGATCGGCCGTCGCGGCAGCGACGCTCACGCCCGGCTTCCGTTCGGCGACCAGTTGCAGCCAGTTCATCGAGTAGCTGTCGTAGTAGCGTCGGCCCGCGCCCCGATCCTCGAATGAATTCGTCGCCATACTGGTGAGCGGGACGAACCCCATCGGGTGGGTGAGCTCCAAACCGATCAGGTCACGCGGTGCGACCCCGATGATTGTGTAATCGAGCTTGCCGATGTGCAGGTGCTGGCCGAGGACATCACGCCGGCCTCCGAGTTGCGACTGCCAGTACGGCCAGCTCACGACGATGACGTTCTCACCGAACGGCACCTTGTCTTCCTGGGCGGAGAACAGCCGACCGAGCTCGGGACGGACCGGAAAGAGCTGCCAGAACGAGGCGCTCACGCCGGTGACACGGCGCTCCTGCGTCTCGGTGCCATCGCCAACCGCGAGATTTCTGGGCCAGTAGCCCACGAAGTCCGCAAAGCTGTGGGTATCACGACTGAGATCGAGAAAGGTCCGATAGCTGTAGTTCGCGCGGAAAAATTCCTTGCCCTGATACTGGGTCGCCAGATGGACCCGGTTCACGAGGTCCGGGTGGGCAAGGTGGCTCGGTGCCCGGAAGAGCAGCGGATCGATGATCGAGAACATCGTCGCGTTGGCGCCGATGCCGAGTCCGAGCGTCAGCATCACCCCGATGGTGAAACCGGGGGAGAGTCGCAGCCCGCGCAGGGCGTATCGCAGGTCCTGGCTCATCCCGCTCCACCACTGCGCGCGCCGCTCACGGGTTACCCGAACCCGACCAATGTGCTGCAGGCCGAGCCGCGTCTGCTCGAGATCGCCGAACCGCCGGTGGGCCTCGCGGGTCGCCTCCTCGCGCGACTTTCCCGCGGCGAGCAGTTCGTCGATCGTCATATCGAAATGGAATTGCAGCTCATCGGCCACGGCGACCGGCACATCAACCGCGCCGCGGTCAATGCGGAAGAGACGACGGAAGCGAGGCAGCATCGTCATCGCATCACCTCAGCTGGTCTGCAGCACGCGCCCGACCGCGCGCGCATACCGGTTCCACATTTCGGTCTTGGTGTGCAACTGATTCCGGCCGGTCGAGGTCAGCTGATAGTACTTCGCTTTCCGGTTGTTCTCGGAGAGGCCCCATTCGGCCGCGATCCAGCCACGCTTTTCCATCCGGTGCAGGGCGGTGTAGAGCGCCCCTTCTTCCACCTGGAGGTCGTCACCCGTGGTGTCGGCCACCCAGCGCGCCACGGCATAGCCGTGAGACGGGCCCCAGATGAGGGCCTTCAGGATGATGAGGTCGAGGGTGCCCTGAAGCAGGTCGAGGTCGGCCACGGTATTCCCCTGAATGGTTGAGGGGAAGCTATCGGAGAGGTCGGGGAGGTCGCAAGCCCCCCTGAATACTTAAGGGGAGTGCCGTGTCCGGGCGCAGCATGCTGCGCCCGGATAGCGGGGCGCCCCAAAGGGGATGAGCTACGGGACGGGCGTATCGCGATGTTCGTCGATGAGGCGCTGCGCGGTCAGCATCCGCTCGGAATAGTCGAGCCGCTCCTCTGCCTCGGCCAGCTGTTGCCGGAGGAGATCGACATCGCCTTCGAGCGCGTCGAGCCGCGCGCGGGATTCCTCCGAGAGTGCGTCCCCTTCGAGGCGGGTCGCCAGCGCGCGGCCCAGGCGGGTTCGGGTAAAGACCAGTCCGCCGGTCACGACCATGAAAATCATCGGGATGAAGAGGACGATCGCGTGCCGATCCATAGCTTCCTCGGGATGCAGCGGTGAATCGGGGTAACAACAGCGTTCTTTTCCGACGCAATCGAGGCGGGAACGGTTTCGATCGGCGACGCGTCGGACCGGGTCTGGCCAATTCACGGATCTCGAGGCACGGCCTCGCGGGGGCCGCAGTTGCCGGGCCTCCCATTGGCCCGTACGTTCACCTCCTATGCCGTTCTCTCCCGGAGGGGAGCCGCCCTGGTCGGCTGCCCTCGCCCCCGCGTCTGCGGGTCCCGCGGTTCAGACCCAGCCCAAGCCCGCTGCCGTCTCAGGTGAGTGGGCCGGCAAAGTGGTGGTGGTCACGGGGGGCGCCACCGGGCTCGGCCGGGCCGTGGCGATGGAATTCGGGCGGCTGGGATGCAAGGTGGCGTTCTGCTGGGTGGAACTCGCGGGTCGGGAGGTGGAAGCCACGGCCCTCCTCACCGAGACGTCGCTCACCGCGATGGGTGTCGATGTCTACTCCGCGCGCTGCGATGTACGCGATCGCAAGGCGGTCGAGCAGTTCATCTCGAACGTCGCGGAACGCTTCGGCACGGTGCATATCCTGGTGAACAATGCGGGCATCGCCCACGACGGCGCGCTCTGGCGGCTCACGACCGAGGCCTGGGCTGAGGTGATGGATACGAATGTGACCGGGGCATTCCACTGCCTCGCCGCCGCGTCGCCGCACTTCCGTCAGCAGCACTGGGGCAAGGTCGTGAACGTGAGCGCACACCAGGCTGGCCGGCCCGGATTCGGCGTGGCCAACTATTCGGCGAGCAAGGCCGCGCTCGAGGGACTGACCCGCGCGGCGGCGATGGATCTCGGGCCCGCCAACGTGAATGTGAATGCGGTGGCACCCGGCTTCGTGCACTCGGAGCGGCTCGACCAGCTCCCCAGGGATGTCATCAACCGCGCCAGGACTCGCTCGGTCCTCGGGCGGCTGGCCGAACCGGAAGATGTTGCGCGCGTGATCACATTCCTCTGTTCTGACGCGGCGCGCCACATCACCGGGCAGACGATCGTCGTGGACGGCGGCCTCTCGCTCGAATAGCTTTCGGGGGTGAATACCCATCGAAGGCCCTGCTCCCGCCCGGCTCGTCTCGTGAGCCTGGGCGTGCTGGTACTGTTCTCAGGTGCGTGTGCCGCCACCGCGCAACAGACCAGGCCCGCGACCCCGCCGCCGGCGCTGCTCATCGCTCCCCTCGCGGGTCAGGCCATTCCCGTTCTCCCGATCACCTATCTGGTGAGTGATTCGTTCGCCCCCGAGGGGCTGCCTGCGGACAACGCGGCTCGCCTCGCCTGGGCCGATTCGATCGTGGGTGCCGCGCTCCAGGCGCGGGGGCCGGAGGTGACCTGGATTCTCGCGCCCGAGCTCCGCCGCGTGGCGCGGCGCGCGCCGGGAATGGTGACCGATCCCGACCGGATGGGGCAGGCGCTGCTGCGGAATGACCGATTGACCCGGGTTCCGGATCCATTGCGCGCCTACCTCCGTGCGCTCAGCGCCGTGACCGACAGCCGTGACCTGTTTGTGCCCGCGTCGATCCGTTTCCTCCCGGGCACATCGGGCGTTCGTGCGGAGGCCACCCTGCTGCTGGTGGATTCGCGCAACGGCTCGATTCTCTGGCGCAGTCATCCCGTGGGGAACGGTGCGACCGCCGCGGCAGCACTGGCCGCGGTGATCACGCACATCCTGCCGGACAATCAGTAGGATGCCATACGACGCGACCCTGATACCGGGTGATGGCATCGGGCCCGAGATCACCGATGCCGCGGTGAAGGTGCTGGAGGCGACCGGGATCGATTTCGCGTGGGATCGCCAGCTCGGTGGAATGGCCGCGGTGGCCGCGACGGGCGACCCGCTGCCGGAGGCAACGCTCGAGAGCATTCGGCGCACGCGGCTCGCGCTCAAGGGGCCACTCACGACGCCCGTCGGGGGCGGATTCCGCTCCGTCAACGTGGCGCTGCGGAAGGAATTCGAGCTGTTCGCCAATGTGCGCCCGGCCAAGGTGATCATCCCTGGCGGTCGCTTCGAGAACGTCGACATCGTGCTCGTGCGGGAGAACCTGCAGGGGCTCTATATCGGCCAGGAGCGGTGGGTGGAGGTCGATGGCGATCCCCACGGTCAGGCCGAATCCGTGGCGGTCGTCACGCGCGCGGCCTCGGAACGCGTGATCCGGTTCGCCTTCGAATACGCGCTCACGCACGGCCGGCACCTGGTGTCGCTGGTCCACAAGGCCAACATCCTCAAGTTCACGTCGGGACTCTTTCTCGAGGTGGGCCGCGAGATTGCGAAGGAATACGAGGGTCGCATCGCGATGAACGAGTTCATCATCGACAACTGTGCGATGCAGCTGGTGATGAAGCCGGAACAGTTCGATGTGATCGTGACGACGAATCTCTTCGGCGACATCCTCAGCGACGAGATTTCCGGCCTGGTCGGTGGCCTCGGCCTCGCCCCCGGCGGCAACATCGGCGAACACGGTGCGATCTTCGAGGCGGTCCACGGCTCTGCGCCCGACATCGCGGGGCAGGGGATCGCGAATCCCTCGGCGCTGATCCTCGCGGCGGCAATGCTGCTCGATCACATCGGCGAGACCAGGGCCGGCGATCGGGTCCGTCGCGCCATCATTGCGACCATCGTGGCCGACCGGGTACGCACTCGTGACATCGGCGGCACAGCTTCCACCCAGGAATTCGGTGATGCCGTCGCCCATCGGGTGGCGTGAGGTCCCCTGTGTCGAGTGCGGCGAATTCGTGCCGGACATCGACTTCGGGGAGCGCTGCCCTACGTGCTTCGCGCGTCGCAAGGCGAAGGCCGAGCGGATCGGCCGGATCGCCTCGCTGGGCGCGACGCTGCTGGTGGGGGCGTGGGTCTTGATCACGCTTCCGTCGTCTCCCACGGGTCGTTGGTACGCTGCACTCAGCGTGCCGCTCACCTATGTGCTGGTCCGCAAGATCGCGGGCCCCATCGCTCTGGAGCTGCTCCCGTGAACATTCGCCTCTGTGCTGCCGCCGCCCTGCTGCTCGCCACGCCGCTCGCGGCCCAGGAGACCTCGGTCACCCTGTTTTCGTCCGGCCGCGTGCTGGTTCGCCGCACGCTCCCGATCAGCGTGCCCGCCGGCACCACCACGCTGCCTGTGGCGCTCGGCCAGATTGCCTCCGGCGATTTCGCGGTGCTCGAGCCGGGCGTGACGCTCGAACGGTTTGCGTTCGACCCCGCCTGGAATGAGGAAGCCCTCCTGCGCCGTCACGTGGGCGAACGCTTCATGCTGCGGCGCGGCACCGATACGCCGTTCCCGGCGAAGCTGATCTCGATGGATCCGGAGCGATGGGACATCGGCCTCGATGGCAACGCCGTGGTGTTCGGGCGGCCGGGTCAGGTGTTGTGGAAGGAAAGCATGGTCCCGGCGGCACCGACGGCCGATCTCACGCTCAAGAGTGATCGCAGCCATCAGGGCGTGAAGGTGATGTATTCGCTGAGCGGGGCCAACTGGGACGCATCGTACCGGCTCTATCTCGGGGGCAGCGGACGCGTCGAGGGCAACGCCTTGATCAGCACCGGGACTCTCGACTTCGCAAATGCCGAAGTGCAGCTGCTCGCGGGTGACATCGGCGCCCCGCCGATGGCGCCGGGTCCGCGCCCGATGTACGAGATGGCGGCGCGCGCGAAGGCAATGGATGTCGCAGGTGGTGCACCGTCCGAAGAGTCCGTCGGGGAGGCACGGCTCTACACCCTGCCGGACCGGGTGTCGTTCACGCCGGGCACGCAACTGATGCTTCCGCTCTTCAATCCGGTCGGTGCGAAGGCCGAGCGGCGGTACACGGTAGCTGGAGGGATTCCCTACTACGGCGGTTTCGGGCAGGTCGAGGACGAGCAGGAGGTCCCGGTGTCCGTGGCGTATCGCCTCGATCGCAAGCTCGGCACCGCGTTTGGTGACCTGCCGTTGCCCGCCGGTTCGGTCCAGGTCTTCGACCTCGACAAGGCCGGCCGGACCCAGCTCGTGGGGATGGGCAACATCGGGCATACGGCACCGGGCGAGGAGATGCTCGTGAACACCGGCACCGCCTTCGACGTCACCGCACGGCGCACCCAGACCGGTTTCACGACCAGTCGCACCACCACGACGCCGACGCGAACCATCGCGATGGCGACGTTCCGGGTGGATCTGCAGAACGCCAAGGACTCCGCCGTCGTGGTGGAAGTGCGCGAAGATCGCGGCGGCGAGTGGTCGGTGGTCGAGAGCTCCGTCACGCCGCAGAAGCGCTCGGCCTCGCGTGTGGTCTTTCCGGTGACGGTGCCCGCGAAGGGCAAGGCCACGCTCACCTATCGCGTTCGTGTGGTCTGGTGAGTCGAGTCTCGATCCTCCACTGCTCGGACCTGCATTTCGGGCACGACTGCGACCTGCATCAGGTCGCCGGGCTCGAGGCACTCGCCGCCGACCTGGGACCCGATGCCGTCGCCATCGCCGGCGACCTGACGCAGCGGGCCCGTCACGGCGAATTTCAGCGCGCCCTCGTCTTCGTGCAGGCGATGCGCCGGCTCGCGCCCACGCTGGTCGTGCCGGGCAATCACGATGTGCAATGGTGGGCCGCGCCCTTCGACGTGATCGGCGCGGGACCGAAATACGAAAAGTTCCGCAAGTATTTCGGCGACGAACTGACCCCGACGCTGGTGATCGATGGCGCGGTCCTGAGTGGCGTCCTGACGAGTTACGGGGTGGTGGCCGGTTCGATGACCTACAACCTCAACGATATGGCCGTGAAGGGTCACCTCCCCGCGCGCGAGACCGAGCGCGCGGCGACGCGCTTTGCCGAGGAAAGCCCCGAGCTGCTGCGGGTGATGGTGATGCACCAGAACCTGTTGCGCGGACGGATCTCGGAACGAATGGGCCTGGCCCACTGGCGGCAGGCGTGGCGCCACGTGATGGCAACCGGTGCCGACCTGGTGCTCTGCGGTCACGATCACGAGGAGGCCGTCGGCACGCTGCCCAACGGAACGGTGGTCGCCACGTCGGGCACGCACACGCCGCGCACGCGCGGCGCGCGACCCTCGGCCTGCAACCTGATCCTGGCCGACGCCACGTCGATCACGGTGCGCCACTATCTCTGGGATGCCGGTGACCGCGCCTTCCACGCGGGCGATGATACTGTTTTTCCCAGGACACGCGTTGCGGAGCCGATCAGCACCCGCGAGTAGCGCCGGCGACGATCAGTTCGACCTGGCGCTCGAGCTTGCCCCCGAGGAAGCGCTGCCGGACCGGCTCTTTCGACTCGGGCTTCCGCCAGGCACCGACGTCACGCTGACGCGCAATCGCACCGTCCTCGTTTCCCACCACGCGCGCTACGGCCTGCGACTGCACGCCGGGTATGCCTGGGCCCCCGACGACGTCCTCGCGGCCATCGTGCTGTTCCTCAAGCCGCGAGTGCCTCGCGCGAACCGCCTTGCCGCACGCCGGAAATTTCTCGCGTTTCCGGTCGACCGTCACGTCGCCTCGCGCCGTCGGCCGAAGCGCGACGAGACTATTCCCGCCGAGCACGCCGCCACGGTTGAGCGGCTGAGGCGGCTCCACGAGATCCTCAACGGGCGGCATTTCGGTGGCCTGCTCACCACCATTCCCATCCTGATCTCGGACCGGATGCGTTCGCGCCTGGGCGAGTTTCGCGCCGATCACGACGACCGCTTCCGGTCGATCACGCTCTCAAGCCGTCACATCCGCCGCGACGGCTGGCCTGCGGCCTCCGAGACATTGCTGCACGAGATGGTGCACCAGTGGCAGTGCGAAACCGGACTCCCCCTCGATCACGGCCCGGCCTTCCGCCGGAAGGCGCGCGAGGTCGGGATCTCGCCCCT
>JAZJZU010000035.1:0-2553 GCA_040389605.1 Gemmatimonadota bacterium
CCCGAACGGCGACCACTCGAGGCCCTCGCGCGCGACGTTGAACGTGATGTTGATGAACGGCTCGATCCCGCGGCCGGGCCGGAACCCGCCGATCCCGATCTTGCTCGTTGGCGGGACGATGTCCTGCACCTGGAAGTCGCGAGCGGTAGCCGGGTTGGCGTCGACATCGAGCTTGGTGATCTTCACCTTGCCAGCGTAGTCGGTGGCCAGCGCCTCAAGCGTTGGCGCGATTGCGCGGCACGGCCCACACCATTCGGCCCAGAAGTCCACCAGCACGAGGCCCTTCGACTGTGCGACTTCGCCCTCGAAGGTCCCATCCGTCACTGCTACTGTCAGTCCACTCATAACTCCACCACTCCTCAGCCTGCGGTATTAGGTTCCCGATAATGAAGCCGACCATCGCACACATCGGCGTTGCCGTTCCAAGCATTGAGGCCGCCCAGCGCTTCTATCGCGACGTGCTTGGCGTCCCGACCCGCGGCCCGGAAGAGGCGGACGGGGCCCGCATCCTCCACCTGCTGTTCGGCGAGTCCGAGGTGGAACTCCTCGAACCGGCCGACCCGGAATCACCGATCGCCAGATTCCTGGCGCGCCGTGGACCCGGTATTCACCACATCTGCTATCGCGTACCCGACCTCGACGCCGCGCTCGACGCGTGTCGCCGGGAGGGCTACCAGCTGGTCGATGAATCGCCCCGAACCGGCGCGGGGGGATGCAGGATTGCCTTCGTCCATCCCAAGTCCACCGATGGCATCCTGATCGAACTCACCGAGTAGAACGCGCGACTACTGCCCCGGGTTCCCACCCGGTCGGGAGCCTTCGCAGGGGCGGTTCGCCTCGGCGGCCTGGTTCAGGTCGAAGCTCCGGACAATCCACCCGTTCTTGGTCTTCGTGGTGGTGACCGGAAGGGTGACCCGGCATCCGCCATTGGACAGCTCGGTCGTCACGACCCGCTCGTTGGAGTTGCGGGCATCCACCTCGGAGAGGGCCCTGACCGAGACTCCACGGAGGTAGGCGTTCATGATCACCATCCGCTTCTGGTAATCCTTGGGCTCGCCAGCCTGTCGTGCGGAACCCTTCTCGGTCCCCCAGAGCTCCGACATCCGGACCAGGTTGCTATCGGCAGTGGCGTGGAAGAATTCCTCCACGACAGCCGACGCCGAACGAGCCGAAGGCTTCTGGGCGGCGAGCGGAGCGACGGAGGAGACAGCGGCGATGGCAACGAGCATATTGAGAGCGAGCTTCACGACGGACTCCTGGGCTGACTTGCGTAAGAAACGTATACCCCGACATTCCTGAATGCGACCGCAACGGCTCTATATCAACGTTGACCACGTAGCCACCATCCGGGAGGCCCGGAAGACGGACGAGCCCGATCCCCTGCTCGCGGCCCTCGAGGCCGAGGCCGCGGGAGCCGACGGCATCACGATCCACCTCAGGGAGGATCGGCGCCATATCCAGGATCGTGATGCCGAGGCCATTGCGGCCGGGATCGGAACGGTTTGCAACCTCGAGCTGGCGGTCCGTCCCGACGTTGTCGAGCTGGCCTGTGCGTTACGGCCTTTTCAAGCCACTATCGTGCCGGAACAGCGTGCCGAGATCACGACCGAAGGCGGTCTCGATGTCGGTCGTCGAGACCCCGCGCTCCGTGCGGCGGTGCGCCGGCTGGAGGAAGCAGGCATTCACGTCTCGCTCTTCATCGACCCGACCGAGGCCGCCATCGACGCCTCCAAGGACCTGGGAGTCCCCGCAATCGAACTCCACACCGGGCGTTATGCCCATCACTGGCGCGACGATCCAGCGGCCCTCGAAGAACTCCGACGGGCGGCCGATCACGCCGCTGGTATGGGACTGGCGGTACACGCGGGCCACGGGCTGACGTTTCAGAACGTCGGGCCCGTCGCGGCAATTCCAGAGATCGAGGAGCTCAACATCGGACACTCCATTGTCAGCCGGGCCGTCTTCGTGGGCATCGGCCCCGCCGTGCGGGAGATGAAGCGCCTGATGACCGAGGCGCGCCGATGAGCAGCGCAGCGCGGCGGGCGGAGTTCTTCGCGCTCGAGGCCGGCGAGTATCTCGCCGACCTAGCGCCGCTGGTGAACACCCGGGAACTCCCCGACGCCGAGCGCCTGGTGCGCGGTGCGCGTGCGCTGCGTGGCGCTGCGCTGATGGCTGGCCTCGGCACGTTTGCCCGTGCTGCCGCCTCGCTCGAGGGCATCGCCCGGCAGGTTCGCGACCACGCACTCGCCTGGGAACCTGACGCGCGCGAGGCGTGGTCGGACGGGCTCAGCACCCTGCGCGGCCTGGTGCCCCGAGCCACGGCGTGGGGCGGCGACGACGACCGGCAGGCGCTGGCACTGGTCGACCGGCTCGAGCGCTTCACCGGTGCGGGTACCGGCAGGCCCGTCGCGTCCGCCGCCCCGTCAACCGCCCTCACCGCCGGGGTCAGGGCGTTCATCGCGCGCGAGTCGGCGCTGATCGCCGGCTCCTTCGCACAGGCGGCCCGCGCGCTGGCCCCAACGCCGCCGCCTGCCGCGCTGAGCGCCGTGCTGG
>JAZJZU010000036.1:0-18430 GCA_040389605.1 Gemmatimonadota bacterium
GTCTCCGGCGAGCCGCAGCCGGGCAGCCGCGGCCCGCAGTGTGACCGCGGCCAGACTCTCCAGCAGCAGGACAGCGGCGAGCGCAAGCAGCAGGGCAAACCCGGCACGACTCCCGGGGCGGGCAACCACTCTACCCTGTCGCCTGGCCTTCACGGTCCCCCCAGTGGCGCGTGCAGCCAGACACCCGGCCCCGCGGCGGGTTGCAGGAAGGCGTGCACTCCGCTGGAGTCTCGCGTGAACTGCGAGGTCAGGAAGTCCACCGGGCCCGCAACCGGCTGCACCGGACTCGACCCGTCGGCGGGTGCCTCCCCGACCCAGGCCGAACCCGCCGACCGGTAGATCCGCAGCTGCACTGGCTCGACGGCCCGCACGAGCGCAACGGTGCCCGGCGGGACGGTGAGCAGGAGCCGGAGCGCGGCGGTCCCGTCGGGGCAACGGCCAGTGCCCGTCACCAGCAGGTCCACGTCCTGCCACGAGCCTGCCGCTGCATCACCCAACAGCCAGAGGCGGTCGCGCCCCGCTTCGGGGTCGCGCTCGCCCGACCACTCGGCGCGAGCGATGAGTACCGTGTCGGCGTTCACCACACAGGGAGCCCCCGCGCCAACCGGCAGCGACACCTCGAGGGTGGTGAGGGAGGGCAGCTGCACATCACTCGCGTCGGCATCGCGGAGCGCGTTGCGCCACCACGCCGACACGGTGCTGCCGACGCGCTCGCGATTGAGCGCCTGCTGTTGCCGCGCGGCACCGCGCGCCACTCCGGCGACCGCACCAGCCACCAGCGCCGCGAGCACGGCACAGAGCAGCATCGTCACCAGCAGTTCCACCGCACTCCATCCCCGGCGACTCACGGCCCGCACCGGACCCGGGTGGTGAGCGAATCCCGGCCCGCCGTCGCGCTGAACCGAAGCACGATGGTGTCGGGTGCTGCTGCCCCGCGGCAGGCACCGGTCACCTCGGCCGCGCGATACGCTTCCCAGCGCGCGAGGTCGGTGGCGGCACCAGTCGCGACCCTGCGACCAAGCCGGTCGGCCGTGAAGGCCGCGGCGAGAGCGGCAGCCCCCACCAGTTCGAGCAGCAGCAGGGCCACCACGAGTTCGATGAGAGTCGTCCCGGCACGGTCGGCCATCGCAGGCTCCAGTGAGAAGTGGAGCAGGGACGGTGGTGCGGGCAGAGAGCCTCACTGTGCCCCAAACGACGCGAGCCGGTCGCGCATCGCGCGACCGGCTCGGCTGTCGTGGTGATCGGCGCCGTCAGGCGCCGCGGTGGGTCAACTGCAGGTGATCACGCCATCGGTCGAGGTTCCGGCCCCGACCACGACGCTGCAGGTCTTCGGATTGGTGCTGATGCTGCTGTTCGTCACCGTTGCCGTGAACGACGTGGCATTCGCCACCGCCGACGCGGTGTTGCCCGTCGACGCCTGGAAGATCGTCGAGGGAAGCGAGGAGGTATAGGTCGCGTAATCCGCGAAATACGCCTCCTGACCGGTGATGATGTTCCGGAGGTCGGTCTTCACCGATGCCAGCTTCGCCTTGTCCTTGGTCGCGGCGAACTTCGGGATCGCGATCGACGCCAGAATGCCGATGATCACCACGACGATCAGCAATTCAATCAGCGTAAATCCCTTCCGTCCGGAACCCGTCATCGGAGCCCTCCTCCCAGCGAACAGTGAATGGAGCGGGTGATCAGCTGCAGACGATCACGCCGTCCGTTGTCGTTCCGTCACCCACGGTCACGGTGCACGACTTCGGGTTGGTCGTGATGCTCGAGTTCGTCACCGTGGCGCTCCACGAGGCCGCGGTTGCTGCCGAGCCGGAAATCGTGTTGCCGGTGGACGGCGAGAAGATCGACGACGACAGCGACGTGGTGTAGGTGGCGTAGTCCGAGAAGTATGCCTCCTGCGCGGTCATGATGTTGCGCAGGTCGGTCTTCACCGACGCCAGCTTCGCCTTGTCCTTGGTCGCGGCGAACTTCGGGATCGCGATCGCGGCCAGGATGCCGATGATCACGACGACAATCAACAACTCGATCAGCGTGAAGCCCTTTCTGTTCTTGGCCAGCATACCATCACCTCATTGGGACAGGGTGGGGGAAACTCCCGCGAGACGATGGGGCCGTGGAGCCGGTCCCAGTGGTTTGCAGAATCCAGCACAAGAAATGCCAGCCCCGAGAACCACACCCAACCTGTTGATTCACAAGGTGTTAGCAAAGCGACACCCGGCCGGCGAGGCGCGCCTGTCGAGGTGTCGCTACAGCAGATTGCGACGGCCCCAGCGGCCTGTTGGCCGGCGTCAGATCAGGAACAGACCATCAGACCCGAGTTTTTCGCCGTGGTTCCCACGGTGACGACGCATTTTTTCGGATTGGTCGTGATGCTGCTGTTGGTCACGGTCGACGTGAAGGAGGAGGCGGAGCGGGCGTGCGCCACGGTGTTGCCGGCCGAGGGCTTGAACAGTTTGGCCGGCAGCGCGGTGGTGTAGGTGGCGTAGGTGGAGTAGTACGCCTCCTGCGCCGCGATGATATTGCGCAGATCCGACTTCACCGACGCGAGCTTCGCCTTGTTTTTGGTGGCCGCCACTTTGGGGAGGGCGATCGCGACCAGGATGCCCAGGATGACCGTGACGACGAGCATTTCGATCAGCGTGAAGCCACGACGCAGGACGACGGTCAAGCGCACTCTCCGCAAAGGATGCAGGAACAATAGCGCCCGGACACCCCGCAACGAAAACGGGGGCCCCCGAAGGAGCCCCCGTTGTTCGCGGCCGGAGCCGGGAAGCTTAGCTGCAGACGATCACGCCATCGGTGGTCGTGCCAGAACCGACGGTGACGGTGCAGGACTTCGGGTTGGTCGTGATGCTCGAGTTCGACACGGTCGCGCTCCACGAGGCGGCGGTCGCAGCCGAGCCCGAGATGGTGTTGCCCGTGGACGGCGAGAAGATCGACGACGAGAGCGACGTGGTGTAGGTCGCGTAGTCAGAGAAGTACGCTTCCTGCGCGGTCATGATGTTGCGCAGGTCGGTCTTCACCGACGCCAGCTTGGCCTTGTCCTTGGTCGCGGCGAACTTCGGGATCGCGATCGCGGCAAGAATGCCGATGATGACGACGACGATCAGCAGTTCGATCAGGGTGAAGCCCTTCCGGTTCTTGGCCAGCATTTTCGACATCTCCTTGTAATGGTGGCGCGTGACGGCGCGCTCGGCCGGTTCGGCCGAGCAGGGGCTGGCCGTGGGACACCCTGCCTAAGAGCAGGAGTAGTGCCAGCGCCGGGGCCAGCAGTGCAAAGCGTTGCAGAGCAACACGTTAGGTGAAACCAGGAGATCCTGCCGGGCACGGGATCGGACCGCTGCCACCGGTAGTTTGCAAGGAGCCGCAGATGCTCCGGCCCATACTGTGCACTATCTGCCGCCAGGAACTCCACTCCATCGAGCGAGTTGAATGCTTCGACATCGTCTTCGCGGCCGCCGCAACCTGCTGGCTGGCTTGCTGGTGGCTATGGCCGCCATCGGAAGCAGCATCAGCACCCGGCACAATTTCTTTGCCCAGGACGATGTCCCGCTGGTGATCGAGGACGCCCGGGCGCACGACATCAAGCTGGTGGACCGGATCTTTACCGAGGGCTACTGGCCCCCGCCCTACCCGCGCGACCTCTATCGCCCGCTCACCTCGCTGCTGATCTCGCTGGAGTGGCAGATGGGGGGTGGCGCCCCGTTCTCCTATAAGTGCGTGCAAATCGCCATCTACGCTGCCTCTTCCATCGCGGTGCTGATCCTCGCGCTGCAACTCCTTCCCTTCTGGGGGGCCGTGGCGGCAGCGCTCTTCTTTGCCGTGCACCCGGTGCACGTGGAAGCGGTGGCGCTCGCCGTGAACCAGGCCGAGGTGATCGTCGGGCTGATCGCCTCGCTGGCCGTGGCCTGGTACATCAACCGCCGCCGGGAGGGTCCGCTCGACCTCAGGGCAGCATTCGGGCTGGGGCTGACCACGCTGATCGCGGCTCATTTCAAGGAGACCGGGCTGATGATCGCGCCGCTGCTGGTGGCGACCGAGCTGTTCGTCATTCCGGCGACGCCTGGCCGCTGGCGGCTCACGCGGCCCGTGTGGCTGGTGCAGCTGCTCGCGGGCACGATCACGATTGCGATCCGCTCACAGGTCCAGACCGACCGGCTGAGCGGCACCTTCATCGCCGAGGTGTTCGAGCACAGCACCGTCTGGAATCGCTTCGAGACGATGCTTCGCGTGGTACCGGAATGGCTCCGGCTGCACCTCTGGCCGGCCACCCTGCAGGCCGACTATTCCCCGCAGGTCATCACGCAGGCCACCGGCTGGGCCTACGACCAGTGGCTCGGGCTCGCCATCATTGTGCTGGTGGGTGTGCTCGCGATCCGGCTCTTCCGCCGCGCACCGATCGTGCTCTTTGGCGTGGCGTGGGTGGCCATCGCACTCTTCCCGGTCAGCAATGTGCTGGTCCCGACCGGCATCCCGATGGCCGAGCGCACGCTGTTTCTTTCCTCCATCGGGGCGATGCTCGCGGTGGTCGCGTTCGGCCTCGAGGGATTGCGCGGCATTGCGCCCGAACGGCGGCAGCTGGCCGGACGACTCGCCGCCGCCTTCGTGGTGGTCGTGGCGATCCTCGGCGTCTCACGCTCCTATTCGCGTCATAAGATCTGGCGCAATTCAATGACGATGTGGAGCCAGACCGTGGTCGACGCGCCGGATGGTTACCGCTCCTGGGTCGCGTTCGGGTCGCTGGCCTACCGGATCGTGGGTCACGAGCGTGGCATCAATGCCTATCACATCGCGCTGCGACTCTACGACAAGGCCGAAGGACCGATCATCCAGCTGGCCGAGTGGTACCGGGTGGCCGACCAGTGTCCCACGGCGATTCCGCTCTACTACAAGGCGCTGGCACTGCGGGAATTCGCGCCCGCGATGGCCAGTCTCGCGGCGTGCCTCGCGTGGGAGGGCGACTATGCCGCCACCAAGGCGATCGCGCTCCGCGGCCTGCGCACAGGGTACTATGGCGGGGTGTTCCACGTCTGGTTCCGCACGGCGCTCGACGCCGAACGGAGCCACGCACCGATCCATACGGTGCGATTCCCCGCTGGCCACGGCTACCTCTTCAATGAACCGGCGCCGAATCCCGCGGGTGTGGAGATGGGCGGGAAGCTCGTGGCAGAGCCCGCGGTGGAGAAGCCGTAGGGGTGGGGGCTTCAATGGTCATTCAAGCTGCCAGACGACCGTCAGATATCGATTGGTAAACCCATAGCGCGCGGTCGAGACAGCTCTCCGCAGGGCCGACATCGGATGCGTGAGGTAGTACCCCAGGAGACCTCGGCGCAGGTCTTGGGTTCGCTGTTCTGTCCTGGAAAGAACACGGAACATCGAATACGGTTGCGTCTGCTCAAGCCTGAACAATGGAGTGAAGCCGGCGGACCTTCCGAGTCGAAGAAAAGAGTTCCGGCTGAAGTCGGTCAGGTGATGCGGATTGGCGTCAACCGATGGGGTTACCGGAACCGAAGCGATCAACCGTCCTCCGGGGCGCAACAGCCGGGCGAACTGTCCCACCAGCTTCGCGGGATCAGGAACGTGCTCGATCGTCTCAAGCGAGACGATCGCGTCGAACGATCTCGGTCGAAAACTGTCGGCATAGGAGCCGCAGCACAGCTTCACGCGGGGATGTGAGTAGACGGCTTTGGCGTGGGCGAGAGCGGCCCGCGAAATGTCTCCCGCGACTACCATCGATATCGCTGGGGAATTGGCGAGCATCGCGCTGCCATACCCGACGCCGCAAGCAAGATCCAGGACCACGCCCGCCGGAATGTGCTCCACCGCGAAGCGGTATCGAGCCAGATGGAGTTCCAGCGTTTCCTGCCCTGTCGCCGACCCCGATTCAAGTCCTTCGGGGACGATCCGCTCGAGCGTCGCAGGTGGCGAGTGCTTCACGGGGCATCCGGGGTGAGAGTGTGCGAGCGCTCGTCCCACACAAAGGCCGGTCGAGTCGGGTAGCCAGCTTTCACCACGCCACGAGATTCCGGACCAAGATCGAATGCCGTAATGATCTGCGCCGCGGCAGGGTCAGCAACGTTGCGAACCAGGCTCTGATGAACATCGTGGCCAGGCTGATGACGGATGAACACCAAGGGCCGCATCGCTGCCACGGGCGCCAGTTCCTCGCGCAGCTGCAACAAAGGCCGTTGTGCCTCACGCACTGCTACCCGCCAGCGACTGAGGTCGGGCTCGGCCCAGCAAAGCACCACTGCGGCGATGGCAAAGGAACCTGCTACCACAAACTCAGGATTTCCGGATATCCGTCGTAGAAACCACGCGACGCCTATCGAAATCACCCCGGCAATCACCGTTGTTCCCTCGGCATAGTACAGCGACCAGTATGGCTCGTGTGCGTACGCCAGATAGAGGACGTAGAGCAACGCAGCGGAGGCGACGCCTATCCAGGCAGCTCGCGGAAGAAAGAACAAACCGAGAAAAGCGAACGGAATGAAGAGTCTCCGCCATCCTGAAAAGTTGGACGCCCACCATACCCGAAGTCGATCCTGAAGAATTTTCGTTAGCGCCCCCGGTACGTGCTCCTTGTGCCTGTCGATGAACCCCGCATTTGCTTCCTCAAGCATTTTCGGCATCCGAAGGAGTGGAGGAGTCGAGTCATATCCGAATCCCATCTTGTCGAATGGCAGGTATTGCCGAGTATACAGCGTTAACGGACTGCGGTCCCACCGACCCAGGACCATTGAGTTCTGGAGCGGGACCAAGAGCAGACAGCAAGAGCCCAGCGCGATCGCGGCACCAAGCGGGCGCCAGCGACGGGATTGAATTGTCTCGTAGATCACGACAATCCCTGCTGGCAATGCGAAGGCTATCATCGTGAGCGGGCGCGTGACCGCACCCCAGCCAGTCACCGCAGCCAGGAGCAGCAGCCACCCCCCGGATCGGCTCTCCCGCCACCGAAGCAGCGACCACCACCCGAGCAACCACAACACGGTCGTCGTGTTTTCCGAAAAGTACGAAACACGCCATCGGCCCTGCCCCGCCTGGGTGAGCCAGACCCCTATCGCCACCGCCGCTACCCCAGGGCCTGCGAGACGCCGGGCGAGTAGCGCGAGGAGAGCCGCAGCCCCTCCGACGAGTAACACAGGAATGAGGCCCGGAAGGTGCACGAGTACACCGAGGGCCAGGAGCAGGGCGTGACCCGGTGGCATTTTCGGGGAGAGGACGGGGATGACAAGGACAGCCGGCTGCGTGAAGGCTTCAGCGTCGGGCGGCGACGGTCTCGACCAGTGACCGCTCGCGAGGAGTTCGGCTTGGAGAAGGTAGGCAGCTTCGTCATAGACAACCGGCTGGGCTCGCAAGCCGCCCCATTGCCAAAGCATCAACGAGGCCGCGAGAATCCCTGCAGCAAGCGGGAACCACGGACCCTCTGCCCAATCCTTCAGCTTCACCCCGACAGCCGCTGGAATCCTGCGGACCACGAGCAGGCTCGCCATCAGGATAGCGAGGAGTAGTGATGCATTCAGATAGGAGTTGGGCACGGGAATGATGACTCGCTGGAGAAACGACCGCACCGACACTCAGCGCGAAAGTGAACTTCGGGTGCTACAGACGGCAACCGTGGTCATCGTACCCGCGTATTCCGAATCGGCCGTGATCGGATCCGTTGTCGCCGGCCTTCGAGCGCTGGGATGGAGTGTGCTGGTAGTAGACGACGGCTCCCCAGACCGCACAACCGATGCCGCCGCCGAGGCAGGGGCGGTCGTACTGCGACATCCAGTGAATCTCGGCCAGGGAGCCGCGCTGCGGACCGGATTCGCCCACGCGCTGAGGCGCCCTGACTTCCGGTTCGTTGTCACATTCGATGCCGATGGTCAACACGCTCCCGAGGCAGTCGAAACACTCCTGCATCCACTGGCCCGGGGTGACGCCGACGTGGTACTTGGGTCCCGATTCCTGGACCCCGCCTTCAGCATCGCAGTACCGCCACTTCGCAGAGTTCTGCTCCGAATGGCGACGCTGGTGTCAAGGCGGACCACGGGCCTGTCACTCACTGACTCGCACAATGGGCTCAGGGCCTTCACCGCCGAGGCGGTAAGCGTGCTCCACCTTGAGCAGGACCGGATGGCACACGCTTCTGAAATACAGGCCGAGATCGCTCGCAATCGTCTGCGTTGCGTGGAGTGCGCTGTCCACGTCCGCTATACGCCATACTCAATAGCAAAGGGCCAGCGCCTGGTTGATGCAGTCAGCATCCTCTGGGACCTGCTCCTGACAAACCGGAGACCCCGCGTATGAAAGGCTCGCAAATCGCTCTCCTCGCGCTTCTCGGACTGTTCGCCTTCTACATCGTCCGGCTGCGCAACACTGCGATGGACCGGTTGGCCTATCTCGCCTTGGCCCTGGTTGGAGTGCTCCTGATCCTCCATCCGGAATGGACCAACGACCTCGCCACGTTACTCGGAATCGGTCGTGGAGCCGACCTGATGTTCTATTTCTTCATCGTGTTCTGTCTTTTCCACTTCGCGACGACGGCGGCTCGACTCCGTCGAATGCAGTCCGACCTCGCAACCCTCGCAAGAGAAATGGCGCTTCGCGATCCTCGCCACCCAGACTCCACTCAACGCGGCGGATAGCGCCGCCGGATGCGACAGAGCTCCAGCGGTGCGCGCAGGAAGTCCCGCGCCCGCACCGTGGAGCCACCCGGGTCCTGCCACACGGGGAGCGGGATTTCGCGCATCGCCGCACCGGCATCGCGGAAGCGCGCCAGCAGCTCCACATCGAAGAGCCAGCGCGAGAGGAACGGTGCCGAGAGGGCCGCCGTCGCGGCCGGCCCAGCCCGCATCACCTTGGCGCCGCACTGCGTGTCGTAGACCGGCAATCCGAGCGTGAGCGATGCCAGTGTCGCGAAGACACGGCCGAGGTAGTGCCGGCGCTCGGACCGGTGAATCTGCCAGCCCAGCAGCTTGATCCGCGAGCCCAGCGCAAGCGAAAGCGCGGGATCGGCCAGCAGCGCCTCGCGCAGCAGCAGCGCCGCGTCGAAGGGCGCCGCGAGGTCGGCATCGAGATAGCCCACGAGCGGACATCCGGCGGCGATGGCGGCCTGCAGTCCCGCGCGGACCGCCTCCCCCTTTCCGCCGTTCGGTGACAGGTGCAACACGTGGATCCGGGCGGGGGCCTCCTGCCGGAGCGTGTCGAAGAGTGCGCCCGTTCCGTCGGTCGAACCGTCGTCGACGAGCCAGAGATCGGCCACGTCCTGGTCGTCGACGAAGCGGAGGAAGCTGGCGGGCTGCAGGCGCGCGGCCTCGTTCCACGCGGGAATCACCAGCCCGAGTCTGGTCGTCACGGTGTTCCTCCGAGGCTCGCCGCCCATTCGGCTCGCGCCGAATCGAGGCGGATGGGAGTGAACCGGAGCGAACCGGCAGTCGTGGAATCCTTCGTCAGGAGATAGAGCTCGCGACCGGGATGCGCCGCAATCGCGAGCGAGTCGGCGGCGTGCAGGTCGCGCAGGTAGATGTTGTCATCGCCGCGGGCCAGCAGCAGCGGCGAATAGAGCGTGAAGCCAGCGCGTTCCTCCTGGATCCGCCGCAGGCAGATGGGCGCGAGCGTCGACCCGGGAAGAATCCGGGCCGTGGTGTCCGACGAACCGCGCAGCGAGGCCAGGCGTGACGAGTCGGCGCGGTAGGGCGCGAGTCGCTGCACCAACAGCAACGAGTCGCCGCCGGCCCGCTCCACCGCGCCCAGCTCCTGCTCGAGGCGACAGGCGTCGGTCGTGCGATACAGCTGCTCGGCCCCGACCCGCGTGGTGCCCAGCGCCCACATCCGCACCACGAGCTGCGCGCCCCAGCTCTCGCGGGCAAAGACCAGCGCGCGACGCACGCCGGCATCGGCGGCGAGCCCCTCGACATCAAAACGCATCGACAGCATCCCGTTGCGATACTGTTCAGCGCGAATCGGCAGCAACAGGGTCGCGCCCATCAGCAGCGAAACGATGCCGCCCGCAACCACGGCACGCTGCACCGGCAACGACGCGTTGCGCGCCGCGAGCTCGGCCGGAAAGCGCGCCGTCCAGAGCGCCAGCCACGGCGTGAGCGGAAGCAGGAAGCGTGGCCCCAGATAGAAGCCATCGTGCCAGTAGGCAAAGTACGACACCAGCAACAGCCCCGACCCCGCCAGCACCCAGCGATCGAAGGCGCTCACCCGCCGCACGAGGAACAGCGCCCCCGTGGCGAAGAGCAGCGAGGGCACGGGAGTCTCGAGGAAGTAGGTCTGGAGTCGCAGCAGGTAGAGATTCACGAGCTCGATCCCGCGGGCCGGCGTGTGCGGAAACCCCCACGGTGCCTCGTGGAATCCGAGCTCGTGCGACTTGCCCCACATCGCGATGTACCCGAACTCCAGCGCGTGTCCGGTCTGCGCCCGGTTGATCAGCAGCAGCAGCGCGAGGGGAATCGCGACGCCCACGCCACTCAGCAGCAGTGCCTTGCGCGCGTGCCAGCCCCCGCGCGCGGCACGCCAGAGCAGCCACGCGGCGGCAGGCAGCGCAAAACTCGCGGCATCGAGTGGCCGGATCGTGGCCGCAACACCGAGGCAGAGCCCGGCCAGGAACGCCGCGCGAGGAGCACCCCCAGCCACCGTGGCGGCCGTGCCTTGCGCGGCCGTCGATGGTGTTCCAGTGGCCCGCGCGAGAAAGCAGGCGGCGCCGAGCAGCCACGTGGTGGTGGTCACGTGGTTCATCATCGAGCCATCGAGGAAGAGCGCGAACGGTGCAAACGCGCTCAGCAGCAGGGCCGCGAACGCGACACCATCACGCGACTCGACGAGCCGGAGCAGTCGGGCAAAGAGATAGACACCGATGCCCCCGGCAATCGGACCCACCAGCCATTCGATGTGCAGCAGCGTCCCGATGGCGAGCATTGCCGGTCCGCCAGCGGGGAACTGGCCGTAGACCTTGCCACCCCAGTCGAGCAGGTGCATCGAGGCCGTGAACTCAGGGTGCGCCGAGGCCACAGCCCAGAGCCTGCCGCCCGCAAAGATGCGTGCCTGGTAGAGCTGGATGATTTCATCGATCAGGAGGGGCCGGGCCGAAAGAACCACCTGGGCGACGACCGCATAGCAGGCCGTCGCGAGCAGCGCCACGATGGCGTCGCTGCGGCGCGCACCGGCACGCCAGCGCGCTGCAATGCGAGCCCACGCCCCGGCACGCCACCATCCCGGATGGCGACGGACCGCAATCCCGACCACGAGCATCACCCCGAGCACGATCGTGCCGCCACTCACCCAGAGGCGCATTCGCTCGGCGTACCACGGCGCGTCGTGGCCACCGGGGATCCAGTTCGCGATCGGGAGCAGGCCGAAGATGGCCAGCACGACGGCGGCCACGAGGGTCATCGGCGACAGTCGGGACAAGCGGGTGCAACTGCAATCAGTGGCACGACAGTCTCCTGGAAACGTGCCGTTCGCCCGGCCGGGTCACGGGTGAATTGCGGTATCGGCGTGCCATTCGGCAATGGCCGAATCGAGTGCCACCGGGAGAAGGCGCAGCGGTGCTGTGGTGGTGGTGTCCCTGAGCAGAAGATATACCGGCCGACCAGTGCCGGCTCCAAACAGCAGGGAATCACGGGCGTGCAGATCGCGCACGAACCGGTTGCCCGACCGGCCCGCCAGCAGCAGCGGCGTGAAGGAGGTGAACCCCACCTGATTCTCGCGCAGCCGTCGCAGGCAACGCGGAGCAATCGTCTTGCCAGCCGCGAGATGAATTCCGCTGTCTCCCACCACGCGCAACCGGACCAGGCGGTGCGTCGATTGTGCAAGGGCGCGCGCCGCGGGAAGGAACGCCGGGGCGCCCTCACCGCGCGACTCCACGCGCGTGAGCAGTTCGTCCAGCTCGCAGGCATCGAGCCGGGAGAAGAGCTGATAGGATTCCACCCGCGAGACCCCGAGCGCCCACATCCGGACATACAGCTGTTCGCCCCAGCTCTCCCGCACGAGGATGATGGCATCGTGCGCCCCCGCGGCCTCGGCCGCGGCGTCGGCATCGAGTCGCATCACCGGCAACCCGTGGCGGTACTGATCCACCCGAATCGGCAGCAGCACGAACGCTGCCGCGAGCAGCGAGATCACACCGCTGGAGACGGCAAAGCGTTGCAGCGCGTCGGACCCTCCGCGCGCCGCGATGGCGGCGGGGAGTCGAGCGGTCCAGAGCGCCAGCCAGGGCGCGAGAGGAAGCACGAAGCGCGGGCCGAGGTAGAAGCCGTCGTGCCAGTAGGCGAAGTAGGCGATCAGCAACAACGCCGAGCCAGCGAGCAGGTAGCGGTCGAACGCGGAGAGTCGGCGGGTGAGGGCCAGTGCTGCCGTGGCGAACAACAGCCCGGGCACGGGGGTTTCAAAGAGATAGAGCTGCAGCCGGAGGAGATAGAGGTTGACCAGCTCGAGCCCGCGGGCCGGCGTGTGATCGGGCCCCCACGGGGCGGGATGAAAGCCGAGTTCGTGAGACTTGCCCCACATCGTGAGATAGCCGAACTCGAGCGGGTGACCGCTCTGGGCCGTGTTGACCCAGAAGAGCAGCGCGAGGGGAACCGCGACGCCAACTCCGCTCCAGAGCAGTGCCTTCCACTCCGGCCATCCGCCCCGCCAGGCACGCCACGCGAGCCAGCCCGCGGCCGGCAACGCGAAAGCGGCGCCATCGGTGGGCCGGATGGTGGCAGCGACGCCGAGCGCCAAGCCGAGCACCGCAGCCCAGCCGGCGGTTGACCCCGAACCCGGTGTGCGGCCGGTGACGTGCGCCAGCGCGAGCGCCGCCACCAGCAGCCACATCAACGTGGTGCCGTGATTCATCATCGACCCATCGAGGAACACCACAAACGGCGCGAACGCAAAGAGCAGGACCGCGGCCAGCGCGACGCCGGCCTGTGACTCGATGAGGCGCAGCAATCTCGCGAGACAGTATACGCTGATGGCGCCGGCCACGGGCACCACCAGCCACTCGGCACGGATGAGCGAACCCAGGGCCAGCATCGCGGGCCCACCCGCAGGGAACTGCCCGTAGACCTTCCCTGCCCAGTCGATCAGGTGCATCGCCGAGGTGAATTCCGGATGCGCACCGGCCGGAAGCCAGAGCCGCCCGCCGGCAAAGATCCTCGCTTGCACGAGCTGGATCACCTCGTCGGTGAGCAGCGGCCTGCCCGCGAAGACTGCTCGCGCCACCGTGGCATAGAGCAGCCCCGCAACGAGGGCGATCACTCCATCGCCGCGCCGACCGCCTTCGTGCCAGCGCCGTGCGATGCGTTGCCACGCGCCGGTGCTCCACAGCCCTGGCCAGCGAGCGGCAGCGCGCACCACGAGCCACGCCACACCGGACACGACAACGCCTCCGATCAGCCACAATCGGAGGCGCACATCGTACCACGGAGCCTCGTGTCCGCCAGCAATCCAGTTGGCGATCGGCAACAGGCCGAACACTGCAAGGATCAGTGCGGCGAGGCGAGCCACCTCACTTGCCCTCGGTTCCCTCGTAGCGCGAGAGTTTCCGGTAGAGCGTGCTCGGGTCGATCCCCAGGACCTCTGCCGCGCGCGTCTTGTTCCCGCCCTCTGCCTGGAGCACGAACATGATGTAGGCCCGTTCGATCAGGTCGAGCTGCGGGTTGGGCTGCGCCCGGTCGGCCACCAGCGGTTCCTTCTTGCGGCGGGTGATGCGCTCGGGCAGGTGCTGCGCCTCGATGAGCCCTCCCTTGGAGAACACCGTCGCGTGCTCGAGCGCATTCTGGAGTTCGCGAACGTTCCCGGGCCACTCGTAAACCATCACGGCGTCCATTGCCTCCGACACCAGCGCCTTCGGCTCGATGCTCCGTTCGGTGGCCAGCTCCTGGAGGAAATGGTCCATCAGCAGAATCAGGTCATCGCGACGCTCGCGCAGCGGCGGAAGCTCCATCGCAATGACGTTCAGCCGGTAGAAGAGGTCGGAGCGGAAGTTGCCGCGCCGCATCTCCTCTTCAAGATCGCGATTCGTGGCGGCGATGATCCGGACATCCACGGGAATCGCCTCGGTGGCTCCCACCGGAATCACTTCGCGCTGCTGCAGCACGCGCAGCAGCTTGACCTGCAGCGACGCCGGCATCTCGCCGACCTCGTCCATAAAGAAGGTGCCGCCACGCGCAGCCGAGAAGAGGCCCTGCTTGTCGCGCACCGCGCCGGTGAAGGAGCCCTTCACGTGCCCGAACAGTTCGCTCTCGAGCAGCGTTTCGGGCAGGGCGCCGCAGTTGATCGAGAGGAAGGGGCCGTCGGCGCGCAACGATGCCTCGTGGATGTAGCGTGCGAGCACTTCCTTGCCCGTCCCGCTCTCGCCGCCGATCAGGACGGTCGAATCCGTGGGCGCGACCACTTCGGCGAGTCGCAGCACATCGAGGAACTTCCGCGACTTGCCCACCGGCCGTGAGACGATTGGCCGGGCGCCGCCCCCGGTGCGGCGGATCTCCTGCTTGAGCTGCTTGTTCTCGACGCGGATCTGCCGGAACTCGCACGCACGCCGGAGGATCGCCACCAGTTCATCGTTGGCGAACGGCTTCTGCAGGTAGTAGAACGCCCCGGCATTCACGGCCTGGATGGCGCTCTGCAGCGAGGCCTGCGCCGTCATCAGGATGACGGGAGTCATCGGGTCGTATTCCTTGACGGCCTGGAGGATGTCGAGGCCCGTGACCTGCGGCATTCGCACATCGGTCAGGACGATGTCGGCACCGGCACTCCGGATGGCGTCGAGCCCCGCCTTGCCGCCCTGTGCCACCGTTACCTCGAACCCCTCCTTCTTGAGCAGGATGCGAAGGGTGTCGAGAATCCCCGACTCGTCATCGATGATCAACACCGAGGGCTGCACGCTCATGCCCTTTCCTCCCTGTTCCAGGTCGCTGGAAGTAGTATCGAGAATGTGGTGCCCACGCGAGGAGCAGAATCCACGAGAATGATGCCGCGATGGGCCGCCACGGCCCGTTGCACGATGGCGAGCCCGAGCCCGGAACCACCCTGCCGGCCCGTCACGAAGGGCTCGAACAGTCGTTCCCGCACCGCCTCGGGAATGCCGGGACCATCATCGTGGATGATCAGGCTCACTGGATCGGGACCGAGCGCAGCCGGATGCTCGGTGCCAGGTGCCAGCCCGACCTTCACCTGAACTGTGCCCTGACCATCGAGCGCCTGCACGGCGTTGAGGATCAGGTTCGACGCAATCCGGTGCAGCAGATCGCTGTCGGCCTCGAATTCGATGCTCGCGCCCGTCACGACGACCTCGACTCCCGTTGCCGCCGGGTGCTCGCGCACGATCCGCGCAGCATCCTCAGCCACCTCCAGCAGGTCGAGCCGCTCGAAATTGGTGGCCCGGACGCGTGAGAAATCCAGGAACTCACTCAGCAACCGGTTCAGGCGCTCGCTTTCCCGCATCACCAGCGTCGCGAGGGTCTGCTCATCTTCATCGTCAGGGTCCACCGAACGGGCCAGCTGTTCGACCGCACTCCGGATCGCCGCGAGCGGATTGCGGATCTCGTGCGCCAGCGATGCACTGAGCGCCGCCACGGCCTCGAGCCGTTCCGCACGCAGGCGGAACTCCTGCAGTCGCTTGAGATCGGAAATGTCAGTGAAGATCGCTGTCACCTGCGAGCGATCGCTTCCGCCGCGACGAAACGTTGTCGTACTGAGCCCCACAGGGAAGAGCGAGCCGTCGGCGCGACGCACCGCGGCTTCCCCGCGAGCGACCCGCGACCCGTCGCTGATGCCGCGCTGGATGGCGTCGTGCAGCTCGCGGGATCGAGCCCGCAGGGTCTCCATCACCGGCTGTCCCGGGACGAAGGTGTCGGGAGTGGCCCCGAGAATCCGTCGTCCCCTCGGGTTCACGAAGCCAAGCCGGCCCTCGGCGTCGACACTGAGCACACCGGACTGGATCGTCGCGAGGATCTCATCGGCCTCGAGTCGCACCTGGCGCAGGGCATCCGCCAGGGCCGCCTGCTCCGCCGAGGCGCCGGCGAGCCGATTCCCGAGCACGGCAATCAGCCCGCCCACGAAGGTGATCACCCCGAGCTGGGTCCAGAACGCCGCGCCAGGCGCGGGGCCAGCATAGCTCAGCGTGAGCGCCACATAGAAGGCCGTCGCGAGCCCGACCACCACCAGGCCGCGCCCCACGGGAAGCAGCAGGGCGTACACGGTCACGAGCGCGACATAGAGCGCGGCAACCGGAGTGGCCGCCTCGCGGTCGACGACCGACACGAGCGCTGTCACCACCAGGATGTCGATCGTGGCCTGGCCGAAAATGGCTCTCGGCCCCGGGGGTGAGACGTTGCGCCGGAGTACCTGGGTGAGCCAGCCGCTCGCGAGGATCGCGGCGCTCGCGACCAGCAGGACCATCGGCATCTCGCCGCGCCCCGCGTCGGTGGGCACCAGCGCCTGCACCAGGGTCAGGACGACCAGCACCAGCCGGGCAACCAGCAGGCCCGCGAGCAGGGGCCGCGGGCCCGGCACTGTCAGCCGGTCGAGCGCACGCTGGGATCCCGGCGCGGTCACCGCAGCAGCCGGGAATTCCCCCGTGAGTGATTCCGGGGCGTCGGGAGCAGGAGGAATGGAATTCAAGAGACTGGTAATATGATCTAGTGGGGGCGCTTTTCGCCCGGGGAGGAGGAAGACGATGCCTGGAGCAGACGCAGCACGGCCCAGCGGCAAGACGCGGCTCGACAAGTGGCTGTGGGCCGCACGATTCTACAAGACACGTTCCGCTGCCACGGAGGCGGTGCAGGGCGGCAAGATCGAAGTGAACGGCGAGCGCCCCAAACCGGCCCGCACCATCCAGCCCGGCGACGAGATCCGGATCCGGCTGGGCCCGTTCGAACACATTCTCCACGTGACGGCGCTAGCCGATCGTCGCGGGAGTGCTGCGCAGGCCGCAACGCTCTATCTCGAGACCGAGGCATCGCGAGTGGCGCGCGAACGGCACGCCGAGGTGCTGCGGCTCGCACCGTCGCTGGAGTTCGACAGAGGACGGCCAGGCAAGAAGGATCGCCGGGCGCTCGACAAGCTGAGAGGGCGATAGGGGCTGGAGGTAGGATGTTAGTGATCGGAGATTGGTGCTGTCATCCTGATCGAAGCGAAGGATCTTCGGGATCGCCGTCCGCACCGCGCCGGGCTCATCACGTGTCGGACACCGAAGATCCTTCGCTTCGCTCAGGATGACTTCCTCTGCTCCCCGTCACTCCTCGCTCGTGACCCGTCACCCCTCACTCGTGACCCGTCCTCCGTTCCACGTCTCCCGCCTCCTCATCGTGCAACACCCGAAGCGCCGGTGTGTCGAGATCATCGAACTGTCCCGTGCGCGACGACCAGAGAAATCCGCCCACGGCGACCCCGACCAGCACCAGCGCGAGTGGCACGACGAGAAAGAGGACACTCACGCCGCAATCTCCTGAACCCGCGGCGGACTCGCGAGGTCGGCAGGTTGCTGCACTTCGGCCGAAGGGAGGAAACTGGTCCCGAGCCAGCTCCCCAGGACCACCGTGAGCGAGCTCAAGGGCATCATCACCGCGGCGATGAGCGGAGAAATCCGTCCGCTCACCGCCAGTGCAATACCCACTGAGTTGTAGGCGAGTGCCCAGCCAATGTTCCGGCGGATGATGCGGAGCGTGCGCCCTGACCCCGACACCAGGCGCACGAGAGGCGCGAGCCCGGGCTCGGTGAGATAGACGTCGGCCGTCGCAAGACACGCCTCCGCTCCACCGTGCACCCCGATCCCGACGTGCGCAGCCGCAATTGCCGCGGCGTCGTTCACCCCATCGCCCACCATCACGACCGTCTCCCCTGCCGCACGCCAGGCCTCGATCCGGGCGAGCTTCGCCTCGGGGGTGGCACCACCGATGGCATCGGCGCGGGAAAAGCCCAGTTGCGCTCCGACGGCCCACGCCACCGCGGGATCATCCCCCGAGAGCAGCGTGGTGGTCCATCCTCGGCTCCGCAGCTCGGTCAGCGCATCCGCAACGCCTGCCCGGATCCGGTCGCCAAGCCCCGCAGCCGCGACGGCCACGCCATCGATGGCCACCACCACGGGCGTCAGGCTCTGGTCGGTGAGCCGGCGGAGCAACGGTTGCACCCCGGTCGCACGCATCGCCACGAAGTGCGGCGAGCCGACGACGACGTCGTGACTCGCCACGCGGCCGGTGATTCCGCCCCCCACGTGGTGCGTCACATCGTCGACTGCCAGCGGCTCGACTTCGGACCACGCCCGACGGAAACCGTCGGCGATCGGATGCGATGACCCGGCCTCGAGCGCGAGGACCATCGCGCGGACTCGGTCATCGCCGTGCCATTCGGCCAGTGCGGTTCGCCCTTCGGTGAGGGTTCCGGTCTTGTCGAGGACCAGATGCCCGGGTGTCGCGAGCAGTTCGAGCACATCGCCGCCCTTGATCAGCAG
>JAZJZU010000037.1:0-9636 GCA_040389605.1 Gemmatimonadota bacterium
GGTGCCCTGGCGAGACGCGAAACCGCCCAGCCGCTGGCCCACCACGGCCGAGTCCGCGGAGGCGCGCACGCCAGTCACGAGCACGTTGTCCCACCCGCCGATGAGCGCCACCTTGTCGAGCGCATCCTGCCGGACTCGCGCACTCACGGCCGTGTCGCCGAGCCGTGCGAGGAAGGCATCAATTCCGCCGTCACGACTCCACACCGGGAAGAGGTTGGTGAGCCCGGTCTGATAGGCGAGGTAGGGATAGCGATCGAACGCGATGTCGAGTCCGGACTTCTGCACGGCACGGATTCTGGCGAACACGGTGTCGAGTGCACCCCAGTTCCGCGGGCCCTGGGTCTTGAGATGCGAGATCTGCAACGGGCACCCTGCACCGACGGCAACGGCGATCGCCTCATCGACGGCGTCGAGCAGCCGATCGTCCTCGTTCCGCATATGGGTGGCATACGGAAGCTGTTGCGCCGCCAGTGGCCGGCAGAGGGCGATCAGTTCCTCGCGCGACGCGAAGGCGCCGGGCGTGTATTCGAGCCCGCTCGATGCGCCGCAGGCACCGTCGTCGAGCGCGCGCTTCACCATCGCGGCCATCGTCGCCAGTTCGGCGGCGGTAGCCGGTCGGTCCTTGTCGCCGACGACCGCTCCGTGCACGCTGCCCAGCCCCACCATCGACGCGACGTTCACGCTCGGTTGCACGCGCTGGATGCCGGCGAGCATCGCCGCGAAGGAGCCGTCGGTGGTCCCGCTATCGCGGGAATCACCATCCTGGCCCACGATGATTGTCGTGATCCCCTGACGAATCAGCGATTCGGCGCGAGGGTCAGTTGTGAGCGTGCCGTCACCGTGTGAATGAATATCGATGAACCCCGGTGCCACGGCCCTGCCACGAGCCACGATCTCTTCCCTTCCGCGCCCTGCGATTCGTGCCGCGATCTCGACCACCTCTCCGTCGAGAATTCCGAGATCGCGCACCACGCCAGGATTGCCGAGCCCGTCGTACAGCGTGCCGCCGCGAATGATGAGATCGTAGTCCACGCGACGCACCGGCCACGCGGGCATCGCGCCCAGCGCAGCGAGGGCGGTGCCCGAGGAGGCGAGGAAACTGCGTCGAGTCTGGGACATCGATGGCCTCGTGTTCAGAGGAGGGAACTATGGACGCGCCGCGAGTTCCACGATCCGCAGGGCAATGCCTGCCGCCGCATCGGGCCGTCCGCGGCTGCGAGCCGCGCTGGCCATACTCGTGAGTCGAGCACGGTCGCGCCCGAGGTCGTTGAGCACGGCGCCGAGCGTGGCCGCGTCGAGGCCTTGCTGCGGCAGGGCGATCGCTGCTCCTGCGTCGGCGAGGGCGCGCGCATTGTGAGTCTGATGGTCGGCGGCCGCTGTGGGCAGCGGGATCAGCACAGCCGGCACCCCCCAGGCACAGAGCTCGGCGATGGTCATCATCCCTGCGCGAGCGAGCGCAAGGTCAGCGACTGCCCACGCGTCGGCCATCGGATCGAGGAACGGGGTGACCGTGACTCCCGGCGTCTGCTCCCATTCGGCAAACTCCGCGTGCGTTGCGGCGCCGGTGGCCCAGATCAGTTGCCACGCTCCCGTCGCGCCGGTCCGCAGCCACTCGGCCACCAGGCGGTTGATGGCGAGCGATCCCTGGCTCCCCCCCGTCACGACCAGCACGGGGCGCGCGGGGTCGAGACCGAAGCGCGTCATCGCCGCGGAACGACGCGCCGGATCCGGGGGCTCAATCGGAGCTCCGGTGACCACGGCGCGGCCCCGGACTGCTGCCGGTAACGCGTCTATCGCCTCGGGGGTTGCGGTCCAGATGGCGTCGACCCGAGCCGCGAGGCGACGCGTCGCGAAACCCGGGTGGACGTCGAGTTCGAGGATGCCCGTCGGGATACCTCGCCGGGCTGCGCGCCAGAGCACCGGTCCGCTCACGTATCCGCCACTGCCGATCACGGCCGCCGGAGCCTGCTCATCGAGCAACCGGTCAATGCCTGCAATCAGCCGCGGGGCGATCGTCAACCAGCGGAGGTTCTTCCACCACGCGCGTCGGTGCAGCGGCTCGAGCGGAAGCAGGGTGTGTGGAAGCCCGCGCTCGGGAAGAATCTTCGCCTCGATGCCGCGTTCTGCGCCGGCGAAATGGAACTTCCAGTCGGGTCGGATCCGACCGGTGGCACGCGCCATCGCCATCGCGGGCATCAGGTGCCCGCCTGTACCTCCGCCAGCGAGGAGGATGGTGGTCACTTCTCGCGTGCCGGCCGGCCGCGTGATCGACCGATGCTCACGAGCACGCCGGCCGAGAACAGGCAGAGCACGAGCGATACGCGACCTGCCGACATGAACGGCAGTGTGAGGCCGGTGGCCGGCATCAGGTTGATGACCACCGCGGCGTGCATAAAGGCCGAGACGCCAATGCCAAGCGTCAGCGCCGACGCAAGAAAGGTCCCGAACGGATCACGGGCCGTGCGCGCGATCCGGAACCCCATCCAGCAGAAGAGCGTGAACAGCAGCGCGACGAAGGCAATGCCCACAAACCCCCACTCCTCGCCGATGACGCCCAGCAGGAAATCCGAATAGCTGAACGGCAGGTGGCCCAGCTTGGCCTCGCCCTTTCCGAAGCCGGTCCCGATCAGTCCGCCCCTGCCATAACTGATCAGCGAATTGCACACCTGGTCGATCTCGACGCAGGGCTGCTTGAAGGAGAGATACCGTGCGGCACGCACCGGATCGAGCACGAGGACCGCTGCCACGGCTGCGACCGCACCGATTCCCGTGGCCACCAGGTGACTGATCTTCGCGCCGGCCGTGAACAGCACGGCGGCGCCAGTGGCGGCAATCACTACCGACATCGTCACCGACGGTTCGACGAAGATCAGGAACGCGGTCAGTGCCACGAGACCCATCAACGGGAGGAAGCCCTGCTGAAGACTCCGGACTCGCGTGCCGATCTCCGTCAGCCTTGCAGCGAGGTACGCGGCGAGCGTGAAGCGCGCAATCTCCGAGACCTGCACCTGCACGCCGAGGCGGAGCCAGCGGCGAGCACCGAGTCGCACGGGGAAGAAGCTCTCCACGAATCCCGGGGCCGGCCGCTTGCCATAAATGATGGCCGGAATCGCGATCAGGATCAGCCCTGCAAGCGTCACGAGCATCAGGGGGCGGGCAAGCTTCTTCCAGAGGTGATAGTCCGTATAGGCGGCGACGACGAAGATCACGCCGCCGAGCAGCGCTCCCAGCGCCTGTTGCGTGGCCTCCCGGTAGGACGATGCCAGGTAGGTGCCTGCCGCAAGGCAGTTTGCCACACCAAAGCAGGTGAGCGCCAGCGTCACCACGGCGAGCAACCTGGTCTCCCAGCGGAACTCGCCGGGGTGACGCACCGGACTGGGGCTCACAGCGCCTCCACCAGCCGGCGGAAGGTCGCGCCCCGCTCTTCATAGTTGTTGAACATATCGTAGCTGGAACACGCCGGTGAGAGCAGGACTGCTCCGCCGTGGGGGACGAGTTCGCGCGCCGTGGCAATCACTGCTTCGAACCCGCTGGCGCTCCGCACCGGGACCACGCCCTGCAGGTCCGTCACGATGCGTTCGCGTGCTTCACCATACGCCACGACGGCGACGCAGCACTTCCGGAGCGCCGCCGCAAGGCCGGTGTAGGGCTCGCCCTTGTGCCGCCCTCCGAGCAACAGCACATAGGGACGAGTCATCGCCTGCACGGCCACCAGTGTGGATGACACGTTCGTTGCCTTCGAATCATTGATCCAGAGCACGCCGTCGACTTCACGCACCGGCTCCATCCGGTGCGTCAGTGCCTCGAAGGCCGGCAATGCGGCAGCGATGGCGTCGTGACTCACTCCGGTCGCGTGGACAGCCAGAGCCGCAGCGAGGGCGTTCGCCACATTGTGGTCGCCAAGCAGGGGAAGCTGGCTTCGCGCAATCAGCGGCCGGCTTCCGAGCACGAGCTCGCCCGCGTGATGATCGTACCACGCGTCGGCTTTCCGTCCGGACTGCGTCGTGAAGGCAAGGTGCCGGCCGGCCACTGCGTGCACCATTTCGCGTGAATCGTGATCATCGAGATTGCTGACCCAGATCGATGCCGGTGATGCGTTGGCGAACAGTCGCGCCTTGTCGGCGTAGTAGGCATCGAGCGACGGATAGCGATCCAGGTGATCGGGCGCAAGATTCGTCAGCACGCCCACGGTGGGCGCGAGGTGCGGCATATCGTGCAGCTGAAACGACGAGAGCTCCACTGCGAGCCACTCGGGCCGGGGTTCGCGCAACGCCACGGCGCTCAGTGCCGTCCCGATGTTGCCCGCCGCGACGCTGTCGCGCCCTGCAGCGACCATCAGGTGATTGACGAGGGCGGTGGTGGTGGTCTTGCCATTGGTGCCCGTGACGGCAACATACGGGACGCCATCGAGCGCAGCGAGCCCCAGCTCTGCCTCGGCCAGCACGGGGACGCCCGCCGCCACGGCCGTGCGCACCACCTCGGCCTCGGGCGGGATGCCCGGCGAGAGAATCAGGGCGCGGCTTCGTGCGATGCGTGCGAGGTCGTGGCCGTCGGCGGCGCTGTCCGAGGCATACACCGCGATGCCGCGTGACTCCAGCAGCTGCACGGCCGCGACGCCGCTGCGACCGAGTCCCGCGACACTGACTTCACCACCGAGCCGTCGCCACTCGTCGAGCTGGCTCATCGAAGCTTGAGCGTGGCGAAGGCCGCCAGGGTGCAGAAGATGCCAAGAATCCAGAATCGCACCACGACCGTGGTTTCGCCCCATCCCAGTTTCTCGAAGTGGTGATGCAGCGGCGCCATCCGGAACACGCGATGACTCTCGGCGTACTCCCGCCCGCGCGAGTGCTTGAAGTACTTGAAGACGGAGGTCTGGATCATCACCGACGCGGCCTCGACCACGAACACGCCGCCAATGATCAGCAGCAGGAATTCCGACTTCAGGAGGATCGCCATCGTCCCGAACGCCCCACCCAGCGCGAGTGACCCGGTGTCTCCCATAAAGACCCTGGCCGGATGCGCATTGAACCAGAGAAAGCCGAGGCAGGCACCCATCAGTGCTGCGCAAAAGACGGCGAGCTCCCCGGAGCCCGGGAGATAGAAGAGATTCAGGTAACTCGTGCTGTCGATGCGCCCCAGGACGTAGGCAAAGAAGGCGAAGGCACCGGCCGCGACGATCGACAGGCCCGTCGCGAGTCCATCGAGGCCGTCCGTCAGGTTCACGGCGTTGGAGAAGCCGGTCACCACGCCCGTCACGAAGACCACGTAGAGCCAGGGCGCAAACGCGACCAGGAGGTACTTGAAGAACGGCACCGTCGTGGCGCTGGCCGGGATCGTCGCGATCGGTACCAGGGGGTACTTCACCAGCAGGAGGCCGAGCGTCACACCGAAACTCACCTGACCGGCGAGTTTCCACTTGGCCACCAGGCCGCGGGGCCTCCCCTCGACCACCTTGAGATAGTCGTCGATGAATCCGATCGAACCGCACCAGAGCATTGCAATCACGGTGACCAGCACGAACCGGTTGGTCAGCGGCGCCCAGAGCAGCGTCGGAATCACCGTGGCCGCGATAATGATCAGGCCGCCCATTGTCGGGGTGCCGCGCTTCGACTGATGCGACGCTGGACCCTCGGCCCGGATCACCTGCCCCACCTTCAGCGCTCGCAGCTTCGCGATGATACCCGGCCCCACGACGAAGGCGATCAGCAACGCCGTCACCATCGCCCCGGCAGCGCGGAACGAGATGTAGTTGAAGAGATTGAACAGCAGATTCGACTTGCCGAGCGGCGCGAGCAGGTGATAGAGCATCGGGCCTCAGCGGTTCGTGGCGGCGCGCGGGAGAATGGCCGGAAGAATACGTTCGAGGGTCACCCCTCGCGAACCCTTGAGGACCAGCAGTTCGTCGCCTCGCAAGGCGCCAGCGAGCAAGGGTCCCATTGCCTCGGCATCGGGGGCCTCGAGCAGCCGGCCGCGGAATTGCTCCCGCCACGGCGCAAACGCCGGCACGAAGTCCCCAACCAGCGCCAGCAGCTCGGGTTCGAGGGTTGCGAGTTCGCCGGCAATCTCGCGATGGAGTGCCGTCGATTCCGCTCCCAGTTCACGCATCGTCCCGGCGACGAAAACCAGCCGGCGACCGGGGCGAAGCTCCCGAGCGAGTTCGATGGCCGAGCGAAACGATTGTGGATTGGCGTTGTAGCTGTCGTTGAGCAGGGTGAGCGCACCGTGCTGTGCCAGCTCCCCGCGCCCTCCCGGCACTGAGAATGACTCGAGCGCACGGGCGGCCGCGCGGAGGTCCAGCCCGAGCTCGCGCGCCACGGCCCAGGCGAACATTGCGTTGCCGGCCTGATGCCTGCCCCGCGCCGCGAGCGTGAACGTCTGTCCGTCAATAGCGATGATCGGTCGTCCGTCGGGGCCGGGGAGCACCGAATCCGGGACGACGTCGGCGTGCTCGAGTCCGGCCGTGAGCACGCGGGCGGCGCCTCGCTCTCGCGCACCCGGGGCGAGTTCCGCGGGCACGGTTCCCACGATCGCGAGTGGAACATCGCGTGTCAGCTCGAGCTTCTCGCGCACCACACCGGCCACACTCCCGAACCCTTCGAGGTGACCCGCGCCCGCGTTCGTCAGGATGCTGATGTCCGGCGCGATGATCTCGCGATACCGGGCAATCTCACCCGGCAGGTTGGCACCGGCCTCGACCACCAGCGCCTCAGTGCCCTCAGGTGCCTCGAGGATGGTGCGAGGCACGCCAATCAGGTTGTTGAGGTTTGCGCGCGTCTTGTGCGTGGCCCAGCGCGTGCCCAGCACGGCAGCCACCATCTCCTTGGTCGACGTCTTGCCGTTCTGACCGGTGATGCCGATGACGGGACCTGTCTGCTCGCGGCGAGCCGCGGACGCGAGGTCGCCCAGGGCCACCAGGGTGTCGGGAACACGGTAGAGGCGCAGGCCCGGTACATCGGGGGTGCCATCGCGCACGACCGCGGCGGCCGCCCCGGCGTCGCGGGCCGCGTCGAGCAGCTGGTGCGCGTCGAAGCGTTCTCCGACGAGCGCCACGAAGAGCGCGCCGGGTACCATCTCACGGCTGTCGGTCACCACGGCCGTGCAGGCGAGGTCAGTGCCCCCCTCGACGTGAAGCGCCGCGCGGATCCAGGCGTCGGTCAAGCGACGGCTCATCGACCCAGCAACCCCAGGACAATGCTGCGCTCATCGAATGGCAGCGACTCAGTGCCCACGACCTGGTAGGTCTCGTGGCCCTTGCCCGCGAGCAGCACAGTATCACCGGGCCCGGCCTGTCCTACCGCGAGCGCAATCGCGATGTAGCGATCACTCTCACGTTCCCACCCTCCGGCCGGCATCCCGGCGACGATGTCGTCGATGATCGCGTCCGGATTTTCAGTGCGCGGATTGTCGGACGTGACGACGGCGTGGTCCGACCCGGCCGCGGCGATGCGCCCCATGATTGGTCGCTTCCCGACGTCGCGGTCGCCGCCGCAGCCGAACACCACGATCAGCCGACGCGGGGTGAGCGGCCGAAGCGTGGCGAGGGCGCGTTCGAGGGCGTCGGGCGTATGCGCATAATCGCGGATGACGTGAAAGGGGGCATCGACGATCTTTTCCATCCGCCCGGGAACCTGCGGTGATGTCGCCAGTCGGCGCACGACCTCCTCCATCGGCACACCCATCCCCAGCGCCACCGCTGCGGCCCCCACAGCGTTCGCGACGTTGAACTCTCCCGGAAATGGAATATCGGCCTCGGCGTGACCGAACTTGCCGTCGAGGGTGAACCGGCTCCCGGCAGTCACCGACATCACGTCGCTCACGCGAAGCGTGGCGTCGCCGGCCGCGCCCCACGAGATGGTGCGCGGGTCACGGCGCAGGGGCTGCCACGCCGGATCGTCCGCATTGACTGCCAGTACGCCGTCGTCGACCACCAGGTCGGCGAGGCGCAGCTTGGCCGCGAGATAGTCGTCCATTGTGCCGTGATAATCGAGGTGATCACGCGTGAGGTTGGTAAACACGCCGGCACGGAAGCTCAGGCCATCGAGGCGGCCCTGGTCGAGCGCGTGTGATGAGGTCTCCATCACTGCGCGCCGGACGCCCGCGTCGACGAGCGCCCGGAGTGTCGCCTGGAGATCGAGTGGCCCCGGCGTGGTGAGCGACCCAGCCGTGGAGGGCACCGGACGGGCCGCGCCATCGAAGGCACCCAGCGTCCCGATGCTACCAGCCTCGCCGTTGGCATTCAGGAGGTGACGAACCAGGGCCGTCGTCGTGGTCTTGCCATTGGTCCCGGTCACGCCAACCAGCTCGAGCTCCGTTGCAGGGTTCCGATACCACGCTTCGGCAGCGAGTCGGGCAGCGCGTTGCCCATTGCGGACCACCACGACCGGCACGCCGGCGCTTACGGGCTGTTCCGACACCACGGCCACGGCACCGGCCGCCACGGCCCGCGGAATGAAGGCGTGGCCATCAACTGCTGACCCGCGCACTGCGAGGAAGAGCGCACCGGGCGTCACCTGGCGCGAGTCGACCGCGAGGAGCTGAAGCGTGGGATCATCTGCTGGCGCCTCCACCACGAGATCCTGACTCCGCAGGAGGGCAACCAGTTCTTGCAACGTCATCGCACGGTGTCCGCGTAAACGGTGATGGTTGCGCCGGGTGCCACGCTGTCGCCCGGCGCGGGCGTCGCGGAACGGACTCGACCGACTCCGTTCAATCGCAGTTCCAGTCCTGCGCGATGCAAGGCGAAGGCCGCGTCGCGAACCGAGGCACCCACGACCGACGGGACGACGACGGGGGCCCGAGCCGTTGCGCGTGGCGCCCCCTTCAGCGGGATGCTCACACGCGTCAGGCTCACGTTGCGTGGCACCTCCGCGAGGGCACTCGCGACCGGGGCGATGCCAACCTCCGCGGTGATCCGCGAACGATCGAGCGGCGACGACGAGGCGGCGAGTGCCTGCAGCAGCATCGATCGCACGGCGGGCGCAGCGACGAACCCGCCGAAATGCGATCCTGCGGTCGGATGGTCGATCATCACGTACACGACCCACTGCGGACGATCGCCAGGGAAAATGCCCGCGAACGAGGCGCGGTAATCCCCCGCGCGGTAAGGGGCCTGCACCGCCGTGCCGGTCTTCCCGATCACGGAATAGACATCCAGCTGCGCCCTGGTGCCGGTGCCGCCACTGTCGGTCGCGAGGGCGAGGTATTCCCGGAGCGTGCGCGCAACTTCTGGCGGAACCGCCTGCCGGACCTTCAGCGGGTGCGCGCGGAACAGGACCGTGCCGCGCACCCCGTCGCGCACCTCGCGCAACAGCTGGGGCGACAGCAACACTCCGTCGTTGGCGATCGCGGCGTAGCCTGTCGCCATCTGCAGCGCCGTGGTGGTCCATTCGTACCCCTGCGCCCACGAAGGCTGGGTGTAGCGAAGGTTGGCACTCTGTGAGGGCAGGTTGATCCCGCCGCGGTCCTCGCCGGGGAAGCCGGTGCCCGGGAAGGTTCCGAAGCCGAAGTCCCGGATCACTTCGAACTGCTCCTCCCCGGACAGTCTGCGGGCGAATTGCGAGATGGCAATGTTGCTCGAGAACTTGATCGTCTCGCCCAGGGTGAGCATTCCGGAGACCTTGTGCTCGTCGATCAGGG
>JAZJZU010000038.1:0-14307 GCA_040389605.1 Gemmatimonadota bacterium
CGCAGGATTTAGGATCCTGTGGGGCAACCCATCCCGGTTCGAGTCCGGGCGCTCGTATCCGAAGTTGCAGCGGTTTTCCTCCCAAAGCTCGGGAGCCAGGTCGTGGAAGCCTTCATGTCCGAGAATGAGCCTGTCACCGAGGCAAGTGGATCGCTGGTCCCGCCCGACCGCAATCCCCCCACGGCCATAGCCACTGCCACACCCCCTCCGCCGGTCCCCGGCGGCCCCCGTCCAGTGCGAACTGACGGGCCGTCAAGCTTCGCGCGCCTGCTCCGGCGGGCTGCGCTCCGCGCACTCGACCTGGCCGACGCCCTCGCGCTGGCCATTACGGGGGATGATCGGAAGTCCTGAGACCAGGCAGCACGTTTCACTTCTGCGACGTATACTTGGTCTCTTCCGCCAACCTGACCCCAGCGCTCTCCCGTCTTCCGCGGAGGCCCCGATGGTGCCAACCACTCTGCCCTGGCTGGATTCCCTGCTCGGCTCAGTCGCCGCTGCGGCCGTGGCCCTGCTCTTCCTCGTCAACGGCGCCTTCGCCGTGGGCCTCCTCCTCACCCGAAGCCGAAGCTTCGTGGACCGCTGGACCAAGCCGCTGGTGATGGCCGACGTCGGGCTGCTGGGCGCGGCAGTCGGCGCCCCGGTGATCGGGGTCGCGTTGAAGCTCGGGACGTATGGATTGGGCTTGCTCGGGGTACTGCCGGCCGCACGGATGGCCGCCCACAAGTAAGCAGCTCAGCTCGTGCGGCGGGTCACCATCAGCACGCGAATGGCATCGATGACCAGCTGGAAGTCATCGAGCTTTCCAAGCAGCGGCACCCCGAGTTGCTCGATCTGGGTATGGACCGCGGGCTCCCGGCTCGCTCCCGTGAGGAAGACCAGCCGGGCCTTCAGCGCGGGGGCCGCCTTGCCGAGGGCGTTGTAGAACTCGATTCCGTTCATCCCTGGCATCATCACGTCGCAGACAATGCCGTCCGGGGGCGTGTCGCCGCCGACCTCTTTCAGCGCCTGAGCGGCCGACTCGGCCTCGGTCACGGCAAAGCCGGCCCGCTCGAAGCGGAGTCGTAGCGCGCGGCGAATCACGGGGTCGTCATCGACCATCAGGACACGGATCATTGTCCCCAAGAGAACGCCCCCTTCCCCCCACCCGTCAAGGGGGAACGTTATATTCGGCGGCTATGACTGAAATTACATACCAGACGACAGCCGAAGACATCGCCTCGAAGTCCCTCGCGGTGACCGTCCCCCTCGAACGCCTTGCCGCCGCCGAGCGGCGTGCCGTGCGCGAATACACCCGGCAGGCACGACTCCCGGGGTTCCGGAAGGGCCACGCCCCCGAACCCGTGGTCCGCAAGAAGTTCGAACAGGAGATCAAGCGATCGGTGCTTGAGGATGCCCTGCGCGAAAGCTGGGAGACCATTCTCAAGGAAACCGGGCTGCAGCCCACCGGTGATCCGCAAGTTCGCAACGTCCATTATCACGATGGCGCGCCGCTCACGTTTGACCTGCTGATCGAGGTCCGGCCCGCGCTCACGCTGACCACGACGGGTGGCTTCACGCTCACGCGCACGGTGCCGGCTGTAACGGATGAGATGGTGCAGGAACAACTGGAGAAAATTCGCGAGCAGAAAGCAACGTGGAGCCCGCTCGATGCAGTGCAACCGAAGCCGGGCAATCTCGTCTCCGTTACTGTGACGACGCTCGAAGAGGGGAAGGAGCCCGCCGAGTCCCAACCCTACGGACTCGTGCTCGGCGAGGGCCAGACGATCCCCGACGTCGAGGAGCAGATCATGCAGTTGCTTCCCGGCGGCGTGGTCGATGCGGACGTCCGCTTTCCCGAGGATCATCCCGAGGCGGCCCGTCGCGGCGAGAGCCGCCGGGTCCGGATTGCCCTCCACGAGGTGAAGGAGCAGCAGCTGCCCGCCCTGGACGATGCATTCGCCCGGGAACTCGGGGATTTTGACTCGCTCGAGGCGCTGCGGACCCGGATCCGGGAAGATCTCGACGCCGAGGCCGTCCGGAGTGCCGACCAGGGGGTCCGGGACCAGCTGGTCCAGCGGCTGATCGAGGCCAATGCGGTGCCTGCCCCGCCCTCCCTCGTCCATCGGCTGGTTCACGCCTATGCCGAGGGATACCGGATCGAAGCGGCGCAATTCGAGACCTTTGCCTCCTCCTTCGAGCCGGTGGCGCAGGAGCAGGTGAAGCGGGAACTGGTGCTAGATGCGGTCACGACGGCCCAGAACCTGCGTGCCTCGGAGGACGATCTCGATGCCCGGATTGCCGAAATGGCAGCCGCCCGCGGGGTCGAACCGGGTAAGCTCTATGCCTCGCTGCAGCAGGGAAAGCGCCTGGGAGAGCTCGAGCGCACGATCACCGAGGAGAAGGTCTTCCACTGGCTCCTCGAGCAGTCCACCGTTACCGAGGTCACCGCGTGACGCACGCGTCAGTCTATCCGCCGTACATCATCGAGCGCTCGTCCCGCGGCGAGCGCACGTACGACATCTTCTCTCGACTGCTGATGGACCGGATCGTCTTCCTCGGGGCGGGGATCAACGATGATGTGGCCAACATCATCATCGCCCAGCTGCTCTTCCTGGAAGCGGACAATCCCGAGAAGGACATCTACCTCTACCTGAACTCACCAGGCGGGGTGGTCTCCAGCGGAATGGCGATCTACGACACGATGCAGCACCTCAAGGCGCCGATCAACACCATCTGCATGGGAATGGCCGCCTCGATGGGTTCCTTCCTGCTGGCGGCCGGAACCAAGGGCAAGCGTGCCGCGCTGCCACATTCGCGCATCATGATTCACCAGCCGTCGGGTGGGGCGCAGGGCACGGCGGCCGATATCGAAATCCAGGCCAAGGAAATCCTGTACCTGCGCGGGCGGATGAACGAACTGTACGCGAAGCACACCGGTCAGCCGGTGACACAGATTGAACGCGATATGGAGCGGGACCGCTTCATGAGCGCCGAGGAGGCCAAGGCATACGGCCTCATCGATACCGTCTTCACTCCACGCAAGAGTGACGACAGCACCAGCTGAGGTACCCGATGTCCAACGACAAGCATCTCCGATGCAGTTTCTGCGGCAAGAGCAAGGACTCGGTCCGGAAATTCATCTCCGGTCCGTCGGTCTACATCTGCAATGAATGCATCACGCTCTGCAACGAGATCCTGGCCGAGGACGAGGAACGCGAGCAGACCGAAGGCCAGCGCCCGGTCCCCTCGCCGCAGGAATTGAAGGACACGCTCGATCAGTACGTCGTCGGGCAGGATCGTGCGAAGCGGTCGCTGGCCGTGTCGGTGTACAACCACTACAAGCGGATCAACGCCGGCCCACGCGAGGGTGACGTGGAGCTGGAGAAGTCGAACATCCTGCTGCTCGGACCCACGGGCACCGGCAAGACCCTGCTGGCCCAGACGCTCGCGCGCATCCTCGACGTGCCGTTCACCATTGCCGATGCCACCACGCTGACCGAGGCCGGCTATGTCGGCGAGGACGTGGAGAACATTCTCGTGCGCCTGCTGCAGGCCGGCGATTTCAACGTGGCGGAGTGCGAGCGCGGCATCGTCTATATCGACGAGATCGACAAGATCGCCCGGAAGTCCGAGAACCCCAGTATCACCCGCGACGTGTCGGGCGAAGGCGTCCAGCAGGCCCTGCTCAAGATCCTCGAGGGCACGGTGGCCTCGGTTCCGCCTCAGGGCGGCCGCAAGCATCCGCAGCAGGAATACATCCAGATCAACACGCGCGACATCCTGTTCATCTGCGGCGGCGCCTTCGACGGCCTCGACAAGATCGTGGAGTCCCGGCTCGGTCGGCAGCGCATCGGCTTTGGTGGCGATGCGCCCATCGAGTCCGGAACGAAGGTGGCGTTCGACGAGAAGAATCCCTACCACTCCGCCGAGCCCGATGACCTGCTTCGCTTCGGGCTGATCCCGGAACTCGTGGGGCGACTGCCGGTGCTCGTGGCGCTCGAGTCGCTCGATGAAGACGCCCTGGTGCGGATCCTGACGGAGCCGAAGAACGCCCTCACGAAGCAGTACAAGCGGCTGTTCGAACTCGAGGGCGTCGGGCTCACGTTCGACCCGGAGGCGCTCCGCGCCGCCGCCCGCAAGGCCATCACGCGCCAGACCGGTGCGCGCGGGCTGCGCGCGATCCTCGAGTCGGTGATGACCGACATCATGTTCGACCTGCCCTCACGGCACGATGTCCGGGAAGTGATCATCACCCCGGAGTCGATCAACAGCGGCGCCACCCCCCTGGTGGTTACGGAGCGCGCGCGCCAGAAGAAGGAAGCCTGACCGCCGGGGCGGCTGCGGCCACTTCGCCGCTCGTTTCGCTGCCGATCGAATTCGTCGGCTCCTTTCCGGATCCGCTCCACAATCTTCATCCGGCACTGCCCGAGTTTGCCTTCATCGGCCGCTCGAATGTCGGAAAATCGTCGCTCCTGAATGCGCTCGTCGGACGGAAGGCACTCGCGCGGGTGAGTTCCACGCCCGGCAAGACCCAGCTCCTGAACATTTTCCAGCTGCCATCGCTCTACCTCATCGACCTGCCGGGCTATGGCTTCGCACGCGCCGACAAGGGCACGCGCGGTGCCTACCGGAAGCTGCTCGAGAAGTTGCTGACCCAGCGCACCTCGCTCACCGGCGTGGTCTGGCTGCTCGACATTCGCCACGAGCCGTCGAAAGACGACCAGGAATTTCACGGGCTGCTGCAACGGGCTGGCTGCGGCGTGCTGGCCGTGCTGACGAAGGCCGACAAGCTGTCGCGCGCGCAGCAGCTGCAGGCCGTCCGCAGTCGCTGCCTCGACCTTGGTCTCGACGCCGACCAGATTCAGGCCGTCAGCGCCGAGAGCGGCCTCGGCATCGCCGACCTGGGCGCGTCCCTGCTGGCCGCTTCGGAGGTTCGATGAGAATTCACCGGCTGATTGGTGTCACGGCGTTTGCCGTGGGACTCGCGCTTCCCGGCTGCGCCAGGGCGCAGGTGACCTCCAACGCTCCTGACAGCACGGCCGTCGCTGAGCTTCCACCGGGCCTCGGGCAGCTCAATCAGGATGTCATCACGCTCCGGCTCCGCACCGGGACGCTCGAAGTACGGTTCGTGCCACTCGAGGAGCGGCTGATCCGCCTGCTGGCGCCCGACGCCTACCAGGCGCTGCACCAGATGCTCAAGAGCTACCGTGTCCGGATCGACTCGGTTGCCAGCTCGCGCGGAGTCCACGACCCGGGAGTGGCGCTGGTCTCGTTCCACGCCCTCGCGCCCGACACTCGATTCGACCCGGCGGTGCTCACGCTCTCCCTGCGAGGCCAGCAATACCGCCCGATCGGCACCCTGCCCCTCTCGCCGTCGTTCTCGAACCAGCAACTCGACGTCCGTGAGCAGGCCAGCGGCCTCTTCATCTACGAGCGTCAGCTCCCGTTCCAGGAGCCGTTCACCGTGAGCTACCTCGATGGCACCAACGAGGAGTGGGAGCGGCGACTGACACGTCTCGACACCGAGCGGGCCCGGATCCTGGGCCGCGTCCGGCATTCGGCCGATTCCATCAAGCCCTGAGCGCGTTATGGCACTCCGCCCCTTGAAGCCGGTTGCGATTCCCGAGGCGCAGCGCACGCTGCGCGATCGCTGGCTGGCCGATCTCGATCTGCAGCTGCGTGCCGAGGGTTCCGACTGGAATGCCATCACGCGTGAAACGCTCTTCGCCCTCGCCTGGCCGGGGCAGGGCCGCTGGGACGAGCGGGTGGCCGACACGGGCCTCAGCGAGACCTCGCGGATTGCGATCGAGGCACTCGATCCACGGAACATCACGCTGGAGCCCGAGTATTACGCCGAGGTCGACGCGGTACGCTTTGCACGGGTGAAGCCGCTGCTCTGGCTCTGGTATTCGTTCGACCGCTTGCCGGTCGGCGGTCAGCACGTCGCGCTGGGTATCGAGTTCCGACGAATGCTGGCGCCGCACATCTTTGCGCGCGTGGGAGCGAACTTCAAGTGCTTCCAGCACGTGGAGTTTTCCTACGGCTACCAGCTCGAGGTGGGCGACGACGTGGTGATCCATCGCCACGTCCTGCTCGATGACCGCGGCGGGATCGTGCTCGGGAATCGCGTCTCGATCTCCGACTACGCCAACATCTACTCCCATACGCACAGCATCGTGGAACAGAAGGACGTCACGACACTGCGCACCGTGCTCGAGGACGATGTCCGCATCACCTACCACGCGACCGTGCTGGCCGGTGTCCACGTCGGCACGAACGGAATGGTGGGTGCAAACGCCCTCGCGACCAAGAACGTCCGCCCCTTTCACGTCCACGTCGGGATTCCGGCCAAGTCCATTCGCGTGAAGCCGAATGCGCCGACCGACTCGACCACCACATCCCGGACCCCGGACCCCCCGCAGCCCTGAACCACCGGTTGATCTCGAGGCCCCGCCCGGCGGGGCCTCACGCTTTTGTGACCCATTCGTTGCGCTGACCGTGACCGAGCCGTCACGAAACCGGCCCATTCTCCTGCGTTTCGCGGGGGAATTGCTCCGAAGTTCGGAGGGCACCCCCTCCTTCGACGCACGGAGCACGAGAGATGATCACTGCGCTGGTTCGACGCCTCACGCTACTGAGCGCCCTGCTTGCGGCGCCGCTCGCACTCCAGGCCCAGTCCACCGCCCGGTTGACGGGGAGAGTGATTGATGGCGATGGCGGCTTCCCCCTCGCGGGCGCCCGGGTGAGCATCGTGGGGAGTGGGGCGGGAATCAGCACGACGGTCGACGGACGCTACGTGCTGCGCGACCTCCCGGCAGGTACCGTCTCGCTCAGGGTGGTCAAGATCGGCTATACCCCGAAGGTGGTGACCGGCATCGTGGTCCCTGCCGGCGGTGTTGTGACGCAGAATGTCACGCTCACCGTGAAGGCGGTCGAGCTGCAGGAAATCTCCGTCACTGCCGCGGCAGAGCGCGGCTCGGTGTCCTCGGCACTCGACGAACAGCGGCAGAGCGTCGGGATCGTCAACGCGATCTCGCGGGAACAGATCAGTCGCTCGCCCGATGGCGACGCGGCGGCCGCCGTTCAGCGTGTCAGTGGCGCCACGGTGCAGGACGGGAAGTATCTCTTCGTGCGCGGGCTCGGCGATCGCTACACCCAGGCCGCGCTGAACGGTGCCAGGATCCCCTCGCCAGAGCCCGAAAAGAAGTCGGTTCCGCTCGACCTCTTCCCGTCGGCGCTGCTCGAAGGCGTCACCACCTCGAAGACCTTCACTCCTGACCAGCCGGGCGATTTTGCCGGGGGGTCGGTGAACATCCGGACCCGCGAATTCACCGGCAAGCGGTTCGCGGCCTTCTCGGTATCGAGTGGGTTCAACGACGCGGTCACCGGCAAGGCAGGCTATTTCGCGCCCAGCAGCGGGCGTGACTACCTCGCCCTCGGCGCGGCGTCGCGGGCCATTCCGGCCAGCCTCAAGGCGGCCGACTTCACGCAGCAGCTCCCGACCGGGCAGGTCAATTCCCTGATCGCATCGCTGCGCGATGTCTGGTCGCCCGCCGCGAGAAGCGGCACCCCGAACGGTGGCTACGGTATGACGCTCGGCGGCTCGCTCCCGGCTGGTGCATCGGAGCTGAGCTATCTGCTCTCGGGAACCTACAGCTACTCCCAGGAAACCCGGGCCGCACAGCGGCGTGCGCTCGCGCAGATCGGATCCGACGGTCAGGCCGAGGAAGTGGACCGCTATGACGGTTCCACTGGCCGCAGCTCGGTCCTCTGGGGCGGGATCGCCAACTTCTCGGCCACGCTGGGCGCCAGCAGCAAGCTCTCGCTCAACACGACCTACAACCGGACGATGGACAACGAGGGTCGACGCGAGGTCGGCAGCTCGGAGAACTTCGCGTTGCCGCTGGAGATCCAGCGGCTCCGGTACGTCGAGCGCAACATCGCCTCGGCCCAGCTGGGAATGCACCAGGAGTTCGGAGGGCGTCACCTGCTCGACTACAGTGTGACCTGGTCGGTGGTAGGCCGCCGCGAACCGGACCGATCGGAAATCGTCTATGATCGGTCCGGCGCCACCCCGACCTGGTTCGGCTTTGCGAACGAGGGGGCCGTGCGGACGTTCGCCGATCTCTCCGAACATTCCGCCGATGCGAGTGCCAACTGGCAGTTCTTCCTCGGCGACGCCACCGCGGGTCGGTCAATCAAGGTCGGTGCCCTGTACCGCCGCACCGACCGGGACGCCGTGAATGCTGCGTATTCGATCTCACTCCTGCGGCCGCTCGCGAGCGAAATCACGTCACTCGCTCCCGAACAGCTCTTCGACGGCCGGCTGACCAGCGGACAGGATGCCAACCTCCGGATTACCCCGCTCGCCGCGGGCGGATCGTACTCCGCCTCTGACCGGCTCACTGCCGGGTACCTGATGACCACGCTACCGCTGACGCGTTCACTTGAACTGGTGGCCGGTGCCCGCATCGAGCATTCCGAAGTGCGAGTGGACTCCCGCTCGACGGCCGGGGAGCCCTCACAGGCGACACCGCGTTACACCGACGTACTGCCCTCGGTGGCCCTGAACCTGAAGCTCGGGGAGAACACCAACCTGCGACTCTCCGGCACGCAGACCCTCTCGCGCCCCGAATACCGCGAGCTGTCGCCGATTCTCTTCCGGGAGGTCATTGGCTTCGACAACGTGAAGGGCAACCCCGACCTCAAGCGAGCGCTGATCCAGAACTACGATCTTCGCTGGGAGTGGTACCCGAGCCGGGGCGAGGTCGTGAGCCTCGGGCTCTTCGCGAAGCGCTTCACCGATCCGATCGAACGGGTCTACCAGGGAACCTCGGGCACCCGGATCATCACCTATATCAATGCGCAGAGCGCGAACGACGTGGGTGTGGAACTGGAACTCCGGAAGGGACTGGGCATCATCGGCAGCGCGTTCCAGCGCTTCGATGTGTTCACCAATGCTACTGTGATGAAGTCCCGGATCACGATCGATCCCACGACCGGCTCGGTCACGAACGCGGAACGCAAGATGGTCGGGCAGGCACCCTACGTGTTCAACGCGGGCCTCACGTGGACGCATCCGTCTGGTGATGCATCGGCCACGGCGCTCTTCAACCGGGTCGGCGAGCGGATCAGCGAGGCCGGGGAGACCCCGTTGCCGGATGTCATCGAACAGCCGCGCAGCGTACTGGATCTCTCGGTCCGTTTCCCCGTCGCGGGCCGGCTTTCCGGACGAATGGACGCCAGGAACCTGCTCGACGCGCCCTACCGGATTCTCCAGGGAAGCGTCATTCGCGAATCCTACCGCGCCGGTCGAGTGGTCGGCATCGGATTCACCTGGACGCAGTGAGCGTCGATCGTCCTTCGATGGGCGATGGGCGATGGGCGATGGGCGATGGGCGATGGGCGATGGGCGATGGGTGATGGGTGATGGGTGATGGGTGATGGGCGCGAAATATTGTCACCCTGAGCGGAGCGACCGAAGGTCGCGGAGTCGAGGGGGCATCCTCCCACCGTGGAGATCAGCTCCCCTGACTTCGTCCGCTTTGCGGACTTCGCTCAGGATGACAGATCCCTATTGCCCGTCGCCCATCGTGACCTTCTTGTGACGGCACTGCGACCTCACGCCGACACCACCGGGCTTGATTAGCCCCCGTGATGTCGGCGTTTCGCCTGCACGCACACTTCACCGACGAGGACACTGGAATGACGTTCAGTCTTGGCACCACGCTTCGCCGCTCCCTCCTGCCAGGTTTCGCCGCACTCGCGGCACTCGGCGCCTGCAGCAGCGATCCCACGAACCCCGACCAGGTCACCAACGATCCGCCGAGCGGCTTCACGGCCACTGCGACCGGACCCACGGCGATTCACCTTGCGTGGACGGCCGGCACCGGGGCGACGCAGTACATCATTCAGCGGGCCACCGGCGCAGCGGGGGCGTTCGCAGAACTCACGCGACCGGCGGCCGGCGCGACGGCGTACGACGATGCTGGCCTGACGCTCAGCACGCTCTATCGCTACCGCATTGCCGCCGTCCGTTCGGCCGGCACGTCGGCCTTCTCGGCCGATGCCAGCGCCACGACGACAGGGCCGACCTCGGTGGATGTCACGACCGACATCACCACCAATACGACCTGGACTGCCGACAAGACCTACGTCCTCAAGGGATTCCGCAAGGTCGCCAATGGCGCCACGCTGACGATCGAGCCAGGGACGAAGATCCTGGGCGACTTCACGACGGTGGGCTCGTCGCTCTTCGTGCTGCGCGGGGCCCGCATCATCGCCAACGGCACGGCCGCCGCGCCGATCGTCTTCACCTCGTCGCAGGCCGTCGGTTCGCGCCAGCCGGGTGACTGGGGTGGGTTGATCCTGATCGGCAACGGTATCAGCAACCGCTCAGGTGTCGTCAACATCGAGGGCACCGGGACCAGCGCCGACAACCCGCTGATCCCCTACAACAACGGCACCAACAACGCCGACAACAGCGGCACGCTGCGCTATGTGCGGGTCGAGTACGCGGGCTTTGCTCCTGCCACCGACGCCGAGCTCAACTCGTTCACGCTGGCCGCGATCGGCAGCGGGACGACACTCGAGTTCCTCCAGTCACTGAACGGCCTGGACGACTCGTACGAATTCTTCGGCGGCGCGGCAGACGCACGGTACCTCGTCTCGTACGAATCCGGCGACGACCATTTCGACATCTCCGAGGGCTTCGTGGGCCGGATGCAGTACCTGATCGGCTTCCAGAGCCGCGTGGTCCCCCCGCGCGCTGGAGCGGGCAACGTGTCGTCGGACCCGGAAGGGATCGAGAACGACGGCTGCAACGGCTCGGGGTGTGACCTCGGCTTCGACACGACGCCGTTCACCGTACCGATTCTCGCAAACTTCACGCTGGTTGGCACGGGGCCGGGCGTGGTCCCGACGGGTGGCGGGTATGGCGCGATGCTGCGCCGCGGCACGGGTGGCCACTACATCAACGGCATTTTCGCACGCTGGCCGAATGCGTCGATCGCCTATCGCGATGCGCAGTCCAAGGCGCGTGAGACGGCGGGCCTGCTTTCGATCCGGAACAACCTGCTGGTGGAGTCACCACTCGCCCTGCAGGCCGGTCAGCAGACGACCGACCTCGCTGCGACGAACAACACCATCGACCTGGCGGGGAGTGCGGCTGCCCTGTTCACCAAGCTGCCGGCTTCGCCAAACAGCGCAGCCGACCTCGACTGGTCGCTGTCCGCCACCTCGGCGGGGCGCACTGGCGGCCTGACCACGTTTGTCGGACTCGGCGACCTGCTTACCCGCGCTGGCTCGTTCATCGTCGGCACGAGCTACCGCGGCGCCGCCGATCCCAACGGCACCAAGTGGTGGGAAGGGTGGACGACCTACTCACGCAACTAACGGCTCGTTGCTGAGCAGCAGCACGCTGGCAGGTTGGGGGACCCCAGTCCGGGGTCCCTCAGCCGTTTCTCCAACCGAACCAGGAAATGAAAATTCTTCCACCGCTATTACTGCTGATCTCGTTGCTCGCGTGCACAGCACACTCGCCTTCGCCGGACACCGACACGCTGTCCTACCGGAAGCCTGGTGACACGATCGATTCGATCCTGCCGATGGCGGAATACCTCCGGCGCTTCCGTGCCGGACTCGATACGTCACGTGCCCTTCAGGGCGGGGAGGCCACGGAGACGGACCTGGCCCGGCAGTTCCTCGCGGCGGTTTCCCGGCGGGACACCAGCGCTCTGGCTGCCCTGGTGGTCACCCGCGCGGAATTCGGCTGGCTCATCTTCCCTGACCATCGCTACGCCGAACAGCCCTACGCCCTCGATCCCGCGCTGTTCTGGGGACAGCTCACGAATGTCAACGCCCGCGGGATCCAGCGTGTGCTGGCCCGGCACGGTGGCGAGCCATTGACCTTTCACGGGATGACGTGCGAAGCCGACACGCTGCAGATGTTGCGCGGGCCTGCGCGGATCGTGGGGCCGTGCCGCGTGGAGTATCAGGCCGGCGACAGCCTGCTTACGCGCCAGCTGTTCGGGTCGCTCGTGCTCCGCGACGGCCGCGTCAAGCTGCTGAGCTACGCCAACGATTTTTGAGGAACGGACTCAGGGCCGAACGGGAATTCCGCGTTCGCGCAGGAAGCTTCGAGCGGCGCCGATACCCTGCTGCTCGAAGTGGAAGATCGAGGCCGCGAGTACCCCGTGCGCGCCCGCCTCGAGTGCCTCGGCGAGATGCGCAAAGGAACCGGCGCCGCCGGAAGCGATGATGGGAATATCCACGGCGCGCGCCGCGGCTGCGGTGAGTTCGAGGTCATAGCCAGACCGCGTGCCATCGCGATCCATCGAGGTCAGCAGGATTTCGCCCGCTCCGCGATGCTCCAGCTCGGTGATCCAGTCGATGGCTTCCAGGGGCGTGGATTCGCGACCGCCCGTCACCATCACGGCCCAGCGATCCTGGACCCGGCGCACGTCGACGGCGACGACCACACATTGCGTGCCGTACGCATCGGCGAGCTGCGACACGAGGTCTGGAGAGCGGACCGCCGCCGTGTTGACCGCGATCTTGTCGGCCCCGGCGCGCAGGGCAGCGCCGGCGTCCGCAACCGAGCGGATCCCGCCTCCAACCGTGAATGGAATGAACAGGGTCTCGGCGACCTGGCCGACCATCGCAAGGGTGGTGCTCCGCAGTTCGTAGCTCGCCGCAATGTCGAGGAAAACCAATTCATCGGCGCCCTCGCGGTCATAGCGCGCGGCCTGCTCCACAGGGTCGCCCGCATCACGCAACCCCTCGAAGTGAACACCCTTGACCACCCGGCCGTCGGCGACGTCGAGGCACGGGATGATGCGCCGCGCTAGCATTGCAGGCTCCTCACGGCGTCCACTCCGCGAAGCGGCGCATCAGGGAGATTCCGGCCTCTTGTGACTTCTCCGGATGGAATTGTGTTCCGACGATGCTCCCCTGGCCGACGATCGTCGGAAACGGGCCGTCGTAATCGGCCTCGCCGAGGATGCATTCGTCCGGGACTTCACTGGGATGGAACGAGTGCACGTGATAGAAGAATGCGCCGGTGTCACCGAGGAGGGGTCCCGTGAGACCGTGCCGCTCCCCGGCGGGTGTGGGGCGCACCTCCGACCAGCCGACGTGCGGGACGTGCAGCGGCGTGACGAAGCGCACCACGCGGCCGGGCAGCAACGCGAGCCCCGCCGCACCAGGCGCCTCCTCACTCTCCGAAAAGAAGAGTTGCTGGCCGAGGCAGATGCCGAGCAGTGGCCTGCCGGCCTGGGCCACCTCGCGCACGGCGTCGCCGAGGCCGGTCACGCGCAGGGTCACTGCGGCCCGGCCATAGTTGCCCACACCGGGCAGGACAACCCGTTCGGCCTTGCGGACGATATCGGGATCGGCCGTGAGCGTCGCCGGGTGGCCGGCCGCGGCCAGGGCCCGGACCACCGACGCCAGGTTGTTGACTCCGTAATCCACCACAGCGATCACAGGACGCCCTTGGTGGACGGCACGTCCGTCACGCGGGGGTCCAGGGCCGTGGCGTGATCGAGCGCCCGCGCAAAGGCCTTGAACGTGGCCTCGACGATGTGATGTGCATTGCTCCCCCGGATCAGGTCGACGTGAACCGTGAGACCCGCGTGCACCGCGACCGCACGGAAGAATTCCGGCGACAGCGCGACATCGAACTCGCCCACCATCTGCCACGCCACCGGATCGGCGTGCCACGCCAGGAAGGGCCGGCCGGAACAGTCAATCACTACGCGAACCAGTGCCTCGTCGAGCGGCACGGTCGCCTCGCCGAACCGCCGGATTCCGCGGCGATCGTCCAGCGCAGCCGCGATCGCCTGCCCCAGTGCGATGCCGGTATCCTCGACCGTGTGGTGGCCATCGACGTGAAGATCACCTTCGGTGTGGACCACGAGGTTGAAGAGGCCGTGACGAGCGAGGGCCGTCAGCATATGGTCGAAGAAACCGATCCCGGTCTCGATCGAGGCCTCGCCCGCACCGTCCAGGTCGAGTCGCAGCCGGACCTCGGTCTCCGCCGTGATCCGCTCGATCGTTGCGTCGCGATTCATCCGTTGCTCCCGAAAATCCTGGTGAAGGCGGCAATCACCGCCGCCACATCGTCATCGCGTCCCACCGAAATTCGCAGGCATTCCTCAAGGTCAACGCCCGTCGAAATGTCCCGCACGAGGATACCGAACTCATCGTACAGGCGTTGAAACACCGTGCGCGCCGGGATGGCCTGGCAGCGCACCACCACGAAATTGGCCGCGCTGGGATAGACCAGCAGGCCCGGCAGCGCACCGAGTGCCGCCGTCAGCCGGTCGCGCG
>JAZJZU010000039.1:0-56217 GCA_040389605.1 Gemmatimonadota bacterium
GTCATCTCCGCTAGCGCAGGATTCGCGGACGCACGGAGCCAGGTCTCGGCGGCGCCGACGGCCTGGAGGAACTGCGTGCCCGTGGGGCTCGACACCGAGACGATGTGGAGGTCCTTGTGGCCCCAGTGCGATGGCATCTGCCGCCCGCCCGAGTTCGGATCGTCGGCCGCGGCGACCGCGGAGAGCAGCTGGTCGGTGGCAGACATCCCCAGGCCGAGACAGATGGCCCGGTCGCGGTAGTAGAGGTAGAACCAGTCGTGCGCCGCGCGAAAGACCTTCGCGGCCGCCACCAGGACCGCTTCGTGACCCGCGCCGGAGATCTGGAAGAAGATCTTGTTCTGGCGCTTGAGCTGGATCTCCTTGTCGTCGAGCCGGCGGGAGAGCGTGATCAGCCGGAAGAACTCGAGGAGGTCCGCCTTGTCGAGCTTGGTGGCGGCTCTGGGCCGCGACTGCGTGCGAGTTGCCATCCTGAAAAGATGGCCGGGAGATGGCTCCGAGGGAAGAACTGCGCTAGAACACGATCCGGCCGCCAACCACGGTCGTCCGGATGCGTGCCACCCTGATACTGTCGAGTGGCACCTTGCGGATGTCCCGGTCGATCATCGCGAAGTCGGCCAGCTTGCCCACGGTCAGGGTTCCGCGACGCTCCTCCGCGAACACGGCGTAGGCATTGCTCGAGGTGTAGGCACGGAGCGCCTCCTCGACGCTGATCTTCTGTTGTGGAAGCCAGCCACCGGGATTGAGGCCATCCAGGGTCTGCCGGGTCACCGCGGCCCAGATCCCGAGGAGTGGATCGACCGGGGCCACGGGCCAATCGGAGCCGAAGGTCAGGTGCGCCTTCGCGTCGAGCAGTGATCGGAAGGCGTAGGTCCCCGCGAGTTGCGCTGGCCGGATCCGCTTCCAGGCCCAGCGGCCGTCGTCGGCAGCGTGGTACGGCTGCATCGAGGCAATCACGCCCGTGCGCGCGATGCGCGTGATGTCTTCCAGCCGAAGGTGCTGCGCGTGCTCGATCCTGAAGCGACGATCGCGATTGCCGTGCGCCGCAGCGACGGAATCGTAGATGTCGAGCAACAGGGCGTTGGCGCGGTCGCCAATGGCGTGCACCGCCACTTGCAGGCCGGCGGAGTCGGCCGCACCGATCCAGTGTGCCAGCGAGTCGAGGGGGGTCGTGAGCAGCCCCGACGAAGTGGAGTCATCGAGATACGGCTGAAAGAAGAGCGCGGTGGTCGAGCCGAGGGAGCCATCGACGAAGCCCTTCACACCGGCGACCCGGATCCATTCGTCGCCGACGCCGTTGGCGCGCACACTGTCGGCCACGGTGCGCCAGCCGCCCAACGCGGGATAGAGTGCCACGCGCATCGAGAGCGTCCCGTTCGCACGGGCCCGGCGGACGGCGGCCACTTCGGCCCAGGGCGCCGACACGGCTGAGACGGCCGTGATGCCCCGAACATTGGCGTAGCGCATTGCGCCGGCCAGCGCAGAGTCGAGTTGTTCGGCGGTCGGTGGCGGAATGACCGCGAACATCGGGCCCATCGCCTCATCCTTCAACACACCAGTTGGTGCGCCAGACGCGTCGCGCACGATGGTGCCGCCAGTGATGTCAGGCGAGTCACGCGTCAGCTTCGCGAGTGCCAGCGCGGCGGAGTTGGCCAGCCCCATATGCCCATCGAGTCGCTGGACGAACACCGGGTTGTTGGGCGTGACCGAGTCGATCCACTCCCTGCGCGGAAGCGGCGAGCCGGCCCAGCGCTCGTGATCCCAGTTGCCACCGAGGATCCACTGTCCAGGCGGAATTGTCGCGGCGTAGGCCTTGATCCGCCGGGTGAATTCCGCCGGCGAGTCGGCATCGCGCAGCTCGACGTAGCCAAGCTGTGCGCCCGCGTCGGTCAGGTGAACGTGATCATCGGCGAATCCCGGAACGATGAGGCCGGAGCCCACCATCAGGATCCGGGTGTTGGGGCCCACCATCGCGGCAATCTTCGCGCTGTCACCCAGGGCGATGATGTTCTCGCCCCGAACGGCCATTGCCCGGACCTCGGGCGCCGTCGAGTCGCCGGTCCAGATGGTGCCGAAAATGGCCAGTGAGGGCGCGTTGGCACCGGGTTCGCAAGCCGCGACCAGGAGCAGACACCAGGGAAGCAGACGGCGCATCGGGACTCCTGATCAGCGGCCGGTGAGCCGGCGGAGGGCGTTGAGCTTCTCGAGGGCACTCTGGCCCGATGTGGCGGGAGCGGCGGGGGCCACGGCAAAAAGGTCGCGAATGTCGAGCAGGATCTCGAGCATCAGCTGGTCGCGCATATAGGAATTGTCGAGATCGGCCATCCGGACCGGGTTCTCCCCGGCCCTGGCGGATTCGTAGGACTCGCGATAGATCTGCTCGAGGTTATTGAGAATTCGTTCTCGGGAGCGCATCTATCCTCGAAGTTGGATTCGGGGTGGAAAAACGGCACGAAAATCGCCTGAATTGTGATCCTATGACCAGTCGAACTCGCCTCGTGCCCCCGTCGCCCCGCCTCGGCAGCTCCCAGGGATTCACCCTGATGGAAATGCTGCTGGTGATCGTGATGCTCGGGTTGCTCTCGGCGATCCTGATGCCCCGGGTCTCCCGGATTACGACCCACGCGAAACTGAATGAGGCAGCGACGGTCGTCGCAGGCGATATGGAGCAGGCGATCTCGCTGGCGGCGCGACTGCGAAAGCCGGTGACGGTTACCTACCTCTCGGCTGGAAAATACACCGTCCGCGACCGGGCCACATCACCGAATGACTCGCTTCGCCTCAGCCGGAATCTGGGGCTCACTGGCGACCAGGGGGCGGCCACCATTGCCTTCACTCCCACGACGGTGACGATCTTCCCGAACGGGATGCTGGATGCGGCCCTGCTGGTCCGGCTCACCACGGCGGATGGCTTTTCGCGACATGTCACAGTTTCCCCCGCAGGACTGGTACGGGCACAGTGATGCATAAACGCCACGGTTTTACGCTGATCGAGGTGCTGATTGCCATCGTGATCCTTGGCGCGATGGCCGGTGGCCTTTCGGCACTCCTGCTGAACAGTGGCCGCCAGGCCCGCGACGCAGGCAAGCTGGCCTACCGGGCCGCGGTCCTGAACGCCGAGATCTCCCGGGTGACGGCCATCCCCGCGGGCACGCTGGCCGACGGCACCGTATCGACCACGGTCACAGGGCTTCCGCTCGCCTACACAATGACGACGGTGGCCTCGACCTCGGGGAGCACGCAAACCGTGACGATCACGCTTACCCCGACCGGCGTCCGACCCGTCGCGGCCCTCACCCGGGTGATCACGCGCAAGGCAGGCGCGGGCACCAACCCGTTCAGCCCGTGAACAGGCTCCGGGGGTCTCGCCGCGGCGTGACGATTGTCGAGCTGCTGATTGCGATGGTGATTGCGGCTGCCCTCGGCGCCGCCACGCTGTCGCTGATGCTGAGCCAGAGCCGGTTCGCCGAGCGTGCCGAAGGCCAGCGTGCCGGACGGCGCGTGGGCCGTAGCGCCGTGAACGCGCTGGCCAATGACCTCCGGATGGTCGACCCGTCCTGGGGGATCGAGGCCGCGTCGGCAACATCGATCACCGTGAAGGTTCCGTACGCGATGGGCGTGATCTGCGCTTCCACGGCGCTTCTGCAGACCATCGAAGTGCTTCCGGTCGACAGCGTCGCATTCGCGATGCCCGGCTATTCGGGCTTTGCGGCGCGCGCGAGCGATGGCAGCTACACCACCTATTCCGGTGGCACCGTCACCGAAATTGCGGTGCCCTCGACGTGCAGCGTGACTGCGGGCATCACCACGATTACGGCACCATCCGATGCTCCGAATCAGAAGAGCCGGGCGGTCACCATTGTGACGATCGGGGCCCCGGTGCTCGCTGTCGGTACGCCAGTGATGTTCTATCGCCGGACCCAGTTCTACTTCGGCGCATCCAACCAGAACGGGTTGAGCGGCCGCACCGCGCTGTGGCGCAACTATCTCAGCTCGGGCTCGGCGGCGGTTGAACTTGCGGCACCGTTCAGCAACACGGCGGCGTTCCGGTTCTTCAACCTCTCGGCGACTACCTCGCAGACCGCCGTGCCGTCTCCGCTCAGCGACATCAAGGGATTCGAGCTCTATCTCCCGGGGCAGAGCGACAATAGCAGCCGCCAGAAGGGCGCGCCCGAACAGGCCAACCTGACTACTGCAGTCTTTCTCGTGAACCGGAGCAGCTGATGCGATCGCGAACCTGCCGACGGACGTCGGATCGTCGCGGTGCGGCACTGATGACGGTAATGCTCCTCGTCCTGCTGCTGATGATCGCCATCATCGGCGCATTCACGCGGACGACCACCGAACGACGGATTGCCCTCGACGAAACCTCACTGGTCGATGCATTTGCGATCGCCCAGAGCGGGATCGATCAGTACCTGATCGCGAAGACCGCCATCCCGAGCACCCTCCCCGACTCCGCGACCTACACGGTGACGGGCGGACGCGCGGTCGTCACGTTGCGCAGTTTCCGCACGACGAGCACCGACACGCTACTGCTGATCACGTCGCGGGGTGAAGCGACCGGCAGCCGCTACAACGCCGGAACGTCGATCGCGACGCGCACGGTTGCGCAGTTTATCCGCTTCGGTGGTGGATCGATCGATATTCCGGGCGGGTTTACGGCGCTTGCAGGTTTCAACAAGAACGGGTCCTCGGGCGAGGCAAGCGGGATCGATCAGTGCCCGGGGAGCACGAACCCGGCGATTGCCGGCGTCGCCGTCCCGACGGGTGGTTACAGCCAGAGCGGCAACAGCAGCACCAACTGGATCAATGGCAATCCGGACAACGCGCCGTTGTACATCGGCACCCCGGGCATTGCTGGCACTGCCAAAGATGTGGTGGACATCGATTGGGCCGGGATCGTGGCTCGCACATCGATCACGCCCGACTACTACCAGAAGACCACGTCTCCCACGTCGGGGGCCTGGCCGACCAATGCCCAGATCAACGGCACCAACTGGCCCACGGTGTTCGTCGAGGGAAACAGCTCGATGCCCAGCGGCGGCCAGGGGATTCTCATTGTCACGGGCGACCTGACGATGTCAGGGAGCGATGACTGGAACGGACTCGTGCTCGTCGGGGGCAGCTATACCTCGAACGGCAATACGACCGTTTCGGGCGGGCTGATCAGTGGGCTGAACGTGAAGCTGGGGATTGCCGTGAGCGCGAGTTCACTCGGAAACGGTACCAAGAAGATCCTCTACAACTCGTGCGACCTGGCCAAGGCGCTGGCGAAGTATGGCGGCTGGTCTCGTATGGGAAACGCCTGGACCGACAACTGGCCCTCCTACTGACGCCGAGCCGGACCGGGCACTAGGATTCTGGGTCGTCGCGAGCGCCGATGCGTGGTGCCCGCTGTGGCCCCCTGAGGTGGAGGTTCACGAATGGAACGCGAGCAACGGAACCCGGCCTGGAGCCGTCAGGGGTTCACCCTGACCGAGCTCCTGCTGGTTATCGTCGTCATTGGTATCCTGTTGGCGATCACGGCGCCCAGGATTGCCACCGCGATGGCGCGCCGCAACGTCACCGGCGCCACCGCCGGTATGGAGGCGCTGTTGAGGCGTGCCCGCGCCTCCGCGATCCAGACCAGACTTCCCGCCACGATCACCTTTGCCAGCGGGGTCGCCACAGTGACGGTCGATTCGGCCGGGACAGCGAAGGTCGTGGGGCAACCGCTCAATTTCGCCGCGCAATATGGCGGGGTCGCGGTGACCCCCTCCTCGGCCACACTGAGGATCGAGCCCACGGGGCTGATCGTGACCGGCACCCCCTACACGATGATCGCAACCAAGGGGTCTGCCGCCGATACTACCCTGATTACGGGCTATGGGAGGATCGAATGAGCGGGAGGAGGGGCAACGGGGGCTTCACCCTCGTCGAATTGCTGGTGGCGATCCTCATCCTCACGGGCGGCCTGCTGGCGATGGCCGGGGGCTCGATGATTACCACGCGCGATCTCCAGCGCAGCCGGATGGCGACCTTCGCCTCGGGCCTGACGACGGCCAAGATGGATGAGCTGCTCAGCTATGCCAATGCCACATCCCCTGCGTGCCTTTCGACCAATTTTGCGTCGAGTACTTCGGCGGTGGTGAGCAACAACGTGTCGCTCACCTGGAATGTGCCGGCGAGCGGGACGCTCAGGACCGTGCGCGTCTTTGCCGCCTACAAGCTCTCGAAGGGCGTGGCGAAAACCGACACCCTGACCGGGCGGGTCGCGTGCTGAGGCGCCGCGGCGTTACGCTGGTCGAGCTGCTGATCGGGATCGTCCTGATGGCGATCATTGGTGCGGCCATCACGAAGGTGCTGACGGCAATGCTCAACACCTCCGGCGCCCAGATCACGATCGCGAATTCGATGGGCGAGGCCCGGAACGGGGCCACGCTGCTGCCGCAGGAACTGCGCGAAGTGGGTTTCGACAGCAACATCACCACGCTGTCGTCGCGAACCGACCTGCTCGCGATCGCACGCAACCGGATTTCCTTCCGCGCGATGCGTGGAATGGGCATCACTTGCGGCACGCCTACGCTGACCGAGTTTCGTGTTCTCAAGCCCACGATCGGACAGCGACTGCCACGCCTCACTGACGAATTCCTGCTGTTCGTGGAGAACGACCCGAACGCTGGCTTCGATGATCAGTGGTTGCCGATGGTCGTCACCAACATCGACCTCAATTCCACTTGCGGCACCGACGAGGCCATCCGGTTCACCCTTTCGGATCCGCCACTGGTCAAGTCGACGTCGCCAACGGTGGATATGGCGCTCTCCCAGCATCGTGTCGGCGGTCCGGTGAAGTGGTTCGAGCAGGTTGAGTACGGTCCGTTTGTCGATGGGACGACCGGGAAGGTCTATGTGGGCGTCCGCTCGATCAGCCAGGGCGAGACGACCCTGAGCCCCATCATCGGACCGATCCCCGATTCGACACACCTAGTGCTGACCTACTTCGACGCGGCGGGTGCCGTGCTGGATCCCACTACTACGAACCCGCTTCGCGTGCGCTCCATCGGCATCGGATTGACGACCATTACTGAGCGGGTCAGTTCGTTGGCCGGTACCACAACCCGCTCTTCCAAGCAGTACCCGATGTATACCCGCGTGGCCCTGCGCAACACGCTGCGGCCCTGAACCACGAGGACCTTATGGCAGTATGGACGCGGAGGAAACCGAGCGATCGTCGCGGGATCACCCTGCTGCTCAGCCTCTTTGCGCTGGTCATTCTTGGTGCGACGGTCGCCGCAGCTTTTATGGTGGTGCGCTTCGATCGCTCTGCCTCGTCGAGCAATGCCTATGCGGGTGATGCTCAGAACGCGGCCGAGGCGGGGCTGGCCGATGTCTATGCCACGTGGGACCCGACGGTGCAGGGGGCGCTCGCAGTGTGGACGCCTTCCGCTCCGGTGAGCTGGACCGGAGGAACGCGCACGCTGCAGTCGGGGAAGCTGTTCTATGAGTCGACGGTCCGGCGGCTGAACAGCCAGCTCTTCCTGGTGGAAGCCACCGGCTGGCGGGGAACCACCACCCGGCGCGCGTCGACGCTCACGCTGAGCCAGTGGTTCCGGCTCGTGAAGCCCACCATCGGCGTGAACGCCGCCGTAACCGTGAACGACCCGGTGAAGTTCAACGGCAATTCATTCCTGGTGAGCGGGATCAATGCGCTGCCACCGCAGTGGGCTGCGGGCGAGTGCACTGCGATCTCGGCCGGCAATGAAGACGACGTAGTAGGAGTGCGCAGTGCTACAGGGACTGGCGTAACCGCTCAGGATGCCAACAATGTGTTCGGGTTCCCAACCCGGGACGCCCCGAACGACCCTTCGGTGACCTCCGAGACCTTTACCAACTTCGTCGACTACACCTTTGCCACCCTCGGCTCGCAGCCGGGAGTGAAGGTCCTGCCCAATACCACGCCCTATAACGGGGTCGGCCCGGTGCTCGACGCCGGAACCGGTACCTGTGACAAGAGCGTACTGCTCAACCTCGGCGAACCCTACCGCCCGCCCTCGGGGGGCATCGTGACGCAGTGCACCGGCTATTACCCGGTAGTTCACGGTACCGGGGCACAGACGAAATTTGCCGCCAACAGCCGGGGGCAAGGCACGCTGCTCATTGACGGCGACCTGGAACTGGTGGGTGGCTTCGAGTGGGACGGATTGATCATCGTGCGAAACCAGATCAAGGTGACGGGCAACGGAAACAAGCTTTACGGTGCAGTCCTGGCGGCGGGCGCCGACGTGGCGACCACGAACGGTTCCGTCGGCGGCAACGTGACGATCAACTATTCGGAGTGCGCCATCACCAAGGCCGTCAACGGCGCGTCGCTCGCCCGGCCGCTCGGCCAGCGCGCCTGGGCGCAATCGTACTGAGCCAGCCCCACTCGTAGCGCCGTAGCGGCTGGCGGGAAGCTCCCGGCAGCCGCTACTCTTCCGGGGACTCCCACCCACAGGCCCCGGATGTCCCGCCGCATTCTCTTCTTTGTTGCTCCGCTCTATGAAGACCTCGAACTGTGGTACCCCAAGATCCGTCTCGAGGAGGAGGGGTACGAAACCGTTGTCGCGGGGCTCGGTGAGCGCAGCTACCAGGGCAAGCGCGGCTACCCCATTACCGCTGACACCTCGGTCGACGAGATTCGCGCCGACGCATTCGATGCGCTCGTGATTCCAGGCGGATACGCCCCGGACATCATGCGCCGGAGCGAGCGGCTGCTCACCATCACCCGCGCGATGCACGAAGCCGGCAAACCCATTGCCTTCATCTGCCACGCTGGCTGGGTGCCCATCTCGGCCGGCATCGTGCGCGGACGACGCGGGACCTCGGTCGGGGCCATCAAGGATGACCTGGTGAATGCCGGAATGGTCTGGGAAGACTCGGCCGTGGTGGTCGATGGCAACCTGATCTCGTCGCGCACGCCCGCCGACCTGGTGCCGTTCACGAAAGCCATCATTGCGGCCTTGAAGTAATCGATGATCGATCATCGATGATCGATGATCGACAACTGCTCGGAATCGGAGTGAGGTGTATGTCGCTTTCGGATGCACAGCAGCGTGTGGATCGCTGGATCTCGCAGTTCGAGGAGGGTTATTTTCATCCCCTCACCAATATGGCGCGGCTCAGCGAAGAAGTCGGCGAGCTCGCGCGCGAGGTGAATCATCGCTTTGGCCAGAAGACCAAGAAGCCCGAAGAGGCCGAAGGCGAGCTGGGGATGGAGATGGCCGACATCCTCTTTGTCCTGATCTGTATGGCGAATCGGGAAGGGATCAACCTGGACGAGGCATTTGATCGAATGATGCAGAAGGTGGAACATCGCGACGCTGACCGCTGGACGAGGAAGTCATGACCTTTCGGACCCTGCTCTACCCGCTCGTTCTCCTCACGGGCACCGCGTGCGCACACGCGCAGCTTCCGGCCACCGAACTCTCGGCCCGGATGGAACAGCTCGCCACGGCCGGCGACACGTCGGGGCTCGCATCGCTTGCCAAGCGGCAATGCAGCGGCAGCAATGCCGACTCCAGCCGGCAGTGCTACGAGAACTACTTCCTGGCACTGGCCAAGGGCGAACGCGTGCGCCTCGCCCTCGGAGCGCTCGAACGCCTCGGCAAGGAAGATCCGCAGGTAGCACGCGATGGCCACAGCTACACCCACGTCATCGGGATTCGCGCGTGGAAGCCGGGCGATGACGTCTCGGCCAAGTTCCGCAGCTGCACCGGGCTCTTTCAGTCGGGCTGCTATCACGGCGTAATCCAGTCGTGGTTCACGCAGTCGGGCACCATCGACTCAACCCGGGCCAACGAGCTCTGCAACCTGATCGCACCCGACCCGGCCGATCGCTGGCTCCGATTCCAGTGCGTCCACGGCCTGGGGCACGGCTTCGAGATGGTCTGGAACTGGGAGCTTCCCCGCGCCCTGACGGGTTGTGACTGGCTGGTGTCGTCGTGGGACCGGGAATCGTGCTACGGCGGTGCGTTTATGGAGAATGCCGTGGCGGCGGCCACCGGGCCGCACCATACCTCTGCGCACGCCCTGCAGGAATCCGCGGCCGACGAGATGAAGGGAATGCAGGGGATGGCGCACGAGCACGCCCCCGACACCAGGACGATCACGTTCAAGATGCTGGATTCCACCGATGCCCTGTACCCCTGCTCGATCGTCGGGGCGCAGTATCTCCGGTCCTGCTATGAATTGCAGGGTGGCGTGATCCTCCGGCGAAGCAACCACGACTGGTCGGTTGCAGCGGCGACCTGTGACAAGTCACCCATCGAGGTGCGTTCGGCCTGCTATCAGAGTATGGGCACAATGACGAGCGGACTCACGGTCGGCGACGACAAGGCCGCGGCCGCCGATTGCGCGCACGGCGACCCGGGATACCAGCCGTTCTGCTTCTCTGGCGTCGTGAAGAATCGAATCGACGTGACTGCCGACCCGAAAGACGGGATCGCGTTCTGTCGTGAGATTCCCGCTGGGGCCAACCGGACCCAGTGCTACGTCGCGGTGGGTCAGCAGATTGCCGTCCTGCATTCCGTAGACCTGCCCGCGCGCGCCAAGGCGTGTGCGCTGGCAGGGCGTGAAGGCGAAGGAGAATGTCGGGTTGGGGCGGCGCTGGACGACGTCGTCAAGCCGACGCCATAGGCAGCAGGCAATGCGCGAGCGCTATTCCCACGCCTCGGGAATGGCGTCGAGCTCCGCGCGGATCGCGAGATAGCTGTCGTACCGCGCAGCCGCCACTTCTCCCTGATCGATCAGCGCGCGGACAGCACAACCCGGCTCCGTGCGATGGGTGCAGTCGCCAAAGCGGCACGAGCCGATGCCCGGGAGAAACTCCGGAAAGCAGCGATCGAGTTGATCGCGCTGCAGGGCCCAGACGCCGACTTCGCTGAACCCAGGTGTATCGACCACGAATCCACCCTGCACCAGTGGAATCATCACGGCAGAGACCGTGGTATGCGTCCCGCGGCGAACCTTGGCCGACACTTCGCCGACCCGGAGTCCGAGGCCCGGCTCGAGGGCGTTGAGCAGGGATGATTTTCCAGCTCCACTGGGTCCGGTCAGCACCGACACCTTTCCAACCAGCGCCGAGCGCAGCTCATCGAGACCGTCACCCTGCTTCGCGGCGGTCGAGATCACCGGGTAGCCCGCCGCCGCGAGATGGCGGACCACCGGTTCGCTCGATGCGAGGTCGGTCTTGTTGACGATGACGGTGGCTGGCAGGTCGTTGGCTTCCGCCACCACCAGGAGCCGATCGATGAGCTGCAGGATTGGCTCGGGGTCGCGCGCCGCTGTCACCACCAGGACCTGGTCGACGTTTGCTGCCACGGGCCTCGTGCCGCGTCCGTCGGGAACGCGTCGCTCCAGGATGGACGAGCGTGGCGCGACTGCCTCGATGGCCACGACATCTTCGGTCAGGGTGGCGGCATCGAGCTGCACGCGATCACCCGCCACCGCGCGGTCTTCGGTGCGCTTGGCCTTCCCGCGGAGGATCGCGACCCGCTCGATCCCATCGACCAGCACGCGGTAGCTCCCGCCCTCGCGCTCGAGCACGACACCGAGGCCCGGGGTCAGAACTCCTCCGGCCTGCCGGCCGCCACGAGTTCGTCGAGAATGGCCTTCACATCGTAGAGGGAGAGCGCACCGAGCCGTTCCCTCGCATCATCGGGAGTGGCTCCCCATACCAGGTAATCCGACTCGAGATGCCCGGAGGGCGCATCGCCCGAAGGAGTCCAGCGCACGAAGAGCAGCGCTCCCCCAAAGCGTCCGCGGTCGTCGGGTACATCGTCGATCAGGAGGGCCACGGAGTAGGCCTCGCCATCGCTCCCGGTGAAGGCGGCGGCGCGATCGTGCGCCACCATATATCCGCCGAGGGTGAACTCGCTCACGACCGCCGCATCGCTTCCTTCACAACGTTCCCGAAGATGAACGCGATATTCGCCGGGCGTTCCGCGAGGCGCCGCATCAGGTAGGGGTACCACTGCGTGCCGAAGGGGATGTAGACCCGGATCCGGTAGCCTTCGCGCACCAGCGCTTCCTGGAGGTCGCGACGCACGCCGTAGAGCATCTGGAACTCGAACCGGTCGCGAGCGATCCCGTGTTCGGCGACGAACGCCTTGGCCCGGGCAATGATGACTTCATCGTGCGTGGCGATACCGGGATAGTTGCCACGAGTGAGCAGGGCCTCCATCAGCCGGACGTAGTGCGCATCGACATCGCGCTTGTCGGGATAGGCCACATCGGCCGCTTCGAGATAGGCGCCCTTGCAGAGCCGGACGCGCGCGCCCAGCTCGATCAGCTGTTCGATGTCCTGGGTGGATCGGCGCAGCGCGGCCTGGATCACCACTCCCGTATGCTTGCCGTAGTCGGCGAACAGCTTCTGTTCGAAGAAGTCGAGCGTGCGCTGCGTGTAGGCCGACCCCTCCATATCGAGCCGGACGAAGGCACCGACTTGCCGAGCCACATCGAGCACTGCCCGGACATTCTGCTCGCAGAGGGCTTCGTCGATATCGAGCCCCATCTGGGTCGGCTTCATCGAGGCATTGACCTCGAGGCCTGCGGCCTCCATTGCCCGGAGAATCGTGATGTACATATCACGAGCCTGACCGGCCTCGGCGGGGTTGTGCACGCTCTCGCCCAGCAGGTCGAGCGAGACGGTGATGCCCTTCTCCCGCAGTTCCAGCGCGGCCTGCACCGCGGTCTCGATGGTCTCGCCAGCGACGAACCGGGCCGCGAACTTCTTGGCCAGGCCGTTGCGGCGCACGAAATTGAAGATGGATTGCCGCTGGGAGAGCCAGAGCAGGGTGGAACGCATCATCGCCGTGGTTCACCTGAACAAGGGTTCGAGAAACGCCGCCGGCAGCAGCGCGGATCGGCCGGAATAGTAGCGCCACGGGCCCCGGGTTGGGGGGCAGCGCTTGCGCTGAGGAATGCGAGACGCGATGCTCCGGGGCGAGCCCTCGTCGCCCATCCCGCCGGAGCCTGCCAGATGACACCACCCACGGACGTCGGGTACGCCAGACGTCTCGGCCTCTTTTCAGCCACGATGATGGTGATCGGCGGCATTATCGGATCTGGCATCTTCCGAAATCCCGCGGAAGTGGCCCGGATTGTCCGCACTCCGACCCTGGTCTACGTCGCGTGGGGCGCAGGCGCCGTCATCGCCCTGATTGGCGCCTTTGTCTTTGCCGAGCTGGGCCAGCGCCGCCCGCGCGCCGGTGGTGGCTACGCCTACCTTCGCGAGGCCTTCGGCCCGCTCACCGGGTTCCTCTATGCCTGGGCGCTCCTGCTGGTGATTGCGACCGGCGCCATCGCGGCCGTCGCGATGACGTTTGCGGGCTACGCCGCGACCCTGCTCGGCTGGCCCGAAGCGTCGCAGCAACCGCTCGCTGCGGGCGCCATCGTGCTGTTGACCGCCATCAATGTCTGGGGCGTCCGGCCTGCGGCCTGGACCCAGAATCTGTTCACGGTACTGAAACTGGCCGCGATCGCGACGCTCGTCCTTGCAGCATTCGCAGCGCCGGCCGGGGTGCAGACCGCGCTCGCCGAGCCGACACTCCAACAGTCGGGGATCGTCCTCACCCTGGGTGCCGCGCTGGTCCCGGTGCTCTTTGCGTTCGGGGGCTGGCAGCAAACCAACTTTGTGGCCGAGGAGATGGTGGCCCCGGAGCGGGACCTGCCCCGGGCCCTGGTCATCGGCGTGCTGGTGGTCGTCGCGGCTTACCTGCTTGTGAACGTGGCATATCTCCGGTCACTCGGAATCTTCGGGCTGGCTGGCAGCAGCGCTCCGGCGGCCGAGACGATGGGGGCGATCGCGGGAGAGGCCGGGCGTCGGCTCATCGCGGCGGGCATCGTGGCCTCGACCTTCGGCTTCCTGAACCTGGTGATCCTGGTCTCCCCCAGGGTCTATCAGGCAATGGCAAAGGATGGACTCTTCTTCGCCTCGTTCGCCCGGCTCCACCCCACCTGGCGAACGCCCGTGGCCGCCATCGTGCTCCAGGGCGTGTGGGCCATCGGATTGCTCTTTTCCAAGCGATATGGGGAGTTGCTCGACTATGTCGTGTTCGGCGACTGGATCTTCTTTGGGCTCACCGCCGCCTCATTGTTTGTGCTTCGCAAGCGTGACGGCGGCGTCGCGGTGAAGGCGGCCACGCCGTTGCACCCCGTCAGCACGCTGCTGTTCATTGCGGCGGCCGTCTACGTGGTCATCGGATCCGTGGCGTCCAATCCGCACAACGCCATTCGTGGCGCCCTGCTGCTGTTGCTGGGGATTCCCGTTTTCCTCTACTGGCGCGGTCGCGCCGCCGTGAGCTGAATGTTTGAACCACGCACCATCATCGAGCCGTTCCGGATCAAGAGCGTCGAGCCGATCCGCCAGACCACCCCGGCCGAGCGGGATATCGCGCTCCGGGCCGCCCACTACAATCTCTTCCTGTTGCGAGCCCGTGACGTCCTCATCGACCTGCTGACCGACTCGGGCACGGGAGCGATGTCATCCCGTCAATGGGGCGGGATGATGGTGGGTGACGAGAGCTACGCCGGAGCCGATTCGTGGTACCGTTTCGAGGCCGCGGTCCAGGGCATCACTCGACTTCGCCACGTGATCCCAACCCATCAGGGCCGGGCGGCCGAGCGGATCCTCTTCGGCACCGCGGTCCAGGCGGGCGAGATCGTCCCGAACAACACGCACTTCGACACCACACGTGCGAACATCGAGGCGCGCGGCGCCACGGCACTCGACCTGCCGAGTGTGCAGGGGCGTGACCCCGCGGTATCCCATCCGTTCAAGGGCGATATGGACCTCGAGGCGCTCGAGCGCGTGCTCCAAGAGAACCCGGGACGAGTTCCGCTCGTGATGATGACCGTGACGAACAATTCAGGGGGCGGGCAGCCAGTCTCGCTGGCAAATCTTCGCGGCGCCCGCGCCATCTGCCAGAAGCACGGAATTCCCCTGATCCTCGATGCCTGCCGCTTTGCCGAGAATTCCTGGTTCATCAAGCAGCGGGAGGCCGGGTGGGCCGACCAGAGCCCGCGCGAGATCGCCACGGCGATGTTTGCCGAAGTCGACGGCGCCACGATGAGTGCCAAGAAGGACGGGATGGCGAACATCGGCGGATTCCTCGCGCTCAATGACGACGATCTCGCGCAACGCTGCCGGAACAACCTGATCCTGACCGAAGGATTCGTCACCTATGGCGGACTGGCGGGATACGATCTCGAGGCAATCGCGATCGGACTGGAAGAGGCGCTGGATGAGGATTACCTGCGCTACCGGATCCGGTCGGTGGAATACCTCGCCGAACGGCTCGCCCGGGCCGGTGTCCCGATGGTCACGCCCGCTGGAGGCCACGCGCTCTACATCGATGCGAAGGCGATGCTGCCGGGCATTCCGCAGGGCGAATATCCCGCGTGGGCGCTCTCCTGCGCGCTCTACCTGGTGGGCGGAATCCGCTCGGTCGAGATCGGCACGGTGATGTTCGGTCAGCAACCCGATGGCAGCGAACGACCCGCCGCAATGGAGCTCGTGCGGCTGGCATTCCCGCGTCGCGTCTATACTCAGAGTCACGTGGACTATCTGGCTGAGGTGCTGCTCTACGTCTATGAACGACGCGATCAGGTGCGCGGCGTGCGGATCGTGGAACAGCCGAGTGCACTCCGGCATTTCACGGCTCGATTCGAACCCGCGCACGGAACCGTGTTCCCGGGTCCGTGATGGAGGCACCGATGCGCGTGCGCGCCGCGCTGGCGGCGGGATGCGGGTATGTGGCGCTGTATGCCGCTGCAGTCACGCTGCCCGACGTCGTTGGACCAGCGGTGAGCGGACTGGTTCGACACGAGCTCGCGTATCTCCCGCTGGTCGCCCTCAGCATCGGAATGTTTGTCCGGGCGGCGCGCGCGCCGCAGCAGGATCCTGCAAGTCGCCGAGCACTCTGGACGCTGGTGATGGCCCAGGTGGCGCTCGCGGCCGGAATGGCGCTGTATCTCTACCTGCATCGCGTGGCGGGGGTTCCGGAGGGCATCGCGAACATCGGCGACCCGGTCTACATCGCTGGCTATCTCATTCTCGCCGCGGGACTCTGGGGCTTTCCCCGCCGCCAGGCCGGCGCACTGCAACGCTGGAAACTCGGACTCGACAGCATTACGGCACTGGTGGCTGCGGCCACCCTGGTCTGGCTCTTTGTCATCGGGCCCACGATCGAGACTCCGAAGTCGCTGCCCGACCTCGTCGTGACCGTGCTCTATCCGCTGCTCGATCTGGGCCTCCTGCTCACCCTCAATACCATCATTCTTGCCGGCGGGCCCGCCACGCAGCGCGCGCCGTTCCGCGTGCTCGGCCTCGCGGTCGTGGTCTACGTCATTGCCGACTCGCTGTATCAGCTGGCGTACTACGGACCGGGCCGTGGCTACCTCGATGGCATATCGGAATTTCTCTATGCCGCGGCGTACCTGCTCCTCGCCGTGGCGGGCTGGCGCTATTACTACCCCGACAGCGCGCAGGAGGCCCGGGTCGCCCCGAGCACCGCGGTGTCCTTCTCCCCGCTCCCCTTGCTTGCGACGGGAGCCGTCACGCTCGTGCTGCTGGTGGAGTCGGTGCGCCAGTGGAGCGCCCTGCCGGCGTCGCTTGCGCTCGCCGTGATCGGGCTGACCATCCTGCTGATGATTCGGCAGGGACTCACGGCCCGCGAGAACAGGGTGCTCCTCGCCGAGCAGGCGGAGCGCCGGAGTGAGGCCCGTGTGGCGGCACTGGTGCGTCACGCCTCCGACCTGCTGCTCGTGTGTGACAGCAGACTCACCATCACCTTTGCGTCGCCAAGCGCGGCGCCAATACTCGGCACTTCTGCGACCACCCTGGTGGGGCAATCTCTCGCCGAGCACGTGCATCCCGAGGATCTTGGCGGGGTGCCACTGCTGCTCCAGCGACTCGAAACCGCCCACGGCCCGCTGACACTCACCTGGCGGATGCGGCACGCCGATGGCAATTGGCGGCCAATGGAGACGGTTGCGACTGACCTCCGCGGCGAACCTGGCGTCGGGGGCATTGTCCTTGCCGCGCGGGATCATACCGAGCGCACTCATCTCGAAACGCAACTTCGCCAGGCCCAGAAGATGGAAGTCGTCGGCCGGCTGGCGGGAGGCGTCGCGCACGACTTCAATAACCTGCTGACGACAATGCTGGCATCGACGGAAATCCTGCTCGATCAGTCGCACGAGCACGATCCCGGTCACGAATATCTCCTCACCATTCGCCAGGCCGCTGCCAGGGCGGCGGGCCTGACCGGCCAGTTGCTCGCTTTCTCCCGTCAGCAGGTCCTGGCCCCGCGACCAGTGGAAATCGAGCCACTCGTGCGCGAGACCCTGCGGATGTATGAGCGACTGGCCGAAAGCGCGGTGAAGGTTGAACTGCGGGTCGAGGGCGCGCTTCCCCGGGTCCTCGGCGATCCCACGCAACTCACGCAAGTGATCCTCAACCTCGCACTAAATGCCCGCGACGCGATGCCGCGGGGCGGCACGATGTCGATCGTGCTCTCATACGCCACGCTCACCGAACCGCTGGCTTCCCCCTACCTTTCTGCCGCACCGGGTGAATACGTCACCTTTGCGGTGACCGACACCGGGGCCGGAATGGACGACGCCACGCGTGCGCGACTCTTCGAGCCGTTCTTCACCACCAAGCCGGCGGGCAAGGGCACTGGGCTCGGACTCGCCACGACACTCAGCATCCTGGAACAACACCGGGGCGGCATCACGGTGGAAGCCGTTGCGACCGGCGGGACCCGGATGACGGCCTGGCTCCCCGCGACCGAGCGAGCCGCGTCGGATGCATCCGCCCCTGCCCCGCAGGCCCGCACTGCGGCCCCTGCAGGCCGGGAGAGGATCCTGCTCGTCGAAGACGAGGCGGCGCTGCGCGACGTGGGCCGCCGGATTCTCGAGCGCCTCGGATACCACGTCGAAACTGCGGCCGATGCCGAGCAGGCGCGTCGCGCCATTGACGTGGGTGGACCGCCGGCCCTGTTGCTCACCGATGTGATCATGCCAGGGGAAAGCGGCCCTCAGCTCGCAAACGCGATGCTCCGGTTGCACCCCAGGATGCGAGTCCTGTTCATCTCGGGATATACCGGGGACGAATTGCACCAGTTCGGGCTTCGCGGTGGCGAACTCGCCTTCCTGCAGAAGCCCTTCACGCCGCGTGAACTCGCGGACAGCGTTCGGGAGGTGCTCGATGCGCCGTGGCTTCCATCCGTGTAGCACCCTGATCCTGCTGCTCGCCGGACTCGGCGCCGCCGCGTCATCCCTTGCGGCCCAGGCAACCCCAGCCCCTCCGGCGCCACGATACGTCAAACTGGTCGACACGCTCGTCGCGATGCGCGACGGCATTCGGCTGCACACCTCGATCTGGGTTCCCGAGAGTCACACCGGACCGCTCCCGATCATCCTGACGCGAACCCCTTACGGCATCGATGGCGCGGACGGCCGGTTTCGCGGGTCCTACCGTGAACTCGCCGCCGATGGCTACGCCTTTGCTTTTCAGGACCTGCGGGGACACTACGGCAGCGAAGGGGTGTTCGTGATGCAGCGCCCACCCCGCGACCGGCGAGACCCCAAGGCGATCGATGAGGGCAGTGATGCCTATGACACGATGGAGTGGCTGCTCCATCGCACGCCCGACAACAACGGTCGCATCGGGATGCTGGGTGTTTCCTACGACGGCTGGACCACGGTGCAGGCCTTGATGGACCCGCATCCCGCATTCCGTGCGGCATCGCCGCAGGCGTCGCCAGCCGATATGTGGATGGGCGACGACTTTCATCATCAGGGTGCCTTCCGGCTTTCGTACGGGTTCGAGTACGCCTATCAGATGGAACACGCCTCCGATTTCTCGGCCGGCTTCCCGTTTGACCGTGCCGATACCTACAGCTGGTATCTCGCACTGGGGCCGCTCTCGCGGGTGGATCCCGAATTCTTCAAGGGTGCCATTCCCACCTGGCGTGACTATGTCGCGCACCCGGACTACGACGCCTTCTGGCAGAAGCAGGCCGCGGTGCCCTATCTCAACCACCCAGTGACAGTTCCGACGCTGAACGTCGCGGGATGGTGGGATCAGGAAGACTTCTACGGACCGGTCACTATCTATCGCGAGATGGAGAAGCACGACAGCCGGAACCTGAACTTTCTCGTGGTCGGGCCCTGGAACCACGGTGGCTGGGGGGGTACCGGTCAGCGACTCGGTCAGATCGACTTCGGGGCGGCGACGGGCGACTGGTATCGTGACTCCATCCAGCGGCCATTCTTCGCCTGCCACCTGAAGGGAACGCCGGGTGGGTGCACGCCGGCTGAGGCGACGCTCTTCCGCTCAGGCGAGAATCGCTGGGTAACCAGCGACACCTTCCCGCGCCGGAACGGCGTGCGCGCGACGCCCCTCTACTTCGGCCCCAACGGCTCGCTGACGTTCACGAAGCCAGTGCTCACCGCCGCTGCCGACAGCTTCGTCTCCGACCCTGCGAATCCGGTCCCCTATCGTCGGCGCCCCATTCAACCGACTTACGGCCCGGGCTCGCTGTGGCGCACCTGGCTCACCGAGGACCAGCGATTTGTGGACGGCCGTCCCGACGTGCGGACCTGGCAGACCGGCGTTCTTGACTCGCCCGTCACGATCAGCGGTGAGATCTCGGCCAGACTGTTCGCCTCGACTTCGGAGAGCGACGCCGACTGGGTGGTGAAGCTGATCGACGTCTACCCGGATTCGCTCGGTCCGGTGATGGGTGGTTTCGAGTTGATGGTTGCGAACGACGTGTTCCGCGGCCGGTACCTCGAGAGCTTCTCTGCACCACGGCCGCTGCGGCCCAACACGGTCGAGCGCTTCACGGTGGACCTCCATACCCAGGAGTACACCTTTGGGAGGGGCCACCGGATCATGGTCCAGGTCCAGAGCAGCTGGTTTCCGGTGATCGACCGGAACCCGCAACACTATGTCGCCAATATCTTCGCGGCCAAGGCCTCGGATTTCCGCCGGGCGACCCACGCGATTCAGCGCTCCAGCCGGTTCCCGAGTCACCTGGAGCTACCAGTGCTCTCGGGGCCCGGCCAGCACCCCCCTAGCGGAATCGGGGCCGATCAGCGTGATTAGGGGCAGCGGTGCCCGTCGGCGCCGCGTCCCCGACACCGGTTTGCATGCTCGACGACCTGCTCGATGCGAGTCGGCGCAATGATTTGGAGCGTGTCCGTTCGCTCGTCACCGCCGACCCCACACTGTTGCTACGCCAGTCTCCTTCCGGCGAAACGCCCCTGCTCGCGGCCCTGTATGCCCGCAGCGGGGAGACGGCGTGCTGGTTGGCAGGACAATCCTGGCCCAGAAACATCTTTGAGGCTGCGGCCGTTGATGATGTTACCCGATTGATGGAATTGCTGGATTCCGACCCGCAGCTCGCCGATATCTATTCGGCAGACGGCTGGTCACCCTTGCATCTCGCCGCATTCTTTGGCGCAGGCCGGACCGCAGAGCTTCTGCTGGCCCGCGGCGCAGATCACCGACTCCTCTCCAGAAACCACATGGCTAACACTCCGCTGCACGCCGCCATCGCGGCCAAGCACCTCTCGCTGACCGAGCTGCTACTCGACGCCGGCGCCGACCCATCCACCACGGCCGCCGGATATACCCCACTCGACCTCGCCCTCGGGAATGGCTTCGACGCCGGGGCAGCCCGGATCCAGCAGGCACTCGCGGCGCGGGGGATGTCATGAGCGAACCGCGGGGGAAGCCACCGAGGCGCCGTGGGGGTCGTGGACGAGGGCGACGCAGCGGACAGACCGGGGAACATCCGATCGCTGGCGGCGGGGCAGGAGCGGCGCTCGAATCACCGCGCGGCGGAGCAGCCACCAACGGAGCGCGCATCGAAGTGTCGGGTGTCCTGGAGCTGACGGACAAGGGCGGCGGATTCCTGCGCCAGCGGGCCGCGAGTTACCTGCCGAGTCCTGGCGACGTTTTCGTCCCGCAGTCGGTACTCCAGCGCAACAAGTTGCGCGCCGGCGATGAAGTGGCTGGCGAAGCGATCCCCCAGAACGGCCGCGCCCCGGCACTTGCCTCCGTCACCACCATCTTTGGATTTCCCCCGGCCGAGCTCGAGGGACGCCAGGACTTTTCCCGGCTTCCAGCGATCCACCCGACACAGCAACTGATCCTGTCGTCGAAGGAACCGCTCAAGCGAGGGGCAGACCTCACCGCACCCCTGATCGACTTGCTGGCTCCGCTGGGCAAGGGGCAGCGCTGTCTTGTGGTGGCCCCGGCGAAGGCCGGCAAGACCACGCTGCTGACGACCATCGCGCGTGGCATCGTCACCAACTATCCCGACGCGACGGTCTACATTCTGCTGGCTGACGAACGTCCTGAAGAAGTCACCGAAATGGAAATGGCGGGCGCGGGCGAGGTGATTGCCTCGAGCTTCGACCACGGTGCGGCGCGCCACGTCGCGATGGCCGAGATGACGCTCGAGCGGGCCCGCCGGCGCGTGGAGCTGGGGCAGGATGTGGTGATCATCCTCGATTCCCTCACCCGCCTTGCTCGCGCCTACAACAACATCGACCGAGGCTCAGGGCGTACCCTGTCGGGTGGCATCGGCGCCGAAGCGATGGAACGGCCCAAGAAGTTTTTCGGGAGTGCGAGGATGGTGGAGCCGTCGCGCGGTGGCGGTTCGCTGACGATCATTGCGACCGCACTGATCGACACGGGATCGCGCGGCGATGAAGTGATCTTCGAGGAGTTCAAGGGAACGGGCAACTCGGAAATTGTCCTGAGTCGCGAGCTTGCCGAACGGCGCATCTTCCCGGCCATCGATGTGAGCGCGAGCGGCACGCGACGGGAAGAACTGCTGCTGCCCAAGGACCAGCTGGAACGATCACACCAGATGCGTCAGGCGGTGGCGGACCTCTCGCCCAACAAGGCGGTCGAGACGGTGCGGGAGCTGATCGCGCGAGGCATCTGACGCCTCACGACGGCGCGAGCGTCAGAACTCGCGCCGCTTCATTTCCTTAAACAGATGCTGCCTCTCGGTATCGCCTTCATTCTCGGGCCGCTTGGTGGCTTCGAGGGTGGGGTCGGTGAAGCGCGCCTTCCGGCCCTTCTCCGACGTGGCCTGTGCGGCCGCCTTCTTGATCAGTGCTTCGAGTTGCTTGTTCTTCACCGCGTGACCTCCTGGGTCCGGGGGTGACTGGTCTGCCTGCCACCCCCCAAAATACCCTGCCGGCCACCACCACTCCAGTCACGGCTCTGCCGGGATCCTGCCCGGGGTCGGCGGTGCCCCGAGCCGTTCCAGCTCCGCCTCGATCGCCGGGATCTCGGTCGTCAGGATGGGCTTGAGCCGCGCGTATTCTGCGGCAAAATCCGCCGCGGCAATCGCATACTGCTCCCGGTTCGTGGTAGTGGGCGCGGCCAGCATGCCATCGGGCGAGGCGTTGCCGGCGTGCGACTGGATGGAAACCGGCACCTGCTCGCCCCGGGCAGAGTTGACCACGTCGCCGCGCAGTGCGCGAAGCGAGAGGGCCAGGCGCCGGCTCACGTCGCGTGCCCGGTCGGTGAGCGCGCGGGGCGCCTGGGGCATCTGGTCGAGCACCTTGAGGATCGCATCCATCTTGGTGGTGGCCGTATTGCCACCCTCGATGGCAGCCGAAACCTGCCGACTCAGCTTCTGCGCCTGCGCGCGGAAGGCAATATTGGCCTCGCGATCGGCCACGGGAGTCGTGGCCGCTGGATCGTGCAGCACATTGAACTGGACCGGAGGCGAGAGCGTCGTGGTCACACCCTTCTCTCTCCGAACGAGCGTCACGCTATAACGCCCCGGCGGCACCGGACTGCCACTCGCGCCGCCTCCAAATCCACCGCCGCCCCCACGACCACCGCCTGCCGGAGCACCTCCGCCATCACCCGGGGCGTCGAGTGCACCGCGCATATCCCAGGTCACCCGGTGCACACCACGCGAGCCAGGCAAGGTGAGCTCGCGCCAGATCTGCCCTGACGCATCGGCGATCGACGCCGCCAGCACCACAGGTTCTTCGTCAGCCTCGGCGATGAAATCCTCGGGAGTGGGATAGCTGATCGGCTTGCCGGCCTTCTCTGCCGCGCGCTGGGCTGCGATCCGCTTCTCCTTCCGCGAGGTCCAGAACGTTTCCTTGAGCGAATAGGTGAGCTGCGCGCCGTACTCCGGGTTCGAGGCAGTAAAGAACCCCTCTCCCTGGTTCCCCCTGCCACCACCACCGAGCGGCCCCCGCCGCACGTAGGAAACAGCATCCTTGACGGGATAGAGCGTCACGGGTGCGGCGAGCGTCGCCAGGGTGATGTCTCGCAGCCGTGAGTAGTCATCCACCACATAGATGCCGCGCCCGAAAGTGCCGAGCACGAGATCGTCCTCGCCACGCTGGATGGCGATGTCGCGGACCTGGATCGTGGGCAGTCCGGAAATCTTCGACCAGTGCGCGCCACCATCCTTGGTGACATAGGCCCCAAATTCGGTGCCGGCAAAGAGCAACGCTGGATCGACGTGATCCTCGGCGATCGTGTAGACGGTGCCGCGCTTGGGCAGGTCACCGGCGATGGAGACCCAACTGCGTCCCGCATCGGTGCTCTTGAGAAGGTACGGAGCGAAGTCGCCATTCTGGTGATTGTTGACCGCCACGAAGACCGTACGGGCGTCGTAGCGCGAAGTGATCAGGCGCTGGATGTAGGCATTGCCAGGAACACCGGCAATGGAATCGGCGCGGCGCCAGGTGGCGCCACCATCCTCGGTCACCTGAATCAGGCCATCATCGGTCCCGACATACAGCAATCCGGGAGTCTTCTGGGATTCGGCAAGCGTGCTGATGTTGCTGTAGAAGGCGGTCGACTGATTCTTCGCCACGGCGTCGGGGCCCCAGACCTTCCCCATCACCGGCAAGGCGTTGCGATCGAGCTGACGCGTGAGATCGCCACTGACGGGCGTCCAGGTGTTGCCACGATCGTCGCTGCGATAGACGCGCTGCGAGGCCGTGTACAGCCGGGTGTGCGAATGTGGAGAGATGATGATGGGAGTGTCCCAGTTCCAGCGACTCGGCGTCTCGCCACGCCCTTCGGCTGGCTGGATGCCGATCGCCTCACCGGTCCGCACGTCGAACCGTACCATACCGGCGTTCTGGCTCTCGGCATAGATGGTGTTGGGATCCTCGGGATCGATCCGGGAGACGAAGCCGTCGCCGCCGTTGGTCACGAACCAGTCGGTATTCAGCAACCCGTTGCTGCTGCGTGACGCCACCGGCCCACAGAGCGACGCGTTGTCCTGGGTGCCGCCGCACACCAGATAGAACGGTCCGTTCGTGCTGACATCGATGTCGTAGAACTGGGTGATCGGGAGGTTGGCGAAGAACTGCCAGGTCTTGCCCGCATCCCAGGTCTGGTAGAGTCCGCCATCGTTGCCATTGATGTAGTGGTCGGGGAATCGGGGATCGACCCAGAGCGCGTGATTGTCGACGTGCTTGGATCGTTCGCCCACTCCGCGCCAGGTGGCACCGCCATCATCGGACACCTGGGTCTGGACATCCATCGAATAGAGTCGCTGGACATTGAAGGGATCGGCAACGAGCGTCGCGTAGTACATCGGCTGGGCCGTGTAGGACGATCGCTTTTCCCAGGTCACGCCATCGTCGATGGAACGAAAGATTCCGCCGTCACCGGGGGTCGATTCGATGGTCGCGTAGACGACATCCGGATCGCGCGGCGACACGGCGAGCCCGATCCGGCCCAGCGTGCCCGATGGCACTCCACTGGTGACCTTCCTCCAGCTCTTGCCGGCATCGGTCGAGCGGTACAGTGCGCTCTCGGGGCCACCGTTGATCAGGGTATAGAAGTGCCGCCGGCGCTGCCAGGTGGCGGCGAGGAGTACGTCGGGATTGCGCGGATCGATCACCACATCGGTGACGCCGGTTCGCTCACTCACTGGAATGACCGACGCCCAGGTCTTTCCGCCATCCGTGGTCTTGTAGAGTCCACGATCTCCGCCATCGGCCCAGAGCGGGCCCTGCGCGGCGACGTACACCACGTCACTGTTGCGGGGATCGATCACGATCCGGGCGATGTGCTCCGACTTTTCGAGCCCCATCCGCTTCCAGCTCTTTCCGGCATCATCGGACCGATAGACGCCGTCACCATAACCCACGCTGCGCTGCGAGTTGTTTTCGCCGGTACCGACCCAGATGGTCGTCGGTCGCTTCGGATCGACCACCACGGTCCCGATCGAGAAGGACGACTGCTTGTCGAAGATCGGATTCCAGCTCGCTCCGCCGTTCTCGGTCTTGAACACACCTCCCGATGCCACGCCGATATACATCGTGCCGGGAAGCTCGGGATGCACTGCGATGCTGACGATGCGCCCTCCCGTGACCGCCGGACCAATCAATCGTGGCTTGAGCAGCGACCCAATCGCGCCAGCGAGACCACGGCCCGGGGTCGTGTCACTCCCTTCGGCCTTGGTCGTGTCGCGAGAGGCGCGAGTGCTGTCACGTCGGGTGGTGTCTGTGGCAGCCGCCGGCCGCCGTGTGCGCGTGGAGTCAGCCGGTGCCGTGCGACCGGCGGGTCGACGGACGGGTTGCTGTGATGCCAGCGGGAGCGCGGATGCCAGGAGCACAGCAAGCGAGGCGAGAGCGCAAGCGACGACCGAACGGCGCATCGAATCAGACTCCAGATGGAAGAGGCGGGAGCGGCACAGCAGACCTGAAGCATCGCCCGACTATCGGCTTCGCGCCAGCGGTCAGGGATGCAGGGGCGCAGCTGGCGCGCGAAAGAATCGGCGCCAGACGAGGTAGACCGGCACACCCGCGAGTGTTGCCCCGAAGCTCACCGCGAAGGAACGTGGATCGCCGGCGAGTGCGAAACCGCTCACCACCACGACACTCGCTACGAAGATCAGGAGCGGCAGCGGGTAGAACGGCATACTCCACGATGGGGGACCGTCCCGACGACGAAGCACCACTGCACCACAGAGCGTGACCGCCGTGAGCGGGTAGATCGCCAGCACCGCCAGACGGATAAGTGAGGCATAGCTTCCGGACAGCACCAGCGCGACCGACATCCCGCCCACAAGCAGGATGGCTTGCCACGGGGTCTGCCACCGTGAGAGGGCCGTGAAGCGGACGAAGAAGAGCCGTTCCTCGGCCATCGCATAGGCGAGCCTCGGGAAGCCGAGCATCTGGGCACTCACCGTGCCGAACGTCGCCACCAGGACCAGCACCGCGACGAACCGTGCACCACCTGCGCCGAGCACTCCACGCATCGCGTCGGCCGCCACGGCAGGCGACGCTCGTACGCCTTCGAAGCCAAGAACTCGCAGGAAGGCCGCGTTGAGCAGCAGGTACGCCACGGCAACGATCGCCGTTCCACCCAGCAGACCGAGCGGCAGCGTGCGCTGCGGATCGCGGACCTCGCCGCCGAGCAGCGCAATACTCTGGAAGCCCTTGTAGGCAAAGATGATCGCGGTGAATCCCAGGGCGAGACTGGTGGCCGACCCCGGCGTCGTGATGACATCGGGAAGTCGGCTGTCACGGAGCGGCAATGCGAACGCCAGTACCACCACGGCGACAATCGCGAGCACCTTGCCGGTTGTGGCGATCGAGGTGACCCGGGCACCCGCGCGGGTGGAGCGCATTGCGATCAGGGTGTGGACCGCGATCAGGCCGGCGGCAGCGAGCCGGCGCTCCCACTCCGTGAGCGGAAGGAGGGCGGCACCGTAATCGGCGAACGTCCGCGAGACGGCGGCAATCGAGGCGGGTCCCGCGAAGACCAGATTGCACCATCCAAAGAGGAATGCGAGGCCGGGCCCGAATGCGGTGTTGAGGTAGACGAACTCGCCCCCCGAGCGCGGCAAGCGGGTGCCGAGCTCGGCATAGCAGAGGGCCCCGGCGAGCGCGAAGACGCCACCCAGGCCCCACCAGAGCAGCATCAGGCCCGGGGTTCCGGTGCGGGTGGCCACCTCGGCCGGGACGCGGAAGATCCCGCTGCCGATGATCCAGCCGACCACAAACAGGACGGTCGCGGCCGGTCCAACCACCCGCGGGAGTCGATCTGTCACGATGGGGCCCCGACCGGGGTTGCTGGAGGACGGCGGGAATGCGTGATTGCATCTTCACACCCGCGGGGCGAAATCGCCAGCCGTCGGGTTCCCCGGGGGAGGAAGGTATGGAGCTCGGAATGATCGGACTGGGCCGCATGGGCGCGAATATGGTTCGCCGCCTGATGCGCTCGGGCCATCGCTGTGTTGTCTACGACGTGAACCCCGAGGCCGTGAAGCAGCTCGCCGCCGAGGGCGCGGTGCCAGCGTCCTCCCGGGAGGAACTTGTTGCATTGCTCACGGCGCCGCGTGCGGTCTGGATGATGTTGCCCGCCGCGATCGTGGATGCCGAGATCGACGCGCTCGTGCCACTGCTGGGGCAGGGTGATGCGCTGATCGATGGGGGGAACTCCCACTATCAGGATGGAGTGCGCCGCGCGAAGGCGCTGGCAGCTCGGGGAATCGACTCCCTCGATGTCGGAACATCCGGTGGCGTGTGGGGGCTCGAGCGCGGCTACTGCCTGATGATCGGAGGAGCGGAGGCGGCGGTGAAGCGGCTCGACCCGATCTTTGCCGCACTCGCCCCAGGGCACGCTGCCGCGCCCGCGACACCCGGCCGTACCATCGGGGACGGCACCGCGGATCAGGGGTATCTCCACTGCGGCGAAGCCGGCGCCGGACACTTCGTGAAGATGGTGCACAACGGAATCGAATACGGACTGATGGCCGCGTACGCCGAAGGGTTCAACATCCTGCGGCACGCCAACGCAGGATTGCACCAGGGGGCTGCCGACGCCGAGACGACGCCACTTCGCCAGCCCGAGATGTTCAGCTACACGCTCGACACGGCGGCGATTGCGGAGCTCTGGCGTCGAGGCAGCGTGGTCGGGTCGTGGCTGCTCGACCTCACCGCGCAGGCCCTGCACGGCGCGCCCGATCTCGCGGGTTTTGCGGGGCGGGTTTCGGACTCGGGCGAGGGACGCTGGACCCTTGAGGCCGCGATTGAAGAGGGCGTCCCGGCGCCCGTCCTGAGCGCGGCGCTCTTCGCCCGCTTCTCCTCACGGGGCGCCTCCGGATTTGGCGACCAGTTGCTGTCAGCGATGCGATTCCAGTTCGGCGGCCACCACGAGAAGCCTGCTGGAGAATCGAAATGAGCGACGAGTGTTCCGACGCGCTGGTGTTCTTCGGGGCCAGCGGCGACCTGGCCTACAAGCAGATCTTTCCCGCGCTCTATCGAATGGTGGGTCACGGACACCTCGACGTACCGGTGGTGGGGGTTGCCCGGTCGGAGTGGAGCGTGGAGGAATTCCGGAGTCGCGCGCGGGCCAGCATCGCCGAGCATCTTGAGATCAATGAGGATCAGTTCGGTCGACTCGCTGCCCTGATGCAGTACGTGCAGGGGGAATACACCGACGCCGACACCTATCGTCGGCTTCGAAGCGCACTCGGCGAGAGCAAGCAGCCGCTGTTCTATCTCGCGATCCCGCCGTCGCTCTTCGATGATGTCGCCAATGGCCTGGCCTCGTCGGGCTGCTCTCCCCGGGGGCGGCTCGTGGTGGAGAAACCCTTCGGGCGAGATCTCGCCTCGGCGAGGGTCCTCAGCGACACCCTGCACGCGCACTTCCGCGAAGAGGACATCTTCCGGATCGATCACTTCCTCGGGAAGGAGCCGGTCCAGAATCTCCTCTACTTCCGGTTTGCAAACACCTTCCTCGAGCCGCTCTGGAACCGCAATTACATCGAGCGCGTCCAGATCACGATGGCGGAATCGTTCGGGGTTGTGGGGCGTGGCAAGTTCTATGAGGAGGCTGGCGCGATCCGCGACGTGGTCCAGAACCACCTGCTGCAGATCGTGTCACTGCTGGCGATGGAGCCACCAGTGTCACACGGCCCCGACGCCACCCGCGACGCGCAGGTCGAGGCGCTGCGATCGGTGCGTGCCCTCACACGGGCCGACGTGATCCGCGGGCAGTTCGAGGGGTACCACGAAGAGCCGGGCGTCGCCACCGACTCGACCGTGGAGACTTTCGCCGCGGTCCGGCTCTGGCTCGACTCGTGGCGCTGGTCGGGTGTGCCATTCTTCATTCGCACTGGCAAGGTGCTTCCGGTCACAGTGACCGAAGTCGTGGTGGAGCTCAAGCATCCACCGCAGATCAACCTCGGCGACACACAGCAGGCCACACCGAATCGTTTCCGGTTCCGGCTCAGTCCGGACGTCTCGATTGCCCTCGAGGCGAGAGCGAAGGTCGCCGGCGAAGAGATGGTTGGCGAGGATGTCGAGTTGCTTGCAACTCGCAGGCCGGGTGCCGGCCCCACGCCCTACGAACGGCTGCTGTACGAGGCGACGCAGGGCGATCAGACGCTCTTTGCCCGACAGGATATGGTCGAAGAAGAGTGGCGCATCGTCGATGCAGTCCTCGGTGATCGCACGCCGGTTCACGCCTACAAGCCGGGGAGCTGGGGACCGAGTGATGCGGTCAACCTGATCGGCGGGGGCAGCTGGCACGACCCGATTCCCGATCAATCGAAATGATGGAAGTCGTTGACGACGCGACCGCGCTGGCACAGCGGGCCACGGCACGATTCGTGTCCTCGGTGCGGCGGGCCACTGCGGAACGCGGCCGGTGCGTCGTGCTGCTCTCCGGTGGAACGACGCCGCGCGCCACCTATGCACGGCTCGCGAAGCCGGAGATCGCGAGCCAGATCGACTGGTCAAGGCTCCACCTCTGCTTCGGCGACGAGCGCTGTGTTCCCGTCACCGATCCCCGCAACACCTTCCGGATGGTGCGAGAGGTGCTCACCTCGCACGTGCCGCTGCCCGATGAACAGCTCTACCGGATCCGGACGGAGCTCACACCAGCCGACGCAGCGCTCGATTATGAGCAGACGCTTCGGGCCCTGCTCGGCACTGACCGTCCCGATCTGGTCTTCCTGGGGCTCGGCGATGACGGACATACGGCCTCGCTCTTTCCCGGGCACGCGCCGGTCAGGGAGCTGGTGCGCTGGGTGGTCGCAGATGAACTGGCCGAGCAGTCGATGTGGCGGGTCACGGTCACGCCGCCCCTGCTGAATGCGGCGCGCGAAGTGGTCTTCCTGGTCAGTGGTGCCGGCAAATCATCGGTATTGCAGAGCGTGCTCCAGCCCCCGCGCGACCCCGACTCGCTGCCGGCGCAAGTGATCCGCCCGACCAACGGCCGACTGGAGTGGATTGTCGACCGGGCGGCCGCGGGACCGGGAGGGGCTGGCAAGTAGGCAGCGAAGCGCCGGACTGGCGCCTCCGCTGATATCTCAGTACCGTTAGCGCTATGGCAACCCGGAAGTGGGGCGATCTGGCACAGGCGATGACGCGCTCGCTCGCGAGCGTGGCGATCTTCGCGCAGTTGCTGCTGATCATCACCCCGCTCGTGGACGTACACGAGCAGGGGGAAGCCCAGGTCGCTGCCCTGATCACGCAGGCGCCGACCGGGGGCAGTGCCCTCACCGCGAGCCAGCCGGCCACCCCAGAGCACAACGCCACCACCTGCCCTGCCTGTATCGCGCAGTCGCTCCACGCCCAATTGGCCTCCGGCGTGCGCCTGCCGCTGGTGGTGGTCGCCGAGAGCGCACCGCTTGATGTCCGTCCGACTCTCCTCCCGCACCACGACCCACCCCAGGCCCACCAGTCGCGCGCTCCACCTGCCGTTAGCTGACGCGTAGTCGGTTGTCGAGTCGCGCCCGTCCGGGACGACTCGCGTCTCTTACGGCAGGCAGGTATGAAATATTTTCTCAGCGCAACTGCGCTGGTCCTTGGAGCCAGCGTGGCTTCGGGTCAGCAGCCGGCTCCGGTGGCGACCACCGTCGTGGGACCGGAGTGTGGCACCCCTACCCCCGTGACCATTCGCGGCGACTCGGTGTGTATCTCGCGTTCCGCCGCCATCGCCAGCGCGCTGGCCGCCAACCCGCAGCTGCAGGTCGCCGGCGCCGTGGCCCAGCAGGCTCGCGCAGCGCGAGTGCAGGGCGTGGCGCTCCCCGATCCGGTCGCGAGCGCCGAGTGGGGCGGCTCGCGAGCGCCGTTCGGCTACGGCGCGGGTGGGGCCGACTCCCGGACCTATGGGGCCCTGATCACCATTCCGTTCATCGACAAGTTCCGGCTGAACGGGCGCATCGGCACAGCGGGGATCCGGCAGAGTGAAGCCGATTCGATCGCGGTGCAACAAGCCGTCGCGTCGGCGACCTCGCAGGCCTACGATCAGTTGCTGTCCGCCTTGCGTCGGCACGCGAACCTGCAGCTCGCGGATTCCCTCGCGGCGGACTTCCTGCGGAAGACCCAGGCACGGTTCGATGCCGGAACCGTGGCGCGCCTCGATGTCGTGAATGCCCAGGTTGTGGTTGCGCAGACGCAGAACGATTTCATCGACAACGAACGCGAAATCGCGAATGCACGGGCGGGACTGAACCGCCTGCTCGGGCGTCCGCTCGGCGCTCCATTGAGCACTGCCGATACGCTGGCCGTTCCAGGCGACCTGCCCGGGCTGAACGACCTGGAGGCCGCAGCGCTTCAGCGCCGCCCCGAGTTGCTCTCGCTCGAGCAGCAGCAGCGCGGTGCCCACGCCGCCACGTCGCTGGCACGCGAATACTGGCTCCCCGACCTGACGATCGGCCTCAGCCGTGACTACCTCGCAGACCCCACGCCGGGCTACCTCACGACCGGACTCTCATTTCCGATTCCGATCCTGTTCCGCAATCACGCCAGGGGTGAAATCGCCCAGGGTCGATATCGCGAGGAGGAGCTCGCCGCGAGCTATCGCGACCTTCGCGCCGCGGTGAGCCAGGACGTGCGCGTGGCATACGCCACGGCGATCTCCGCGCTTCGGCAGGCGCGGTTCATTCGCGATGCCCTCCTTCCCGCCACGCAGCAGGCGTATCGCATCGCTGCCGCGAGCTACGCGCTGGGTGGCCTCTCGGCCCTCGAGGTCAACGCTGCGCGGGCTGCGCTGGTCGATGCCGAGAGCCAGTACACCGATGCCCTGGCGGCCGCGAACAGCGCCCGGGCGGAACTTGAGCGAGCCGTGTCCGCGCCGCTCGCGACGTTTGCAACGGGAGTCTCACAATGACCAGCAGCTCCAGTCGTCACCCTCGCGGCCTGTTTGTCGCGCTGGCCATTCTGCTCGCGGCCTGCGGACCTCGGCCCGACTCCGATGCCGCAGCCGCGCCTGCCAGCGACAGTGTCGCGAGCATCACGGCGGCGCAGCGGGCGCAGATCCTGACGGTCCCGGTGGAAGCGAAGGCGTTCTCGCCAACGATTCTCACGACCGGCACCGTGGATTTCAACGGCGACAAATCAACACAGGTGATCGCCGCCATCTCGGGGCCGGTTTCGCGAATCCTGGTGAACCCGGGCGATGAGGTGCGCGCGGGACAGACTCTCGCCACTGTCGCGTCGCCCGACTTCGCCACCAGTGTGGCCGACTACCGCAAGGCCGAATCGAACCTGCGCAATGCGCAGCGGATCGCCGCACTCGACGAAAAACTCTACGCCAACGACGCGCTGGCACGCGCGGAACTCGACCAGGCCCGAAGCGACCTGTCGGCCGCCGAAGCTGATCGGGATGCTGCGCTGCAGCAGCTCGAATCACTGGGCGTCGATGCCCAGGCCATCGAGGCGCTCCGGCAGGGCAAGCCCGTGCCCGGGACGCTCTCCAGCATTCGCGCCCCGATTCCCGGGACGGTGGTCGAGAAGCTGATCAGCCCGGGACAACTCCTGCAGGCCGGCGCGACGCCTGCCTTTACCATTGCGGACCTCTCGACCGTCTGGGTAATGGGCCACGTCTTTGCCGGTGAGGCCGCCTCCGTGTTCAAGGGCGAGCCCGTCCTGGTGTTCATCGAGGGGCTGCCGGACTCGTTCCCCGGCAAGATCGATTACGTGGGCGCACTGGTCGATCCAGACAGCAAGGCGCTCGCAGTCCGGATCCTGGTGCCGAACCGTGCGCACCACCTCAAGCAGAACATGCTTGTGCGCGTGGAAATTCACGGCTCGCGAGCGCGCGACGGCATCGTGATTCCGGTGGCCGCCGTGCTGCGCGATGACGACAACCTTCCCTTCGTCTATGTCGATGCCGGGAATGATCGCTTCGACCGCCGGCGGATTGCGCTCGGCGGCCGGACCGGGGATGTCTACGAGGTCACCAGCGGGCTGAAGGTCGGTGAGCACGTGGTCGTGCAGGGCGCGCTCTTCCTGCAGGAAACCACCTCCCAATGAGCGAATCACACGAGGGCCTCGACGGCGACGAGCCAGAAGTCAGCACCACCCGGCGCTCTGCCATCCACGGAATTGTCAGCACGGCGCTCGCGCAACCGCTGCTCGTATTGCTGGCGAGCGTGGCACTGACCGCAGCGGGAATCTGGTCATTCTCCCGTCTCCCCATCGACGCCTATCCCGACCTCTCGCCCCCGCGCGTGGGCATCACCACGCAATGGCCAGGCGAGGCCGCGGAAGAGGTCGAGCGACAGATCACCGTGCCGATCGAGACGGAACTCAATGGCACGCCAGGGGTCCACGTGCTTCGCTCGGTGTCGTTCTTCGGACTGTCGTCGATTGACCTGACCTTCGACGACGGGGTGGATCCCTATTTTGCGCGACAGCAGGTGTTTGAACGGCTGGCCGACGTGGGACTGCCAGATGGTGTGAGTGCTGGAGTGGAACCGCTCTTCTCTCCCTCCGGCCTGATCTATCGGTACGTCCTCGAGAGCCCCGATCGCAGTCCGATGGAGCTGAAGACGCTCAACGACTGGGTCCTCGCGAAGGCCTACAAGTCGGTCAAGGGCGTGGCCGATATGTCGGGGTTCGGCGGGCCCACGATGGAATACCACGTAGTGATCGATCCGACGCGCCTGGCCGGTGCGGGCCTGGGTGTGTCCGACGTGGTCGATGCATTGTCGAACAACAACGGCAATGCCGGCGGCGGCTTCTACTCCGAGGGAGGCCAGTTCTACTACGTCCGGGGCCTGGGTCGTCTGCAGACCCCTGAAGACATCGAGAACGTGGTTCTCGGCGTTCGCGGTGGTGCGCCGATCCTGGTGCGCAATGTGGGGCGCGTCGAGATCGGTCACGCCCCGCGCACCGGGCTGTTCGGCTTCAATGAGAACGATGACGCCGTCGAGGGCGTGATCCTGATGCAGACGGGTGAGCAGGCGCAGACCGTGCTCAAGGGCGTCCAGCGGAAGACCGCGGAACTGAACGCCTCGGTGCTGCCCAAGGATGTCCGCATCCGGCCCTATTACGACCGCAGCAACCTGATCGAGCTCACGACGCGGACGGTGGAGGAGAACCTCGGGCGCGGGATCCTCCTGGTGATCGCCGTACTGATCATCTTCCTCTTCGACATCCGCTCGGGGCTGATCGTCGCGGCCACAATTCCGCTGGCGTTGCTCTTTGCCTTCGTCTGCCTCGACCTCAAACATATCCCGGCGAACCTGCTCTCCATCGGCGCGATTGACTTCGGGATCCTGGTCGATGGGGCGGTGGTGATGGTCGAGAACATTCATCGCTCGCTCGCCCGCCGCCACGGGACGACCTATTCCATTCGCAAGGTGATCGTCGAGGCTGCGGCCGAAGTCGATCGGCCGATCGTCTATGCCGTGGCCATCATCGTGGCGGGATTCCTGCCGATCTACGTCCTCGCCGGTCCATCGGGGCGGCTCTTCAAGCCGATGGCCGATACCACCATCTTCGCGCTGATCGGCTCGCTGATCCTCGCGCTGACCGTGCTTCCGGTGCTCTGCTCCATCGTATTGCGGAAGGGCGTGATCGAACGCCGCAACAAGCCGTTCGAGTGGATTCGCGAACGCTATGTCCGCGGTCTCGACTGGTGCCTCGCGCGACCGCGTGTCACCGTGGGATCGTCGGTGGCGATCTTTGCGGCGGCACTGCTCCTCGCCACTCGCCTGGGGGCGGAGTTCATGCCTCACCTCGATGAGGGCGCCCTCTGGGTCCGCGCCACGATGCCGGCGACGATCTCCCTCGATGAATCGGCCCGGCTCGTGCCGAAGATCCGCGCCATCCTGCGCGGCTTTCCCGAGGTCACCGACGTGGCCTCCGAACACGGCCGGCCCGACGACGGCAGCGACGCCACCGGGTTCTTCAACGCCGAGTTCTTTGTGGCCCTCAAGCCGTACTCGGAATGGAAAGGACCGTATCGCGACCGGACCGGGCTGATCGAGGCCGTCAACAAGCAGTTGATCCAGTTTCCCGGCGTCGAGTTCAATTACACCCAGCCAGCCGAAGATGCAGTGGACGAAGCGGCAACCGGGCTGAAGAGCTCCCTGGCCGTGAAGGTGTTCGGCAGCGACCTGAAGCTGCTGGAGGCCAAGGGAATCGAGATCGAGAAGGTGCTCAGCCAGGTCAAGGGCATCAGCCGCATCACGCAGGTGCACGAACTCGGGCAGCCCAGCCTGAACCTGACGATCAATCGTGCCAAGATCGCGCAGTACGGCATCAACACCAGCGATGTCAACACGGTGATTGCGGCGGCGGTTGGCGGCGCCACGGCGACCCAGGTGGTTCAGGGTGAGCGCGTGTTTGACCTGGTCGTGCGACTCGAGCCCGGCTCACGCCAGACGCCGGAGCAGATCGGCGCCATCCTGATGTCGACCCCCGCCGGCCAGCAGGTGCCGCTGCGCGAGCTGGCCGACATCCAGGTCTCCAGCGGCGCGTCGTACATCTACCGCGAGAACAACTCGCGCTATATCGGGATCCAGTTTGCCGTGGTCGGACGCGACCTCGCCGGTGCGGTCCAGGATGCCCAGCGACAGGTTGCGGCGAAGGTCTCGCTGCCGACGGGCTATCACGCGGACTGGGGTGGCGAATACGAGGACTACACCGCCTCACGCGGGCAGCTCGCGGTGGTCCTCCCGCTGACGATCGTCCTGATCTTTGTGCTGCTCTTTGCGCTCTACCGGAACTTCACCTTCCCGGTGATCACCGTGGTCGGAGTCGTGCTCTCCGCCCCAGTCGGCGGGCTGCTGGCCCTCGCAGTCACCGGCACGCCGCTGTCGGTTTCCTCGGGCATCGGCTTCCTGGCGCTGTTCGGCGTTTCGGTCCAGACCGCCGTGGTCTACATCTCCTATGTCAACGAGCTCCGGCTCCAGGGAAAGTCCGTTGCCGATGCCGTACGGGAGGCCGCTTCCGCGCGACTCCGGCCCATCATGATGACCGCGCTGGTCGCGGCGTTCGGGTTGTTGCCAGCGGCAATGTCGAGTGGAGTGGGATCCGACTCCCAGAAGCCATTCGCGCTGGTGATCGTCGGAGGGCTGTTCTCGCGATTGCTCATCTCGGTCTTCCTGATGCCGGTGCTCTATATGCGCACGGCCCGGATTGGCGATCGCCTGGAGGTGTAGCGCGCCTCAGCCGCCCGCTCGCTTCACGCGCATTCCGCGTGAAGCGAGCTCGGCAATCACGATGTCGCGGTGGTCGCCCTGGATCTCGATCACGCCGTCCTTCACCGTGCCGCCGGAACCACAGCGCTTCTTGAGCTGGGTGGCCAGCGCCTCGAGCTCGGCCCGCGCAAGGAGAACGCCCCGCACGAGCGTGACGCCCTTGCCCTTGCGACCACTGGTCTCACGACTCACGCGAACGATCCCGTCGCCTGCGGGTATCACGGGTGAGGTCTTGCAGCGACAGCAGCCGAGTTGTTCGCGACACTCCGGACAGGTGCGGCCGAGTTCGGTGGAATAGACCAGTCCGCCGCGGGGTGGTCGAGGTCGCGAAGGCATTCGAGGCTCTCAGTAGGTCAAGGTGGCTGCAATTGTCCTGGCGCGGTTGGTCTGTCGTCAGCGGCGGCGGAGAAAGCCCCACACCGCCAGCACCACGCCGGCGAGGGATATCGCCACCGCAACCAGTGCCATCCGCCGGGTGCGTTCCATCGTGGCAAAAGACTCCTCATCGAGATAGAGTCTCCCGAGCGGGTCCTCGCGCAACACGCCGCGGGTGCGCAATCTGGCCAGCGCCGCGATGTCGAATCCCAACTCGGATGGGGCCCGTGCCGTGGACGGCGTGAGCGCACCCACGCCGCGAAACGCTGCGGCGACGGTGCGCTCGCGGAAGGCAATCAGGTCGATGAAATCACCCATCAGCGCGCCTCGCGGGAACCGGGACCTGCTGAAGGGTACCGCGCGGTTCGCGCCCGGGCTATGGCTCCTGGGCGAGCGAGTCGCGCAACGCGTTGTGCGCAACGGCGGTATCGCCCGCCCGCATCGCACCGCGCACACCGCCGGCGCCCGGCAGTCGTGATTGCCCGATGACCGAATCGCGTTGCCGTTCCGTCACCGCAGCCCGCGGCGGGGCTTTCGCACAACCCGTCGCGGCGAGAATAACCAGCAGGCCCAACTTCCAGTGCCTCATTCGACCGCTCCTCCCTTCTCATCGCCGTGGCTGCGGTGCGCGAGCGCCATCAGCGCGTCACCCGTCAGCCGGAATGTGGTCCAGTCATCCATCGGTTCCGCACCCAGCGCACGGTAGAAACCGATGGCGTCGCTGTTCCAATCGAGCACTGACCACTCGAACCGGCCGCAGCGGCGTTCCACGGCAAGCGCCGCGAGCCGGGCGAGGAGGCGCGTTCCAATGCCGAGCCCTCGATACGCCGGGAATACAAAGAGATCCTCGAGGTAGAGCCCGCGGCGTCCCAGAAAAGTCGAGTAGTTGTGGAAGAAGAGCGCAAACCCCGCCGCCACACCATCGACCTCGGCAATCAGCACCTCCGCCTGAGGCCGGTCGCCAAAGAGCGACTCTCGTACCTGAGTCTCGGTCGCGACCACCGCGTCGGCCAGCCGTTCATACTCGGCGAGGCCCTTGATCAGCGTCAGGATCAACGGCGTGTCGCCTGGGACGGCCTCCCGTATGCAGATGCGCGGCATTGTCACCCCCGAATCGCGGCCTGCATCCAGCCCAGGATCAGGATCAGCGCCAGCACCTTTCCTGCCCGATGCCACCTGGACCAGAGCACGCCAACACTGGCGACGGCCACGAGGCCGCCGACCACCACCAGCGGGAACACCGACGCGAGATCCTTCTCCGCTGCGCCCCGCACCAGCAGCGCGTGCCCCACCAATCCCGCGGCATAGCAGAGCGCCACCAGCCCCGCAGCTGGAAAGAGCCGGCGAAGCGGGGCCGTGGGGGCCTGGGCACGGGCCACCCGACGCCACGCGACCACGACCACGGCGAGCAAGAGCAGCGAGATGTCGGCAATGGCGAGCCAGCGCAAGGTCTGGTCCCGAATGCCGGGAGTCAGCTGATCGCCGATGATCGTGCCCGCCGACTGGAATGCGCGATCGAGACCACCGCGCCATCCGAGCGATGCACCTGTCGGCCAGCCGTTGCCCGTCCAGTGCGAGAGCAACAACAGCAGGACCAGTGGCAGCAGTGCGAATGTCACGCGCCGCAGCGGTGAACGCGGCGTCGCGCGCGCTGAGACGAACGCCCAGGCCGCTGCGGCCGCGGGAAGCCCGATTCCGGCCGGTGCGACCTCGATCGCCGCGAGGGCCGCCAGGGTGCCATAGGCAAGCGAAAACCGGGGGGCCTGCACCATCAGGAGCAGTGTGGCGAGCGTGAGGGTGAGCAGCGGTGGACCGATCAGGGAGGCGCGGTGCAGCGGCACGAAACCCGGCAGCACCACCACCACGAGTGCCGCAGCAATCCCGGCGACCGGACCGGCGGCAGCATCGACGATGGAGAGCGCGAACGCGGCGCTGAGACCAGCACAGAGCGCGGGGAGCAGCGGTCCGAGTGCCTCGGACCAGGGCCCATCAATGCCGACGATGAAGAACGTGCCGTCGGTGTGCGCCCGCCACCACACCACCAGGGCTGCGACCAGCCAGGCGAGGATGGCGCGCCGGCGCGGTTCGGTCAGCGCCCACCGTCCGCGGGATACCAGCGGCCTCCGGTCCGCGCCATTTCCTCCAGCACGGGTGCCGGGTGAAAGCGCGGACCGTGCGATGCTTCGAGGCGCTCGAGCTTCGCGACGGCCTCACCAGCGCCGATCGCATCGAGCGTACGCAACGGACCACCGCGGAACGGGGGGTAACCAATGCCGAAGATCGCACCGACATCGGCATCGCGCGGCGTGCGAACCACGCCCTCGCCCATTGCCATCGCGGCCTCGTTCAGCATCGCATAGACGAGTCGTTCTTCGACGAGCTGGCGATCGACCTCGCCCTGCGGGCGAACGCCGAGCAGCTGAAAGACGGATCCATCGGCACCAGTCTTGTGGCCGTCCTTGTAGAAATAGAAGCCACGGCTGTTCTTCCGCCCGAGTCGATCATCGGCACGCATCACACTGATGACGCGCGAGGGAGTCAACCGATCGCCGAACGCGGCGTGCATTCCCTTCCCCGCCTTCTCGCCCACGTCGAGCCCGACTTCATCAAGCAGGGTGACGGGACCGACCGGGAAGCCCCATGCCGTCATCACCGAATCGATCATTTCGATCGGCACACCCTCTTCGAGGAGGAAGCCGGCTTCGTTGAGATAGGGCAGCAGGATCCGGTTGACCCAGAAGCCCGGCGAGTCGGCCACCACGATCACGGTCTTTCCGATCCGTCGGCCGAACTGCACTGCCGTGACGATGGCGTCGGCGCTGGTGCTGCTCGTCGGGATCACCTCGAGCAACGGCATCTTCTCCACGGGCGAAAAGAAGTGCATTCCGAGGATGCGCTCAGGATTCCGCGCCCCCATCGCGATATCGTGAATCGGAATCGTCGACGTGTTCGTGGCAATGATTGTGGTCGCGGGCAGATGGGCCTCGAGCTCTGCGACCACCTGTCGCTTGACGGCGAGATCCTCGAAGACGGCCTCGATCACGACCTGCGCCCCGGCAAAGCCGGAGAAGTCGCCGGTCCCGGACAGCAGCGCGCGTTGCCGCTCGTACTCGTATCGCGTGATCTGCTTGCGCTTCAACCGCACGCCGAGCAGGTCGGTCGCCGCCTTGAGGCCCTTTCCGACCCGAACCAGGTCGGCATCCTTCATCCGTGCCTCGACCTGCGCCGTCATCACGGCCGTCCCGGCAATCCCTGCACCCATAAAGCCACTGCCGATGATTCCGATGCGTCGCACCGGCACGGCCCGCCCCATCCCCTCGGGGACGCCATCGTCCTTCTTCAGGGCTGTCGTCGCAAAGAAGATTTCGACCAGTCGGCGAGACACGTCGGTCATCGCCAGTTCACCGAACGCCTGCGCCTCGGCCTCGATCCCCTTGGTCATCCCGTCTTCCATCGACGTCCGCACCACGTCGATGGCGCGCAACGGTGCGGGATAGTTGCCGCCCGTCTTCTTCGTGACCTGTTCCCGGGCCTTGGAGTACACCACCATTCGGCCGAGCGGGGTGCCATCGAGCAGTGCCCCGCTGAGACCGCCACGCCGCTTGCTTCGGCTGCCGCCGCGCGCCAGCCGTTCTGCGGCCGCGATGGCCGTCTCCAGCAGAATCGCTTCGGGGACCAGTTCGTCAATCAGTCCGATCTGCAGCGCCTTCCTGCCGCGCACACTCTTGCCAGCGAGAATGATGTCGAACGCCGCGCGCACACCCACGAGCCGTGGCAGGCGGTTGGAGCCACCGGCGCCGGGAATCAGGCCCAGCTGGGTTTCAGGGAGGCCGAGTTGGGTCTTGGGATGATCCGTCGCCACGCGGTAGTGGCACGCGAGCGCGAGCTCGAGCCCGCCGCCGAGGCAGGCGCCGTGAATCGCGACGACAATCGGCTTCGTGGAATCGGCGGCACGCTGCATCAGCAGCTGGCCATCCCGCGAGAGGCGCACGGCCTCTTCCACGGTCCGCAACTGTACGAACTCATCGATGTCTGCACCGGCGATGAACGAGTCCGGCTTACCCGAGCGCAGGACGATCGCCTTGGTTGGTTCGTCGCTTGCGAGCCGGGTGAGCACCTCCTCGAGTTCCCACCCCACGGCCTTGCTGATGGTGTTGACCGACTCATTCGGGAGGTCGAAAGTGACCAGCGTCACCCCACCGCGGCGCTCCAGCGTGAACGCGCTCACGCGACACGCTCCAGAACCACCGCGAAGCCCATCCCGCCCTGCGCACAGATCGAGATCAGCCCGAACTGCACGTCCCGGCGCACCATTTCATTCGACAACGTGGTGACGAGGCGGGCACCGGTCGCTGCGAAGGGGTGGCCGAGCGCGATCGATCCGCCGAGGACGTTGGTGCGATCCCAGTCCACTTCACCCGTGACGCTGGGCAGCCCGAGCCGCGCCGACCAGTCGGCAGAGCCCCACGCCTGGACGTTCGACAGCACCTGGGATGCGAAGGCCTCGTGGATTTCGACCAGCCCGAGATGTCCCCAGCCGATGCCGGCTCGACGCAGCGCGAGCGGCACGGCGTACGCAGGGCCCATCAGGAGTTGCCACCCGGGATCGACCGCCGCGACCGCGTACGATCGAATCGCCGTCAGCGGCCGGTAGCCCATCGCGCGCGCCCGCTCCTCGCTCATCAAGAGTGTAGTCGCGGCGCCATCCGTGAGTGGTGAGGCATTGCCCGCCGTCACGGTGCCGTACTTCCGATCGAAGACGGGGCGCAGTTTGCCGAGTGCATCGAGGGTGGTGTCGGCACGAATGGTGTTGTCGGTCTGGATCACCTGGTCCATCCCGCGCCCGCCGAACCAGGGCGTGATCTCGGCCAGGAGCCGGCCGTCGGCGGTTGCGGCCGCGGCACGCTGGTGGCTCATCAGGGCGTACTCATCCTGCGCCAGCCGGCTGATGTGATTCTCCTTCGCCATTTTTTCGGCCGACTGTCCCATACTCTCGCCCGTGCTCGGCTCGGCGATTGCCGGGGAGACGGGCACCAGGTCCCGGGGACGAACCTGGGCAAAGAGCCCCAGCCGCTCACTCAACGATTTTGCCTTGCTGGCCGAGACGAGCACCTGCGAGAACTTGCGAGTATGGAGGATCGGTACGTCGGAGAGGGTTTCGACCCCGCCCGCGAGGATCACATCGGCGTGCCCCGCCATGATCTGGTCTGCGGCGTTGCAGATGGCCTGGGCACCGGAGGCGCACGCCCGATTCAGGGTGTAGGCCGGAACGGTCCTGGGCAGTTGCGGGAGCAGGGAGACTTCCCGGGCGACGTTCGGGAGGAGGGGGGAGGGCACCACCTGGCCGTAGATGACCTCGTCGACCTCCGAACCCGGCAATTCCGTGCGGTAGAGGAGCTCCCGGGTGCAATGGCGGGCCAGATCAGCAGCGGAGGCATCGCGCAGGACGGTGCCCGCCTTCGCGAAGGGCGTCCGGACTCCGGCGATGACCACGGCACGGCGGCCGGGAGGTGGGGTGAGCATCTGCGAAAGGTAAGCGGAATCTGCTTATGTTTGGGGGTTACCTATCAGTCGGAGCCCCGCGTGTCGTCGAATGAAGCCGAGCAGCCTGAATACGCCCTCCCAGCGGAAGCCATCTTCACCGCCCTGCTCGAGAGCCAGTCCACGGTTCCCTATCAGCCCGCCGGCAACGGTGCCGCCGGGCCGCCCCAGCCGACGCCGCCTGCGGCCCCGGCCGCAGCACCTGCCGTGAAGGTTCCCGAGCACGCCATCCTGCTGAAGGGACCTGCCCTGGCTCTCGCCCGGAATATGGACGCCTCGCTCGCGCTCCCGACCGCCACAACCTTCCGGGAAATCCCGGTGCGGACGCTCGAGTTGCGGCGGTCCGAGATCAATGGTCGCCTCAAGGCCGCGGGCCGGAGCGAAAAGCTCTCCTTCACGCACCTCATTGCGTGGGCACTCGTGCAGGCCACGAAGCAGTTCCCGATTATGGGTAGCGCGGTCCTGAAGAGCGAGGCCGACAGCTACAAGCTCGTGCCTGAGCACATCAACCTCGGGCTCGCCGTCGACGTCGAACGGAAAGACGGCACCCGCGGTCTCGTGGTGCCTGTGCTCAAGCAGTCCGAGGCGTTCGCGTTCGGCGACTTCCTCGCCGCGTACGAAGCGCTGGTGGAGAAAGCACGCACCAACAAGCTGATGCCCGACGACTTCGCTGGCGCCACGATGACGCTCACGAATCCCGGTGGCCTCGGCACCGTGGCTTCCGTGCCGCGGCTGATGCCGGGCCAGGGCACCATCATCGCGACCGGTTCGATTGCCTATCCTCCCGAGTTTGCCGCAATGGATGGTGGCGCCGTCAAGGCACTCGGGTTGTCGAAAGTGATGATGCTGACCAGCACGTACGATCACCGGGTGATCCAGGGCGCCGAGTCGGGCAGCTTCCTCCGGGCAATGGACCAGCTGCTGCAGGGCAGCGACGGATTCTACGAGAATGTGTATACCGCAATGGGGCTCGGCACACCGTCGACCATTGCGCCTGCGGGCGGCGCGGTGAGCGATGCGCGTCCTCCGCGGGCCGAGGCGGTTTCTGCTCCTGCATCGCCGGTGCAATTGCACCAGGTTGCGGGTGCGATGGCACTGGTGAAGGCGTTCCGGACGCACGGTCATCTCGCGGCACAGCTCGATCCGCTCGGGACGCCACCCGTGGGCGATCCTGCCCTCACCCCGGCAGAGGTTGGCCTCACCGAAGAAGTGATGGCAACGATTCCCACCGACGTGCTGCGGATTGCCGTTCCGGGAAATACGCTCGCCGAGGCGCTTCCGTATCTGCAGGCCACCTACTGCGGAACCATTGCCTACGAAGTGGAACACATTGCCTCACACGAACGCCGTGTGTGGCTGCGAGAACAGATCGAGTCGGGTGTGCATCGCGTCCCGCTGACCGTGACCCAGAAGAAGGCGCTGCTCGAGCGGCTCACGCAGGTCGAAGGGATGGAGCGCTTCCTCCACAATGCCTATATCGGGGCCAAGCGCTTCTCGATCGAGGGCGTGGACGTGATGATCCCGATGCTCGACCTCGTCAACGAGCTCGCGGCCGATGCAGGCGTGCGGGAAGTGGTCCTTGGGATGGCGCACCGCGGCCGCCTCAACGCCCTGGCGCACACCGTGAATCTTCCCTATTCCACGATTTTCGCCGAGTTCGAAGGCGGCAAGTCGGCGGAATCGGGAATGATTCCAGAAGGCGGCACTGGCGATGTGAAGTATCATCTCGGCGCCACCGGGAGCTTTCTGTCGCCGAGTGGCAAGGAAACCACGGTCCAGCTCCTGTCGAATCCGAGCCACCTGGAGTTTGTCGGCGCGGTGGTCATCGGACACGCACGGGCCAAGCAGACCGAGCGCAACACCAATGAGCTGCGCTACGACCTCGACGCCTCGCTCCCGGTCACCATTCACGGCGATGCAGCCTTCCCGGGGCAGGGCGTCGTGGCTGAGACGCTCAATCTCGGCGGGCTGGTTGGCTACCGCACCGGGGGCACCATTCACCTGATCGCAAATAATCAGGTGGGATTCACGACCGATCCGATCGATGGGCGTTCGACCCGCTACTCGTCCGACCTCGCGAAGGGATTCGACATCCCGATCATTCACGTCAACGCCGATGACCCCGAGGCCTGCCTCTCGGCCGTGCGGCTCGCGATGGCCTACCGGATGAAGTTCCGGGGTGACGTACTGATTGACCTCGTGGGCTATCGCCGGCACGGGCACAACGAGTCCGACGAAGCGAGCTATACCCAGCCGTTGATGTATGCGGAGATCAAGGCGTTGCCCACCGTGCGCGCGCAGTACGCCGACCTGCTGACCCGCGAGGGTGCGATCGCCCCGGGCGAGGCCGACGCACTCGTCTCGCGAGTCTACGACGGATTCCTTGCAGCGCAGACCGCTTTCAAGGAGGCCGCGGCGGCCGCCGCGCCAGCGGAAAGCCCTGCAGCACCCGAAGCGGCGCCGGCAGCGGTTTCGACGGCGGTCGATGCAGCACTGCTGACCGACCTGAACGAACAGTTGCTGACCTGGCCTGAGGGATTCACGCCCAACGCCAAGCTCGCGAGGCAGCTCGAGCGTCGTCGGCCGGGGCTCACCGCCCCGAATGGCATCGACTGGGGTCACGCCGAGGCGCTCGCGTTTGCCTCATTGCTGGTTGATGGCGTGCCGATCAGGCTCACTGGCCAGGATGTAGGTCGCGCCACCTTCGCTCAGCGTCACATCATCCTGCACGATATCACGAATGGCGCCGAGATGATGACGATGCAGCATCTCAACAATGCGCGCGCGACCATCGAGGTGCACAACTCGCCGCTGTCGGAGCTGGCCTGCGTCGGCTTCGAGCACGGCTATGCCACCACGGCTCCCGAGGCGCTGGTGATCTGGGAAGCCCAGTACGGCGACTTCGCCAACGGCGCCCAGGTGATTGTCGACCAGTTCATCACCTCGAGCCTGAGCAAGTGGGGCGTGACCTCGCGGCTCACGATGCTGCTGCCGCACGGCTATGAAGGGAGCGGACCGGAACACTCCTCCGCGCGACTCGAACGCTACCTGCAGGCGTGCGCTGAAGGGAACATCCGGGTGGCCAACCCGACCACCTCCGCGCAGTACTTCCACTTGATGCGTCGTCAGGCCCGCGACACGCAGTGCCGTCCGCTCGTGGTGATGACGCCGAAGTCGCTGCTGCGATTGCACGCGGCGGGTTCGTCGCTGGACGACCTCGCGAGCGGCGAGTTCCAGCCCGTGCTCGGAGCGGCCCCTTCTGCCGACGCGACGCGCCTCCTGCTGTGCAGCGGGAAGGTGTACTACGAGCTGGCGAAGGAGGCCGAGGAGCAGGGTGCCACAACGCCGATGGCACGACTGGAGCAGCTCTATCCGTTTGCCGAGCGTGAAGTGGCCGGGTTGCTCGCGCAGTACCCGGCACTGAAGGAAGTGCTCTGGGTGCAGGAAGAGCCGAAGAATATGGGAGCGTGGAGCTTCCTCGCGCCGCGACTCACGGCACTGCTTCCCGATGGCGTCACGCTGCGGTATGTCGGTCGGCCGGAGCGCGCGTCGCCGTCGGAAGGTTACGACTCTCTCCACCGGGTGGAACAGAAGCGCATCGTGACCGAGGCGTTTGCAGCCAGCTGAGCGTGCAGCAGGGCCGGAAACTTCAAAGGGCCGGCATCTCGATGAGATGCCGGCCCTTTGCGATTCAATCCGGTGGGAGCAGCGGTCGCTCGCTCGCGTTCTTCGCGAGGGACCTGAGCGGTTCCGAGAGGTGCTCACCGTAGTGCAGCAGGAAGACTCCGCGGGCGCGCTTGGCCATCAGGAACGCCAGCAGCGGAGTATCGGCCTTGGCGGCGTTGCAGGGTCGGCACGCGAGGACCAGGTTGTCGGGCCGGTCATAGGCGGATTGCCCGCGCCTCGGCCGAACGTGATCGAGCGTGATGGTCTCGGGGGGGACCCGGGTGCCGCAATAGGCGCAAACCGAGCCGTGATGCGCCAACAACCACTCGCGATGTGAGCCGTAGGAGCGACCGGGAGACTTGCGAAGGCTGGAGCCGTTGCTGCCGTTGGTGTGTTCCGGCTCTTCGGCCGGTGGGGCGACATTGGTGCCGCCGCGACGTCTTGTTCGTGCCACGTAATTCCTTTTGAGGTTCAGGTACTGAAGAGGGAACGCTAACCCGGCGACCGGGGTTCCGGGAGGCCGAGGGCGGTTATCTCCCGAGGACCAGGGTCGAAACCAGCACCGAGAGGGCCAGCAGGAGCACCATCAGGACCGCTTCACGGCTGCGCGGGGCTCGCGCACCGCGGCCCGCCCCCTCAAGAAAGCCGGCGAGCTGCGCGGAATGCGGTGCCGGGAAGGAATCCAGCGCGGCGAGGATCGTCTCGGCCTTTCCGGGGCGAAGCCCGGGATCGGGAGCCAGCATCGATGCCACGAGCTGGTTCAGTTCCGCTGGTATGCCACGCCGCTGATCGGCGAGCTGGCGGTCGGCTGGCCCCGGGAGGTCGCCGGTAAAGAGCGCCCAGGCAATCGCACCGAGCGCCGCAAGGTCGTCGGCAGGGTCGCCCGCGACCGCATTTGCGAGTCCCGCTACGCGGACTTCACTGCCGGAGAAGTGGACGTTGCCCAGGTCGAGCGATCCGTGGGCGAGGCCGGCCCGATGCAGGGAAGCGACCGCCCTGGTGATTTCGCGCAGGGTCCGGATTCCCTCACGGACGGTCAATCCGCCCGATTCTGCAAGCCGGGATTGCGCGCTCGGCAAGCCGGGAGCCGCCTCCACTACCCAGGCACGACCATCGAGATCGCCGCTGCTCAGTGGAGTGTTCAGGCGGGGATGTCCGAGTGCCTGCAGTCGCGAGAGCCGCCCGCGAACTGCCACGGGCTGGGGGCCTTCTGGCGGAAGTGGCTGGAGCGTGACGAGCAGTCTTGCCCCGCTCTCCCGGCAAGTGCCTGCGAAGAGTCGGCGACCGCCGAGCGACGGGCGTTCCTCGCCGAGCAGCGCCGCACCACCCAGCGAGAGCTGGAGTCGGGGTTTGGTGGAATCCTGAGACATAACGATGGGTAGTGCAGCGGTTGTGCCAGCCGGGGACGTGGCGGGCCGATCCAACCACGATTCACCTTGTAACACATTGTGTCGCAAGCGTTTAAGCGAAATTCAGAGCTCTCACCCCCGCCACGGTGGGCTGAGGCCGCCTGACTGGTGTTCCACCCGGTCGCCCGCGGGGGCGAGGGGGTTGAATGGGGAGCCGGGGCGGGGAAATTCCGGAAGCGAGGAGCTTTCGTTTCGTTATCTTCCCCCCGGCCACCCGCCCGGCCCACACTCCCGACTTTGACTCTCGAGCACCGTGACCGCCTCGACTCCATCCCGTGTGAACTCCCCGGCCGCCTGGCTGACGATCAATTCCCTCCGCGTTCTTGCGATGGATGCCGTGGAGGCCGCGAATTCCGGCCACCCGGGAACGCCGATGGCGCTGGCGCCGGTGGCCTACCTGCTCTGGCGTCATCATCTCAAGCACGCGCCGCAACATCCCGAATGGGCCGACCGTGATCGTTTCGTGCTGTCGTGCGGTCACGCCTCGATGCTGCTGTACGGACTGCTGCATCTCTCCGGATACGATCTCTCACTCGAGGAGATCAAGCAGTTCCGGCAGTGGGGATCGAAGACGCCCGGGCACCCTGAGCGCGGACACACCGTCGGTGTCGAGACCACCACGGGACCGCTCGGCCAGGGAGTCGGCAACGCGGTGGGAATGGCAATCGCCGAGTGCCTGCTCGCCGCACAGTACGGCAAGGAGCTGGTCGATCATCGCACCTGGGTGCTCGCCTCAGATGGCGATATGATGGAGGGCGTTGCCTCGGAAGCCGCGTCACTCGCCGGGCACAACCGGCTCGGCAAACTCACGGTGATCTGGGACAACAATCACATCACCATCGATGGACGCACCGACCTCTCATTCACGGAGGATGTCGGCGCGCGCTACGAAGCCTATGGCTGGCGCGTCCTTCACGTCGACAATGGCAACGATCTCGATGCCATCGATGCGGCGCTCACCGATGCCGCCTCGGTGTCAGAGCGTCCGACGCTGATCGTGCTGCGCACCATCATCGGCGACCCCGCTCCGACCAAGCGCGATTCGTCGAAGGCGCACGGCGAGCCCCTCGGGAAGGATGAGATCGCGAAGACCAAGGCAATCCTCGAGTGGCCAACCGAGCCGTTCCACGTGGCGCCGGAGGCCTACGCCGAAATGCAGCCCGTGATCGACCGCGGCAACGCACTGGTCAGGGAATGGGAGGCCCGGGTTGCGAGCAGCCCGCACGCCGAGCCATTCCGCGCCCAGCTTGCAGGGGAGTTGCCCGCTGGCTGGGACGCTGGACTTCCCGATCTCGCCACGGAATCCCTCGCGACCCGCCAGGCCTCGCAGAAGGCCCTCCAGGTCCTCGCGGCATCGGTTCCCGGCCTCGCTGGCGGCTCCGCCGACCTTGGCGGGAGCAATGGCACCAACATTACGGTGGGCGAAGTCTTCAATCACGAAACTCACGGTCCGCGCATCCACTGGGGGGTGCGGGAACACGGAATGTGCGCCGCGCTGAACGGGATGGCGGCTCACGGCGGGGTTCGACCCTACGGTGCCACCTTCCTGGTCTTCACCGACTATTGCAAGCCGTCGATTCGCCTCGCCGCACTGATGGGTCTCCCGACGCTGTACATCCTGACCCACGACTCCATCGGACTCGGTGAAGATGGGCCGACGCACCAGCCGATCGAACATCTCGCGATGCTGCGCGCCATCCCGGGAATGACCACGCTGCGGCCCGGTGACGCCGCCGAAACCGTGGCGGCGTGGCGCGCGGCCATCCGCCACCGCAATGGACCGGCGGCACTGATCCTGACGCGTCAGAAGCTCCCTGCATTGACGCGCAACGCCGACCCGGTGTCGGATGCGGCGCGCGGTGCGTATATCCTGCACGAACCAGCAACCGCGCCGCGCGCGATCGTCATCGCGACCGGCTCCGAGGTCCAGCTCGCAGTTGCCGCTGCGGCAACCCTTGATCAGGAGGGGATCCCCACGCGGGTGGTCTCGATGCCATCGTGGGAGCTGTTCGCCGCGCAGGACGCCGCGTGGCAGGAGCGCGTCCTCCCCGCGGCCATTACGGCGCGAGTCTCCGTGGAAGCGGCGACGACCTTCGGCTGGATGAAGTGGGTCGGCAATCGCGGAATCACGATCGGAATCGATCATTTTGGTGCATCGGCACCTGCCGAAACGCTTTTCAGGGAATTTGGATTCACCGCCGAGCACGTGGCACAGGCCGTTCGCTCGCTCGTCTGACTCATTGAGGTCGTCATGCCCAATCCGCTGACCCGGCTCGTCTCTCTTGGCCAGAGCCCCTGGTACGACTTCATCACGCGCGACCTCGTGAAGTCGGGTGAACTGGCGCGACTGATCCGCGAGGAAGGGCTGCGGGGAATGACCTCGAACCCGACCATCTTCGAGAAGGCCATTGCCGGCAGCGCCGACTACGATGCCGACATCAAGGCACTCGCCGCCGAAGGGAAGTCGGCAGCCGAGATCGTGGAATCGCTGATGGTGGCCGACGTACAGGCCGCGTGTGACGTCTTCCGCCCGGTCTACGATGCCAGTGGCCACGGCGACGGAACGGTGTCGATCGAGGTTGCGCCGACGCTCGCCAACGACACCGAAGCGACGATTGCGGAAGCCGAACGACTCTGGAGCCGGGTCGATCGCCCCAATGTGATGATCAAGATCCCCGGCACGCTCGCCGGGCTGCCCGCGATCACGCACTGCCTCGCGAAGGGAATTAACGTCAACGTCACCCTGCTCTTTTCTGTGGAACGGTATCGCCAGGTGGTCGAGGCATTTCTTGCTGGCCTCGAGCAGCGCGTTGCGGCAGGTGGACAGGTCAATGCCGTGCACTCCGTGGCATCGTTTTTCGTGAGCCGAGTCGACGGCCAGACCGACGCCGCGCTGGAGTCGCTCGGCGATGCCGGGAAGCCCTATCGCAGCCGGATGGCGATTGCGAACGCCATTGCGGCCTATGCCGCGTTTGGCGAAACGCTGCTTCGGCCTCGCTGGCAGGCGCTTGCCGGCCGCGGTGCCAAGGCCCAGCGGCCGCTCTGGGCATCGACCAGCACGAAGGATCCCGCGCTGCCCGATACGATGTACCTCGAGGCGCTGATCGCGCCCGACACGGTCAACACCATCCCGCCCGACACCTACAGCGCCTACCTCGACCACGGTGACCCGCACGTCCGGATCACGCCTGCCACTGAAGTCGAGGCGCTGAAGCTCCTCGCCGGCTATGCTGCCCTCGGCGTGCGACCGCTGTCTGAGATCACGGCCTTCCTCGAAGTTGATGGCGTCGCGAAGTTTGCGGCAAGCTGGCATTCCCTGCTGGAACGCGTGCAACAGAAGGCCGGCAGCCTCGCCGGCTGATCCCCACCTGAAGGAGCTGGCATGCTGAACGGGCTGCGGAAGATTTCGCTTTCGTGGTGGATCGTGATTTCGATGATTGTGGGTGTCACGATCGGATGGCTCGACAACGCCGTATGGACCAGCACTGATGTCGGTGCGATGCTGGCACCGATCGCCACCATCTTCCTCCGGATGATCAAGTCCATTGTCGTACCACTGATCTTCGGATCGCTCGTGGTCGGCATCGCCGGACACGGGGACGACCTCAAGCGCGTCGGCCGCCTGGCGTTCCGCAGCATTGTCTACTTCGAGATCGTGACGACCATTGCCTTGTTCATCGGCCTGGGCGCCGTGAACCTCGTGCGACCTGGTGACGGTATTACCCTCGCGGGTTCGGCAGCCACCGGTGAGCAGCTCGCGCAGACCAAGGCCACCGTTGCCAGCGTCCTCGAACACACGGTCCCGCAGTCGTTCTTCGAGGCCGCAGCCAAGAACGAAGTGCTCCAGATCGTCTTCTTCTCCCTGCTCTTTGCGATCGCGCTCGCGCAGGTCAAGGGCAAGCCGAAGGAGATGATGCTGGGCTTCTGCGAGTCACTCTCCGAAGTGATGTTCAAGTTCACCGGCCTGGTGATGCTCTTTGCCCCGTTCGGGATCGGCGCCGCGATTGCGGTCACGATCGGCCATAGTGGCCTGGGGGTCCTGAGCAACCTTGGCGCGCTCGTCCTGACGCTCTACGGCGCCCTGATCGTGTTCGTCCTGCTGGTGCTGCTCCCGATCGCCTTGCTGTTCAAGGTACCCATCAAGCTGTTCTGGAAGTGGGTGAAGGAGCCGTACCTGATTGCCTTCTCGACCGCGTCCTCCGAGGCCGCGCTGCCACTCGCGATGGAGAACCTCGAGAAGCTGGGCGTCCCGAAGCGGATTGTCGCCTTCGTACTCCCGACGGGCTACTCGTTCAATCTCGACGGATCCACGCTGTACCTCGCCGTGGCGTCGGTCTTCGTGGCACAGGCCGCGCACGTCGAGATGACACTGGGCAACCAGCTGGTGATGATGCTGACGCTGATGCTCACCTCGAAGGGCGTGGCCGCTGTCCCCCGCGCCTCGCTGGTGATCCTGTCGGGTGCGCTGGCCTCGTTCGGGCTTCCGCTCGAAGGCGTGGCCGTGATCCTCGGCGTCGACGCCGTGATGGATATGGCGCGAACGTCGGTGAACCTGCTGGGCAACTGCCTCGCGTCGGTCGTGATGGCGCGTGTGGAAGGCGATTTCCATCCACCTGTCGAAGAAGCGGTGACTTGAGCGTCTCCAGACGCACCTTGCGCCGGAGTATCTTGCGCTATGCGTCTGACCGTGTGGCAACGCCCCATAGGATTGCTCCTCCTGCTTGCCTGCCGGCTTCCGTCCCAGTCACCACTGACCGGGGCGGAGGCGGCGATGGCCAGTGGGCAGCCGTGGCGCGCGTCGCAGCTGCTCGCGCCGGTGCTGGCCGACACCGCGACGCGTACCCCGGATGCGATCATCCTCGCGGCGCGGGCCGCCGCAGGGTGGGAAGGATGGAGCCAGGTGCAGCAACTGCTGGCGCGCGAGCGCTGGCTGGACACCAGCTTCGATCGCCTCGGCCGACGCCTGCTCGCCGAAGCCGCGCTCGCGCAGCAGCGCAACGACGATGCGCTGCAGCAGGCGCTGCTCGCCGCCACGACAGGAGCGGGCCAGCGGAACGGTGAAGAACAGGGCGAACGACTGCTGATACTCGCGCGCGCGCTCGATCGACTCGATCGACGCGACTCTGCGGCCGCCACCTACGCGCGAGCTGCGGCCCTGCTCCCCGATGTGGCCGATTGGATCCTGCTCCGTGCGGCAGGTGTCACCGATGATTCGGTGTCGCGCACGAAATTGCTCGCTCGCGTCACCCTCCCCGCGGCGCGCCCGCGCGTGCCGTGGACCGACGCCCTGGCCCGCGAACGCGCCCGCGATTTTGCCGGTGCCGCCGCGGTGTATCAGCGCACCGGTGCACAGGTACCCGCGTTGCGCGCCAGGTGGAGAGCCGCACGAACGCGTGCCGACAGCAGCCGGGTCATCGCCGACATTCTCGCGCTCCTGGGAGCGGGCACCAGTACCAGCCTGGCACGCGAGGCACTCGACCTGGTCGATCGCCTCGCGCCGACCCTCACACGAGTGCAACAGCTCACGGTCGCGCGACGTGCGGCAGCCGTGGGCAGGTCAGTGCAGGCGATGGATGCCTTTGCAGCCGCCGCAAAGCGCGGCCCCCTCACCGGGCCTGACCGGTTCAGCTACGGTGTCGTGCTCGGCCAGTTGAACCGCTGGCCCGAAGCGGCGGCGCAATTCCGGGGTGTGACGGCGCCGGCGCTCGCGGGGCATGCCGCATATTACCGCGCCCGGGCGCAACTGCGCGCAGGCAACGGCTCCGCTGCCATTCCCGCGCTCAGGAGCGTGGCAGCGCGTTATCCGCGGGACACTGTGGCCGCGGCCATCTCGCTCTACCTGCTCGGCGATCTCGCGATCGACGCGGGGCAGGTCGATTCTGCACGCGCGCTCTTCCTCACGCTTGCGGATCGTTACCCCTCGGCCGCCGAACGCCCCCGGGCAGTGCTCCTCGCTGCGCTGATTGCGTTGCAACAGGGGCATCCCGATTCGGCGGCTCGCGAACTCGACGCCGCGACGCAGCGGAGCCAGGGCAGCGAGGGCGACGCGATGCGCTACTGGCTGGCCCGCGCCCGCCTCGCCGTCGGCGACACCGCCCTGGCCCGCACCGGCTTCCGCGCGCTGGTCGCGAATGGTCCGGAGAGCTACTACGCCCTGCGGGCAGCGGCCCGGCTCGACACCATTCCCTGGCGCGTCGATTCCCTGGTCACCATCACGATCCCTGACTCGCTGCAGGCTCCCCTCTCACGCGCCGCACGGCTCGACTCCCTCGGGCTCGACGTCGAGTCGCGCCTCGAACTCGACCGACTCAGCAGCTCCGCGCAAGGCGCCGACGCCCTGCTGGCGCTCGGACAGGCCTACGCGGCAACGGGGCTGGCATCGCGCGCCCAGCAGGCGGGTTTCCGCGCCGCGAGCGCCGGTGCCCCACGAGGCGCACCCCTCTGGCAGCTGCTCTATCCGCTGCCCTACGAATCGGCGATGCGTGCGACGGCCGAGCGTGCCGGAGTGGACCCGATGCTCGCGGCATCGGTGATCCGGCAGGAAAGCGGATTTGTACCGCACGCCACCTCGCGCACCGATGCACGGGGCCTGATGCAGGTGATGCCCAGTACTGGCCGGGACCTCGCACGCAGCGCAGGAATCGCGGACTTCGATCCGGCACTCCTCTGGGTTCCTGATATCAACCTGGCACTCGGGATGCGGCACTTCGCGACCGCCCTCACGCGATATCCGGAAGTGGAACGGGCGCTCGCCGCCTACAATGCCGGCGGCACGCCCGTCGCGCGCTGGTCGGCGAGTCAGCTCGACGGCAAGTCACGCAGCGCCGACGCCGCTCGAGCACCACTCGCGGACACCGAAGTCTTTGTCGAACGGATTCCCTACGTGGAGACGCGCGACTACGTGAGGATCATTCTCCGCAATTACGCGATGTATCAGTTGCTCTACGGCGGTTCGAGGTAGCTCTGCCGGGGCTGCGGCCGCTTCGCTCAGGATGACAACGCCCTATCGGTCAATTGCGCGTCGTGGTGGGCTGGCCGGGCGCTAGCCGTCGAGGCCCGCCTGGCTCCATGCCGCTGAAATCACGTCGTTGGCCGACATCCCGCTGCTGCGCATTGCCTGCACCGTGAGCGACCGGTCGCGTTTGCTGAACTTCCGCCCGCCGTCGTCGGTGAGGAGCGGGTGGTGCACGGTGAGGACTGGCACTGGCCGACCAAGGAGTCGGCCCAGGAGTGCCTGCCGTGCGGTCGACTGCACCAGGTCCTCGCCCCGCACCACCAGATTCACTCCCTGGACCAGGTCATCCACCACCACGCCGAACTGATAGGTCCACTGACCGAGCGCGTCGCGTACCACGATGTCGCCGCACACTACTTGCGGGTCCTGGGAAAGTCTCCCGAGGAGCAGGTCCTCAGTCACCACCTCTCCAGCGGGCAGATGCGCCCTCACGACGTGACGCTCCGGACGATCCACGGCCACGCCGCGACAGCTCCCCGGGTACCTCCGTTCACGATCCGGATCGGCCGGACCGAGCAGGGAGCGGGTGCAGGTGCAACCGTAGACATCGGTCACGGATCGCAGCAACTCGAAGGCCACAGCATAGCGCTCCGGCGTGTCGCTCTGTCGAAACGCGGAGGGGTGGTCATCGAGCGAACGTGTGGACGCGCGGTCGCCCTCGAATCCCAGCCAGCGGAGGTCGTCCAGAATCGATCGCTCGAATTCGGGCCGACAGCGACCGCGGTCGTGATCCTCCATCCGGATCAGCACACGGGCGTCGAGCGTCTCGGCCACACCCCAGAGCCAGAGGATGTGGGCCACGTGTCCGAGGTGAAGCTCGCCCGTGGGTGAGGGTGCGAAGCGGGTCACGAGAGGCCCAGGCGGAACGGGCGAGAGGGCCCGGAACCGTGCCGCAACCCTTCGGAGCGACGGGGAATTCGTGAACCGATCCTGGAGCGCTTCAGTCATCGGGAAGGCGATGACCGATCCGACTGTCTCCGCTGCAATTCCAGCCGCACGCGCGCGATGATCATCTCCACGCCGATGCGATTGTGGCCTCCTTCGGGGAGGATGATGTCGGCGTAGCGCTTGGAGGGCTCGACAAACTCCAGGTGCATCGGTCGCACGGTCGCGAGATACTGACGAACCACGTCGGGCATTGAACGGCCCCGGACTTCCACGTCGCGCTGCAGCCGACGGATGAAGCGGATGTCATCCGCCACGTCGACGTACAGCTTGATATCGAAGAGCTCCCGGAGGCGGGGTTCGGTGAACAGCAGGATCCCGTCCACAATCACGATGTCCCTGGGTTCGACCCGGACCGTGGCCGCGGCACGAGTATGCGCGGCAAAATCGTAGGTCGGCTTCTCGATCGCGACACCGGCAGAGAGCTGCTCCAGGTGCTGCACGAGGAGATCGTTGTCGAGGGCATCGGGGTGATCGAAATTCACCTGCTTCCGCTCGTCGAGCGAGAGGTGCGCAAGGTCGCTGTAATAGGCGTCCTGGTCGACGAAGGCCGCGTCGAGCCCCGTCGATTCGTGGATCGCACGCGCCACGGTGGTCTTTCCCGAACCAGAGCCACCCACGACCCCGATGATGAGGGAGCGGGGATGCGCGGTGGTCGATGATGCGGTGTTCACGTGGGGGGATCTCCGTCGGGTATCGGATGCTACGGGGCGCGCTGAATGTCGAGTCGCAGTTCGTACCAGCCATCGAGCTGCGCGTGGACGACCCGCAGCCGGTGTCG